>JAAAPI010000181.1 GCA_009908325.1 Verrucomicrobiota bacterium | reverse complement strand
AGAGGAATCAACCGAAAGCGAACCCACGAAGATCGGGGCATTTGCTGCCAAGACAGAGCTGTCAAAATTGCTCCGACAGACTCGGGCGGGCAAGTGCTTTATTATTACGCAACACGGAGAACCGGTAGCGGAGCTAAGGCCCATTACCCCACCAGAAAATCCTCCGGGCGGACGACGGGGCGACATGAAGGGCAGAATACATATGTCCGACGATTTCTGCGATCCAATAATTGGAGATGGATGGCACAACCGAAGATTTCGCCCGCACCCTCGTGACAGAACACAGCTTCCGGCGAACACCCCTCGAACTCCATGAAATCTGCCGCACGGAATCACTACCCGAACATCATCGGGATCCATTCGACCGGCTTTTGATCGCTCAAGCGATTGAGCTCGGTGCCATTGCCATAACCGATGATACCCGCTGGCAGGATTATCCGGTGACCGTTGAGTTTTAATAAAACCTCAATTGACCTCAGCGGCGTTTGAAACGAGTGTTTTAAACATGCCCCAGCTCAAAACAGCCAAAAGCCCCACCGCCGACCAGACTGCCTTGCGCATCCTCGCTGCCGCAGAAAAGATTTTTGCACGGGGCGGTTATCGGGCGATGACCCTCCGAGAGGTCACCCGCGAAGCCAAAGTCAACCTCGCGGCCGTCAATTATCACTTCGGTTCGAAGTCGAATCTCATGCGCGCCATCATCCGCGAACGCTTTGAACCGATCAATGTGGAACGCCTCCGTCTGCTCGACCAATCCATCCAGGCCCACAGCCCCGCGCCGGTTCCTCTGGCAGAGATCTTCGACGCCCTCCTCCGCCCCATGTTTTTCTTTGGTAATAACTCTTCGAAAGGAGGGCCAAGCCTCACCCAGATCATCGGTCGGGCCCTCGCTGAGCCCGCCGATCTTCTGCGCAACCTGCACCGGGAGTTTTTTGAAGAACTTTCCCGCCGCTTTATGGCCGAACTCCGCCGCAGCTGCCCCGACCTCGATGAAACCACGCTGCAATACCGCTTTTTTCTCTCCATCAACACCATGATCGGAACCTTCATCGACCAGGTCTGCCTCGAAGCCATTTCCGGCGGTAAGCTCAGCCACGTCGACTCCGATAGGATGCTTCGCGAATTAACCGATTTCACGGTCGCCGGTTTTCAGCAAGGATGAGTTTTCGATCAGCACCATCGTTCGTAGGGGCTTCACTTGCCGCGCCCTGCGTAGCTTTCAAGCGAAGCAGGGTGAAGACCGCCGCAGCTCCGAGCAAACATCCGCGGACTCCCTTCCGCCGATTATCTCCATTCCTGCAATTCAGCCTTTCCGCAGTTCTCACCTACCTATTAACCGCCTGCGCCACCTCGCCCGACCGCAACCCACCCCCCGCCATCGACACCCCCGACGAATGGACCACCCAGTCCACCCGATCCAATCCAACGGCCTGGCTTTCCGATCTTCAATCCCCCGAGCTGGAAACCTTCGTCGCCGAAGCGCTCGACCAAAACCCCGAGCTCGAAGCCACCGCCGCACGCTTTGCCCAATCCATCGCTGAAGCCCGCATCGCCGGAGCCGACCGCCTGCCCAACGCCGGACTCGGCCTCAACGGCAACCGCCAGAAAATCAGCACCTTCGGCCCAACGTCCACCGGAGGCGTCGTTTTTGAAAATTACGATCTCGCGCTCAACCTCAGTTGGGAGCTCGACCTCTGGGGCCGCCTGCGCGACCGCACCTCCGCAGCCTTCGCCCGCGTCGAAGCCAGTCGCGCCGAACTCGCCGCCGCCCGCCTGTCTCTCGCCGCACAAACCGCCAAGGCTTGGCTCAATCTCATCGAAGCACGCAAACAACTCGCCCTCGCCGAACGCACCGCTCAAGCCTACCGCGACAATCAAACAGCCATCGAGTCCCGCTTCGAGCGCGGCCTCTCCGAAGGCTTTGACCTACGTCGCATCCGTACTCAGACCGCATCCGCCGAGGCCGACGTCAGTGCTCGCCGCGCCGCCCTCGACCAAAGCATTCGCACCCTCGAAAACACCCTCGGGCGCTACCCCGCCGCCGCCCTCAACGCCACAGCCGATTTCCCCGACCTGCCGGAGGCCGTCCCATCCGGCCTACCCGTGGACCTTCTCCAGCGCCGCCCCGACCTCGTCGCTGCCGAGCGCCAGCTGGCCGCCGCCGAGCGCGAACGACGCGCCGACCGCAAAGAACGCCTCCCCCAGATCAGCCTCACTGCCTCCGGTGGCACTGCCTCCCAAGAGTTCGATAATCTGCTCGACGGTGATTTCAGTGTTTGGACGCTGGCTGGCAATCTCACCCAGCCCGTATTCCAGGGGGGCCGCATCACCGCCAATATCGAACGCAGTGCCGCGCTGCGCGACCAGGCCGCCGCCAACTACCGCGACACCGCCCTCCGCGCCTTTCTCGAAGTCGAGACCACCCTCGCCGCCGAGCAATTCCTCCGCCGCGAAGCCGCCCAGCTCCGCACCGCCGCCGATGAGGCCACTGCCACCGAAGCCCTCGCGTGGGAGCGCTACAGCAAAGGCACCGGCGATTTCCTCAGCGCCCTCGACACACAGCGCACCGCCGACACCGCCCGCAGCCGCCTCCTTGCCGTGGATAACCGCATCCTGCAAAACCGCATCGACCTCTACCTCGCCCTCGGCGGCGACTTCCTCGAATGAAAACGCTCCTCCCCATTCTCATCCTCCTCGCCGCCGGAGGCGTCACCGTCCTCCTCGTCGTCTTCAAACCCGAAGCCGCCGAAGCCGCTCCCGAGCGCCCCATCACCAGCGTGGAGGTCCTCACCGTGGTGCCGGAATCCGTCCAACTGACCGTCCGCAGCCAGGGTACCGTGCTCCCCCGCACCGAGTCCGATCTTTCCGCTGAGGTCAGCGGGCGCATCATTGAGGTCGCCGATAGCTTTCGCGCGGGCGGCTCCTTTCGTCAAGGCGACGTCCTGGTCAAAATCGATCCCTCCGACTACGAAGCCGCCGTCGCCGCCAGCCGCGCCGAGCTGGCCAATGCCGAGCTCGCCCTCGCGCAGGAAACCGCACTGGCCGAACAGGCCGCCGCCGATTGGGCCGCCCTCGGCCAGGGCGAGCCCAGTGATCTCACCCTGCGCAAACCGCAACTCGCCCAAGCCGAGGCCGCCGTCGAAAGCGCCCGGGCCAATCTCAAACGCGCCGAGCGCGACCTCGCCCGCACCGAGCTGGCCGCCCCCTTCGACGGGCGCGTCCTCAGCACCTCGGCCGACCTCGGGCAATTCATCAGCGCCGCCCCGGCTACGCCCGTCGCCCGCATCTTCGCAACCGATCGTGCCGAAGTGCGCCTCCCCGTCACCGCCCGCGAAGCCGAGCGCCTCGAAACCCGCGACCGCCGCCGACGCTATATCACCCTAGAAAAAGCCAACACGCCCGACTCCCCTACTTGGACGGCCCACTTTGCCCGTCTGGAAGCCACCATCGATCCCGAAACCCGCCTGCTCTATGTGGTCGCCGCGCTCGACGCCCCCTTCAAGCCCACCGCCGAACACCCCGAGCCGCTGCGCCGCGGGCAGTTCGTCAACGCCGTAATCGAGGGCCGCGCCCTCAGTGACACCTTCGTCCTCCCCCGCTACGCCCTGCGCGGTTCGGACACCGTCTACGTCGCAACGCCCCAAGACACCCTGGAAACCCGCCGCGTCGAAATTGCCCAAAGCGACGCCGAACAGGTCATCATCTCCGGCGGACTTGAGCCGGGCGACCGCATCGTCCTCAGCCCCATCGCCTACTACGTCGAAAACATGCCCGTGGAGGTCCTCGAAGAATGATCCGCTGGTTCACCGAAAACGGCGTCGCCGCCAATCTCCTCGCTGGCATCGTCATCGTCGCCGGACTCTTCACCGCGACGAATATCAAACTGGAGCTCTTCCCCGAGCTCGACCTTGATTTGGTCAACATCACCGTGCCCTACCCCGGCGCTGCCCCCGAAGAGGTCGAGAGCGGCATCGTCGAACTGATCGAAGACCGCATCCAGGATGTCGACGGCATCAAGAAAATAACCGCCACTGCGGCCGAGGGCGTCGGCTCGGTGCGGGTCGAGGTCGAGCGCGGCTACGATGCCTCGGCGGTCAGCGATAAAGTCAAAGTCCGCATCGACGCCATCGATAACTTCCCCGAAGAATCCGAAGAACCCCGCGTCGAAGAGCTACTCATCCGCAATGAAGTCATCTCCCTCGCCGTTTACGGCGATGCCGACGTCAAAACCCTCAAAGACCTCGCCGAATTCATCCGAGATGAACTCAACGTGCGCGAACGCATCACCCAGGTTGATATCAAGGGCATCGCCCGGTTCGAGATTTCCATCAACGTATCGGAGACGGCACTACGCCAATACGGCCTCACCTTCGACGAGGTCGTGCAGGCGGTGCGTAGCACATCCGTCGATATCCCCGGCGGATCAATTCGCTCGCGCGGCGGCGAAATTCTTCTCCGCACCACCGGCAAAGCCTACACCGGTGCCGACTTTGAAACCATCCCTGTCGTGAGCAGTTCCGACGGCACCGTCCTTCGCATAAACGACCTCGCCTCGGTGGATGACGGCTTTGTCGACGATCCCCTCATCACCGAATTCAATCGCCAGCGCGCCGTTTTGCTGCGCATCTACGCTGTTGGTGACGAGAGCGCCCTCGATATCGCCGATCGCGTGCAGCGATTTGCTCAAACCATCGACAACGACCTCCCCCCCGGCATTCAGGTCGAGGCCTTTCGCGATTTCACCTACTACCTGAAAGGCCGCCTCCAGATGCTCATCCAGAATGGCATCTATGGATTGGTGCTCGTCTTGCTCGTGCTCACGCTCTTCCTTCGGCCCTCGCTCGCATTTTTCGTCATGCTCGGCATCCCCATTTCCTTTCTTGGGGCCATTATCTTCCTGCCCGCCCTCGGGATCAGCATCAACCTCGCTTCGCTCTTCGGCTTCATCCTCGTCCTCGGCATCGTGGTGGACGACGCCATCATCGTCGGGGAGAGCGTTTTCACCCAATTCCAAAAACACGGCGGCCCCGGCGTGCCAGCCTCCGTCGCCGGCACCAAGCGGGTTTCTATCCCGGTCACCTTTGCCGTTCTCACCACAATCGTCGCCTTCCTCCCCATCCTCACCATCCCCGGATTCCTTGGAAAGTTCTTCTACCCCATCCCGGTCGTCGTCATTGCCTGTCTCGTCTGGTCGCTCATCCAGTCCAAGCTCGTCCTGCCCTACCACCTCACCCTCTGCAACGTTGGCGGCGGGGGCCGCGAAAAGATCAACTGGCTGCAACGTCAGCAGCGCAAAATAGCCGACGGCCTGGAGCGCTTCATCGAGCGCCGGTATCGCCCCTTCCTCAAGCACGCCATCCGGTTCCGCTACGCCACCGTCGCAGCCTTTGTCGGCATACTCGCCATCATGCTGGGGGCCCTCGCCGGCAAACACCTGCCCTTCGTCTTCTTCCCGCCCGTGCCTTCCGATTACATCGTGGCCAAACTGGTCATGCCCGAGGGCACTTCCGCCGACCAAACCACCCGCGCCCTCAACCAAATGCAGGACGGTCTCCGCAAACTCATCGCCGAAGTTGAAGAAAAAGGCTACGGCGATCCTTTCGACAATGCTGTGGTTACTATTGGCGCACAGCCCTTCGAGGGCAGCGGTGGTCCCATGGGCGATGCCGTGCAAAACGCCGGACCCCACTTGGCCGAAATCGCCGTCGAATTGATCAAGCGCGAAGACCTCGCCGGGGGCACCACCATCGAAGAACTTTCGGCCCCCAATCTCGCCAACCGCTGGCGTGAATTGATCGGCCCCGTGCCCGGAGTGAAAGAACTTTCCTTCAGCGCCAACGCCGCTGGCGCAGCCGGCAGCCCAATCGATATTCAACTCGCCGGGCGCGATTTCGATGCGCTCCAGGACGCCGCCGAGGCCATTAAAACAAAGCTCGCCACCTTCGAGGGCCTTTACGACATCGTTGACAACTACAGTAGCGGTAAACGCGAAATCCAGCTCGACATCCTCCCTAGCGCCGAACCGCTCGGGCTACGCCAAAGCGACCTCGGCCGCCAGGTCCGCGCGGCATTTTATGGCGTCGAAGCCCAACGCATCCAGCGCGGCCGCGACGATATCAAAGTCATGATCCGCTACCCGCCCGGCGAGCGCCAGTCTGTTGAAAACCTATCCGACCTTCGCATCCGCACGCCATCCGGCGGCCAAGTCCCCTTCGATGAAGTCGCGAGGTTTGAGATCACCGACGGCTTTTCCGCCATCACCCGCGTCGACCGCCGCCGGGTCATCAACATCACCGCCGACGCCGACAAATCCGTAGCCGACCTCGGTCTCATCAAAGCCGACCTCAGCGGCGAGGACGCCGAAAAGGGAGCCCCAGGCTTCCTCGATCAAATCGTCGCCGACTACCCCGGCGTGACTTGGTCCTTCGAAGGCGAGGCCCGCGAGCAGGCTGATATTTTCAAAAGTCTCCAGCAGATGACCCTCATCGCGCTCTTCATAATTTATGCCCTACTCGCGATACCGCTAAAGTCTTACATGCAGCCCGTCATTGTCATGGTCGTCATCCCCTTCGGCTTGATCGGTGCCATCGGTGGGCACATCATCATGGGTCAGCCCATGAGCATCCTCTCCGTCCTCGGCTTCGTCGCCCT
This sequence comes from Verrucomicrobiota bacterium, assembly GCA_009908325.1. Lineage (GTDB taxonomy): Bacteria > Verrucomicrobiota > Verrucomicrobiia > Opitutales > Coraliomargaritaceae > Thalassobacterium. The sequence goes on along the minus strand of JAAAPI010000181.1, from coordinate 28,473 downwards.
GGCCGGGGTGGTCGTCAACGACAGCCTCGTCCTCGTCGACTTCATCAATCAAGAGCGAGCCGCCGGCAAGCCGCTACGTGAAGCCATCGAAGAAGCCGGCGGTCTCCGTTTCCGCCCCATCATCCTCACTTCGCTGACCACCTTCGCCGGACTCCTACCTGTCCTCTTCGAAAAAAGCCTGCAAGCTCAGTTCCTCATCCCCATGGCCATCTCCCTCAGTTTCGGCGTCCTCTTCGCCACCTGCATCACCCTCCTCCTCGTCCCCGCCTTCTACACCATCCTCGAAGACATCCGGGAGCTCGGCAGTCGCCAATAGAGAGCAACCACGCTGATTTCAAAAGAAAGAAATAAAGAACAAATAAAGGGACAGGCTTATTTTATAGTTGACAGGGTTGCTCTTTACCAGTGTCATTGCGTTATGAGACGTAGGCGATTGAAGATTACGGAGCCGGGGGTCGATGCGGTGTATCATTGCATGACGCGCACAGTGAACGGGGAGCATCTCTTTGAGGATCGGGATAAGGAGCGGCTGCGGCGTATGCTTTGGCAGGTGGCCGACTTCTCGGGGGTGGAGATCCTGACCTACTGCTTGATGAATAACCACTTCCATGTGCTGGTCTATGTGCCGTATGAGACTGAGGTCTCTGACCGTGAACTGCTGCGGCGTTACCGGGTGCTTTACCCAAAACCGACCGCCTATGAGACTGCCTCCATCGAAATCCTGGAGAAAAAACTCGCCGAGAATGGACGAGAGGCGGAGGCGCTCCGGCGGAAACTCCTCGCCCGGATGGGGGATGTGTCGCAGTTTATGAAGACACTGAAGCAGCGCTTCTCACTCTGGTATAATCATCATCACGAGCGCTTTGGCACGCTCTGGGCCGAGCGGTTCAAGTCGGTGCTGGTGGAGGGGGAAGGCAACCCGCTCCAGACCATGGCTGCTTACATTGACCTGAACCCGGTGCGGGCGGGGCTGGTAGCAGACCCGAAGGACTACCGCTTCTGTGGCTATGCCGAGGCAGTAGCGGGTAGGAAGAAGGCTATTGCCGGGCTGCAACTGGTCTGGAGCGCATTCGATCCGGGCGGCACCGGGGCGCTGGCGGCGCACCGGATGCTTTTATTTGGCAAGGGAGCCGTTCCGAAGAAAAAGGGCTCCTTCGACCGGGAGAAGGCTTTACAGGTGCTTGAAGTGGAACAAGGAGAGCTCTCCAGGGCAGAATTGATGCGCTGTCGGGTCCGCTATTTCAGCGATGGGGCGATCCTGGGTTCGAAGGAGTTTGTCGCCTCCTTTGTCGATGCTTGGCAGAAAAACAAGCAGCGGAAGTATCCGCCTAAAGTGCACCCGATGCGCGGGGGTGATTGGGGCGGCATCGCCGTGATCCAGGGACTGCGCAGACGGGTCTTCGGGTGAGCCAGGTAGCCTTGTTCTAAACAAGAAAAATAGTGGGCTAACCTGGTCGATCAGCGACAATTTCGCCTCCGAAAATGTCCTGGCGAGGGATAAGCGATTGGATATGTTTTTCACTCACTGCAATTTTCGGTTTTTGCCTGTTCATCTCTCAGAAAGACGAACTGTTTGCAGTCTTCGTATGCTGAGTTATTTTCTTTGAATATGACATTTCTTACTGATTTTTTCAGGAACACTTGGTTTCTGATCGCCGAAATGGCACCTTACCTCCTTTTCGGTTTCGCTATCGCCGGGCTGTTGCATGTCCTCATAAAGCGTGAACTTGTGGAGCGCTGGTTGGGGAAGCCGGGGCTCGCTAGTGTTATCAAAGCGAGCGTATTGGGCACGCCAATGCCGCTTTGTTCCTGCTCGGTGATTCCTGTGGCGGCATCGCTGCGTAAAAGCGGAGCAACGCGGGGTGCCACGGCTTCCTTTCTCAGCTCAACCCCCCAAACCGGAGTCGACAGTATTTTAGCGACCTATGCTTTGCTCGGTGGACTCTTTACTGCGGTGCGCGTTTTCGTCGCCTTCGTCTGTGGCATTGTGACGGGGTATTTGATCGAGCTGTTTTGCCAAGACCAGCCCGCAAAGCAGAAACAAACGGCAAAAGACGATTTTGGGAGCCTTTCATTCAGACCGACCTTTGAGACGAAGGCCTTTTCTTTATTGGAAAACAAAAGCAGAGGCTCGGCGGCTTCCTCGTCTTCGGATTCCTGCTGCGCTGCTTCGCAACCTCAGCGCACGCCGACGGAAGCGTTGCGCTACGGCTTCATCTCCCTGCCCGCTGACTTGGGGAATGCGCTGATCGTCGGTCTTCTTTTGGCGGGCCTCATCACAACGCTACTACCAACCAATTTGTTAACCGGCTCACTTAGTGCCGGACCCCTCGCCTTTATGCTGGCCACCGCGATCAGCGTGCCGCTCTATGTTTGCGCGACCGCTTCGATTCCCATGGCCTATGCATTGATCGCAGCCGGCTTGTCGCCTGGCGCAGCCCTCGTCTTTTTAATCGCGGGCCCGGCAACCAATACAGCCACTATTGTCACTGTCTGGAAAATGCTTGGCCGTTCGGCCACGGCAATTTACCTAGCCAGCCTACTCATTATTTCCTGGCTCGCAGGCTGGATTTTTAACTCAGCCCTCGGTATTGATATGGAAGCAGGTGGGCATCACCACCACGAAGCACTCCAACTGACTTTCTGGCAGCACGGCAGCGGTGCCCTGTTGATCGCACTACTTCTTTTCTCGATTTGGAAAAGTCGATAGGCAGACAGGAGGGAGCGATTACCTATTCTCGAGCTGAGCAGCGCTTAGTTCCGCAGGCAAAATACCTACATCAAAAAATCGGTATTGAACAGTCTACCCAACTCGATTGTTTTGCCCAAAAATTCACTTTGCCTGCCAATGCCAGATTCGAATCCAACAACACAACCCTCCTCAAAACAGGCAGAACCGAAATCCAATCCCAGTCCGGTGCGCTCGGCTTACCGCCGCCTTGCTCCGGTTTACGACTGGATTTTCGGTCCGTCGTTGGAAAAAGGCCGCCGCACCGCGCTGCGTGCTGTCGGAGCGCTTCCCGGCGATTCGGTTCTTGAGGTCGGCGTCGGCACCGGACTCTCCCTCCACCACTGGGACCCTGAATGCCGGGTCACGGGGATTGATCTGTCTCCCGAAATGCTCGGGCGGGCAGAAAAAATGTGTCAGCGCCGCGACTTAGAAAATGTCGAGCTCCACGCCATGGACGCCCAAAACATGGAGTTCTCCGACAACCAATTCGACAAGATTGCCGCCATGTATGTGGTTTCGGTGGTGGACGATCCAACTGCCCTGATGCAGGAAATCCTTCGGGTTGCCAAACCGGGGGCGCGTGTCGTTATCGTCAATCACTTCGAACATAGGCACCCGTGGGTGCGCACCGCAGAGCGCTCGATTTCCCGTGCAACCGGACTGATCGGCTTCAACGCCGCGCTTCCAGTCGATCCGGTGATCGAAACAGAAGGCTTCCGCGTTCTTGAAGTTGTCCCCGCGAATTGGCTCGGCTATTGGACCTTGATAATCGGCGAAGTCGTAAAGCCTGGCTCAACGACCGAAGGTTAGCGGGATTAAGACCGTTCCGTGAGCACTCCCTGACCGGCGAGCCACTGGAGGCAGTCTTTATGTCGCTGCGCCTCATAGCACCAACAGGTAAAGCCAAAGGCCCGCCCGGTCGCAATGTTTTCGGGTAAGTCGTCGAGGTAAATTGTGTCGCTGGGGTCGAGTTTGAAGCACTTGATCGCTTTCCGGTAGAAGTCGGGATGCGGCTTCATCACACCGACATCATGTGAAAACTGATGTCCGTCAAAATGCCGAAAGACCGGGAATTTTGCCAAAAAGTGAGCACAGTGCAGACCGTTGGTATTGGAGAAAAGGATGAGCCGGTGCGCATCAGCCTTGAGCTGGCGGACCACTGTCCACATCGGCTCGTTGGGTGAAAAAACATCCTGCCAGGCCGCCGTGAACTGCCCGGTTGTCATGGACGATGCCAACCCGTCCAGGCAGTGCGCGACGAATTCTGCATCGCTGATGGCTCCGGATTCGTAAGGATCCTTTAGAGCGACGAGTTCATCCGGCAACGAAGCGTTCGGACTGTCGAGGACCGCCGCATGGAAACGGTCAAAGTGGAGGTTAAGCAGAACGTTGCCGATATCAAAGAGGAAGGTCATCGCTTGGTTTTCCCAATTCTATACTTTATGCAGAGAAAAGCCTCCAGACATTTCTGGATGCTTTTTCTTTACAATCCACAGCACATCGGTGCCGTGATGTTTCCATAAAATCCCTCCACACGGCAGACTGGCAAATCGGTAAACCCTTCCAATCGATCAGTGACCACGCCAAGCGCGAAACGCTCCGTCGGCAGCGGCTGGAGATGGTTCGGGCCCTCAAAAAACTCATTCAAGAACACAACCTGGATTTTGTTGTCGTTTGCGGCGATCTCTTTGATTCTGCGAGCCCGGACGCTGCGATCGTATCCGCCCTTTGCTCGGCGATCGGCGAGTTGAACGTCCCGGTTTACGCGATTCCCGGCAACCACGATCACAGCGGTCCGGGTTACATCTGGGAGCAGGCCTTCTCTATGCGTGAACAGTCGCAGTTGGCCCCGAACCTCCGTATCCTGCTGGATGCCAAGCCGGTCGTCTGCGAAAACGCCGCACGCCTGGTTCAGCGGCACTCAAGTTGCCACACAACTTCAGGCCTAAACCGAGTTCCGCAGTTACAGGGACCGTTTTGTTGATAATCAGTGATTTGCGCTTCAAATCAGCGATTTTTCTCCACTACATTTTGCACAATCTTAGGTCCTTTGGGTAAGTGAAGGCCAAGGTGAGCGAGTAAAAGAGCCACGCCCGGGTCAGGCTTGGCGACAGTGCGCAGCAGATACGCTTCTTTGACGAGCAAAGGGTGGCCCCGGTCGGGTAGTGGGCAATACAGGCGCAGGGCGCAGGCCCGCCCCTGCCGGTCATCGACCAGTTCGGCTTTGATCCATTTCGCTGCGGCGGGATACTTCCCGAGCCAGCGTCCGATGCGCCGCTCGATTTTGCCTTCGTCTTGTCCTGGTCGTTTGCGCAGCGAACGATTCACTTTGATTAACTCATCGCTGAGTCGGTTCATCTGCCGCTCGAGCATGGCCCGTTCTTTGGCGGCCCAGGCATTGCTCCGGCATAAGACGAAGCGCTCCTTGCCGTCTCTGTCCGGGTGCTCGACCAGGCGGGCTTCGACGCCGTTTTGCACGTCGGTCCAGTTTTCCTTTTCAGCCAACGCGGTCGTCGTTGACCGATTCGACCGGGATGCCACAGAGATCCTCCAATGCGGCCCGCGCTCGGTGCGCACCGATTCGCACAAAGTCCAATACTCGTAAATCTCGCCGTCAAAGCGCTTGCGGTTTTTGCGATGAAACATGCTGCAAGCCTACCCTCAAAAAACGCTCCGACAATAGCGCCTTCTCCACTACATCCAGCCAATGCAACGCAAATGAGCGGGCTCAAGGCCCGTTTGCCGATTTTATCAACGACTTACAGCAGCAGAAAACGCAAGTTTTTTGCCGATTCCGCTATAACTGCAGAACTCGGGTTAAACGCATTGGGGTTTACGCCAGGAGTCAGACTGGATTGGCATTCGAGCGAAGTTGAATCGCGGGATAAACCCGCTTCCATGAGAAGAGAAAGATCGGTTCCCGTCAGTCAGGCTCCGGCGGCTTCCCGCTCCGCTTTGGTCAGCCGCACGACATTGCGGACCGGGTGCTTCGTGATGATATTGCCCCCGGAGTTGCGCCCCCGCACGGCGAGGTCTTTGAAGCAGACCTCCTCTTCGGTTTTGCGCAGACGCGGCGCCGGCTTGAGGTTTACCTTGACCGCATCGGGCACCCCATCACCGGTCGGGTAGCAGGCGATGTAGAAAACGCGGGACCCGGGCTTGCCCTTGGTCAAATCGTATTCCTTGTCGCGGGTCACGCCACCGACCGTGAAGTGCTTGGCCAGCGTGGGGCCCGTCTTGCCATCGCGATAGACCATGCAATAGGTCAGCGCGTTGGGGTCGGGCCGGTTGAAAATATCGATGTGCAGAATGTTCTTCCCGAAGAAGGCTTTGTCGCTGACTTTGCTGACGGTGAGTTTGCCCTCCTGATTGATCGCGATCACATCGTCAAGACTGGAGCATTTGCAAACCGCTTCGTCCTTCTTCATGCCTGTCCCCGCGAAACCCTCCTTATGATCGACGTAAAGTGTTTCGTTGGCGATGACGACATCCTGCGCCACCACACGTTCAAAGGAGGCCAGTTCCGTGCGCCGCTCGCGGCCTTTGCCGTATTTTTTCTTCAGGTCGGTAAACCACTTGATGGCATACTTTGTCAGTTGCTTGAGGTGTTTCCGGGTCGTCTCAATTTCATCTTCGAGCGCTTTAATTTGCTCGTCCGCCTTCAGCGAATCGAATTTTGAAATGCGCTTAATCTTGATCTCCAGCAGCCGCAGGATGTCGTCGCGTGTGATTTCCCGGTTAAAGAGCGCTTTGTAGGGCTTCAAGCCTTCGTCCACCGTGGCGATGACAGCCTCCCATGTCTCCTCCTCTTCGATGCGGCGGTAGATACGTTTTTCGATGAAAATCTTTTCGAGCGAGCTGAAGTGCCATTTCTCTTCCAGCTCACCCAGCTGGATTTTGAGCTCCAACTGGAGGAGATCGCGTGTCTTCTCCGTGGCCAGATAAAGCAGGTCCAAGGCCGAGAAGAAGTGTGGTTTTTCGTTTTCTATCACACAAATGTTGGTCGAGATCGATACTTCGCAGTCGGTAAAAGCGTAGAGCGCCTGCTCGACGGTCTGCGGGTCCGACCCCGAGGGCAGGTAAACGAGAATCTCCACCACATCGGCCGTATTGTCTTCAACGCGCTGAATTTTGATCTTCCCCTTCTCGTTGGCCGAGATAATCGACTCGATCAGACTCGCCGTGGTTTTACCAAATGGCAGCTCGGTGATGGCGAGGAGGTTCTTTTTGCGTATTTCAATCCGGGCCCGCACTTTCACGCGGCCTCCCCGTTTGCCATTGTTATATTCGGATACATCGGCGATCCCGCCGCTGGGAAAATCGGGAGCGAGCTCCGGGGTATTTTTGCGGAGCAGCGCGATGCAGCCGTCGATCAACTCGTGGAAATTGTGAGGTAGGATCTTGCACGACAGACCGACTGCGATGCCCTCGGCACCTTGTGCGAGAAGAAGCGGGAATTTCACCGGCAGCGTTTCCGGCTCCCGGTTGCGCCCGTCGTAGGAAGCCAGCCAGTTTGTCGTCTTCGGGTTGAAGACCACATCGAGGGCAAATTTTGAGAGGCGCACCTCAATATAGCGGGGTGCGGCGGGCGCGTCACCCGTCAGGATATTGCCCCAATTACCCTGCATATCGAGCAGATAGTCTTTCTGCCCCAGTTGCACCATGGCGTCGCCGATTGAAGCATCCCCGTGGGGGTGATACTTCATGGTATTCCCGATGACGTTGGCCACCTTGTTGTAGCGGCCGTCCTCCAATTCACGCATGGAGTGCAAAATACGGCGCTGCACCGGCTTGAGGCCGTCATTGGCGTGCGGCACCGCCCGCTCCAGTATGACGTAGCTGGCGTAGTCGAGAAACCACGAACTGAACATCGCGTCGACATGCCCCGAATCTGTCTTGATCGAAAAAATGTCCGCATCGGACAAAGCAGACGCTTCCAGACCAGACTCCAACTCTGATGAAGGCTGGTCGAATTCCAGCTCGAGATTGTCTTTTTTAGGCGTTTTTTTGCGAGGCATGAGAGCGATTGATCAGTCAGATAACTTAAGGGAGGGTTTTAGTAGTTCGATTCGGCCGAGCGACTCAAGGAGAATCTCAAGCTTGACCGCCATGGCTTTTGAAAGTGCCGCCAACACGTCAAAATTGATTGCCACCCCTTATTCCGTGGTATTGATACTCCAGGATGCTTTTTAGAGACTGCACAGATTCAAAGTATCTTAGTCAGGCCTCCCCCATCCGCCACGGTTTCTCCCGGCTCATTACCGTCATTTTAGCACTAATCGCGGTCGGCAATTCGCTTTTGGCGGCGGGCGATTCAAGCAATCTGCCTGAAAATAATTCCAATCGTGCGGGAGACACGCCGAATTCCGACGAGGCAACGGAAGCCTCTGGGCCATCCGAATCGGTCACACCCGCCGATACCGATGCAAACAGTGTGCGTTTGTTTCAGAATTTCCTGCGGGCGTCCGGCTTCAAGAGCCGAAACATTCAACATGTCGTGGCGACCGGCAGCTTCCGGTATGGACGACTGGATGAAAAGCAGTTCACCTTGGTCGAGACAAGCCGCGGTGATCGTTTTTTAGAGCTCAAATGGCGTTTTCGGGGACAGGACTACCGGGAAACCCTCGTATCCAAATCAAGTGGGGAGCTCTGGAAAAGGATCGCCAAAGCCGTGGTCAGCCGGGATGGCAGCCGACGTTGGGAAGAATTTTTTTACGAGGAAATCAAAAACAACAAGGTGGATTTCCGACAACAGTATAATCACACGGTCGTCAGTAATGGCACCCGCCTGCGAGCCAAACCCCTCGATAACAAACAGTCCCATGTTATTGCAGGTCAATATGCCGAGTTACCTTTTCAGCATTTCAGATCGAATTATCTTCTCCTACAGCCATTCACCACTGCCAGGGAAAGCCAACTCGGCTATCGATATTCGGGCAGCACGCGATTGCCGCTGGCTGAAGACAAAGAAGTCTACGAGGTAATCAACGAAGCGGGTCAAAGCTTCCTGTTCGATAAAGAAAGCTGGCTTCTCTTGAAATGGGGCAGTCCGGGCTCGCTTGCCGGGGCGGATGTGGAGATCGCCTACTCTACGACTTCGTTTAAGCGCTGGGATGGGGCCATTTTTCCTTCACAAATCAAATTAATTGCCAACGGAGTCGCTGCGGGTGTCTATACGATCGATCATGTGTCCATAAACGGGCCTTATGATTTGGATTTGGGATCGCACTGATGCGCCCGTTTTCGGTGTTCAAAAAAGTTTTTGTAGAGAATATTTTTTCGACACTGACCTCTTTTTGCTTATCATTGCTTCAGCCCGTGCTAGGGTTTGGGGATGGTTGAAAAATCCCTGAATAAAACCTCGCACAAGGCCCTCCTGAAATGGGTCAAAAAAATGGTGACACTTTGCGAGCCGGCTAACGTTCACTGGTGCGATGGTTCCCGGGCGGAAGCCGACACGCTGTTCGCCAAGATGATTGAGCAGGGCAGCTGCATCAAGTTGGACGAGGCCAAACGCCCCAACAGCTACCTCTTCCGCTCCGATCCGCGCGACGTGGCCCGGGTTGAATCGAGGACCTTTATTTGCTCGCAGAACCGAGACGGGGCGGGTCCGACCAATAACTGGGAAGACCCCCGCACGATGCGCCGCAAGCTCAAACGACTCTTCAAGGGCTGTATGCACGGGCGAACGATGTATGTCATCCCCTTCAGCATGGGGCCCATCGGAGGACCGATCTCGAAAATCGGCGTCGAACTGACCGATTCGCCCTACGTGGTCGTGAACATGCGCATCATGGCACGCATTGGCACACCGGTCCTCGATACGCTGGGCTCGGATGGATTTTTTGTCCCGTGCCTTCACTCCGTCGGTTGCCCGCTGGAAGAAGGTGACAAGGATGTGGCCTGGCCTTGCAACCCGGAGGACACCCACATTGTCCATTTTCCCGAGGAACGGACGATTGTCTCCTACGGCTCGGGCTATGGGGGCAATGCGTTGTTGGGCAAAAAGTGCCTTGCACTGCGGATCGCCTCGACGCTGGCCCGCGACGAGGGCTGGATGGCCGAGCACATGCTGATTCTTGGTGTCGAGGAGCCGGACGGCACCAAGACTTACGTGACTGCGGCCTTTCCCAGCGCCTGCGGGAAGACAAACTTCGCCATGGTCGTCCCCCCGAAAGCGATGGAAGGCTACAAGGTGACCTGCGTGGGAGACGACATCGCCTGGATCAAACCGGGGCCGGACGGCTGCCTCCGCGCCATCAACCCCGAAGCCGGATTTTTCGGTGTCGCCCCGGGCACCTCCGAGGGCACCAACCCGAGTGCGCTCGCCTCCTGCGCCAAAGACACCATCTTCACCAACGTCGCCTTGACGGACGACGGAGATATTTGGTGGGAAGGCTTAACCGAAGAGCCGCCGGCGCACCTCATCGACTGGAAAGGAAACGATTGGACCCCGCAGAGCGAGACCCCCGCCGCGCACCCAAACAGCCGCTTCACCGCACCCGCCGCCAACTGCCCGGTCATCGATCCCGATTGGGAGAAGCCCGAGGGAGTGCGGGTGCACGCCATGATCTTCGGGGGGCGCCGTATGCACGACGTGCCATTGGTGACCCAGGCCTTCAACTGGGGGCACGGGGTTTACCTCGGCGCCACCACGGGCTCGGAAATGACGGCTGCGGCGGAGGGCACGGTGGGCACAATACGCCGCGACCCGATGGCCATGCTGCCCTTCTGCGGTTATCACATGGGGGACTACTTCCGCCATTGGATCAAAATGCAACGCGCGCTTAGTGAAACGCCGCGTATTTTTAATGTAAACTGGTTCCGCACGGATGAGGATGGAAAAATCATGTGGCCCGGCTTCGGTGAAAACATGCGCCCCCTGCGTTGGATTGTGGAGCGCGCCACGGGCCGTGTCGGGGCCAAGGAGACGCCGATCGGCTGGATGCCCCGCTACAGCGACCTCGACTGGCGCGGACTAGACATGAGCGAAGCGGAATTCGAAAAGCTCATGCACATCGACCGTGAGCAAATTCGTATGCAAACCCTCCCCCATGAGGAGCTCTTCCTCAAACTGCATACCCACCTGCCCAAGGAAATGATTTTTGAGCGCGAACTTTTGATCTCACGCTTGTAGCGATAATGCCACGGATCTACCTATCACCGCCGGATATCAGCCCGCGCGACCATGCGAGTGTGGCCGCTGTCTTGACGTCGAATTGGGTGGCACCGGCAGGTCCGGCGCTGGATGCATTCGAAAGGGACGTGGCCGCGCGTGCACAACGCGCCCACGCCGTCGCGCTAAATTCGGGCACAGCGGCGCTGCACCTTGCCTTGCAAATTCTCGGCATCGGCCCGGGCGATGCGGTCGTGTGCCCCACCCTCACCTTCACCGCGAGCGCCAACCCGATTTGCTACCTGGGAGCAAAGCCGGTCTTCGTCGATAGCGAGCGCCGCACTTGGAATATGGATACGGTGCGTTTACGCGAGGCACTGGAAACGTGCCCCGACATCAAGGCAGTTATCGTCGTCCACCTCTACGGGCAGTGTGCCGAGATGGATGCCATTGCCGCACTCTGTCGAGAGTTTGCCGTGCCGCTGGTCGAGGATGCCGCTGAGGCATTGGGTGCCAGCTATGGCGGTCGACCGGCAGGCTCCATGGGAGCACTCTCCTTTTTCTCCTTCAATGGGAATAAGATCATCACCACTTCAGGGGGTGGGATGTTACTTTCGAACGATGCCGAACACATCGCCCGCGCCCGCTATCTCGCTACCCAGGCGAAGGAGCCGGTTCGGCACTACGAGCACAAAGCAATCGGCTACAACTACCGTATGAGCAATGTGTTGGCCGGTCTCGGCCAAAGCCAACTGGCAGATCTGGACCGGCGCATTACGGTGCGGCGGGAGCATTTCGAGGCCTACCGGACTGCTTTGGGTGATTTGCCCGGTGTGGAATTCATGCCCATCGCAGAGCCGGATGCGGCCAATTACTGGCTGACTTGCCTGACGCTTCGACCGGAGGCCTGCGGTTGCTCGCGGGACGACCTGATCGAAGCTCTGGAGGCGATCGACATCGAAGCGCGGCCCATCTGGAAACCACTTCACCAACAACCGGTTTTCACCGAAAACAGGGTTTTCGGCGGCCGTGTGGCCGAAGACCTTTTCCGACGGGGCCTATGCCTGCCAAGCGGCTCCTCGCTATCCGCGGCAGACCGAACCCGCGTTATCGACGTTATCAGAGCTTATCTTGAAAGCCACGCTGGCTAAGGACCCAAAAGTGATGCCGGAGCGTACGCTGCGGGGCAGCTGAGAAACAATTATGCGCCTGACCAAACAAGAACGCAGCAGCCTTTCCATCATCCTGCTGATTTTGATCCTGGCTCTGATTGGGTGGATCGTCTTCTAAAGAGGCACTACGCCAACTTCTTCAAATTGATGAAGTGGTTCCAATCCTCATCGTAATCCTGCCCGATCAGGGAGCTGATGAACGGCCGCCACCGCGGGCGTTCCGGCTTGCGAATCAGGTGCATATTGGCCTGATGCGGCAGGCGATTGGCTTTGCGGGAGTTGCATTTGATGCACGAAGTGACAATGTTCTCCCAGGAAGTTTTTCCACCGCGATCCCGCGGGATGACATGATCGAGGTTCAGGCTAACCGGCTCAAAGTGGTTCCCACAATACTGACACCGGTAATCATCGCGCTCGAAAATGCTTTCACGATTGAACCGGACTTCCTGCACGGGCAATTTGTCGTAGCTGCGGAGCAGAAGCACCTTGGGGACGCGGATCCTTAGCTTAACGGTCTGCACATAAGCTTCGTCATCTTCCGGCGACTCGTTTTGCGAAAGCTCCAGCCAGGCCGCAGCATTCATCATCCGAAAACTTTCATCTCCGGTGTAGATGACTTGCGCGTGATCTTGAAGCAGCAACCCGAAAGCCCGTTGAACGCCGACGATGTTAACTGGCTGCCACAGCCGGTTTAAAACCAAGACTCGATATTTAAGACCAGTTCCCATCTGGGAACTATCGAGATACCAAAAGGTCCGGCGCTGTCAACCTTTTCGGGTAAAGCTTCACTTATTTGACACATAGCAACTTAAAGACAGGCTCCGTGCTACATGCAGCGATCCGTCCAACCAGAAATACTCGATGGCCTACCCGCCTGCAACCTGGACGCGGCGGCCAGTCGGCGGGATCTGGTAAAAATCAATGGCCTGATGGGCAACTTTCGTTGGATCCGCCACCAGATTGGCCGATCAAACCTCGGGCGGCACGATCGCTTGCTTGAGATCGGAGCGGGTGATGGCACACTCGCCAAAAAATTACTTCGTGACTCCAGCCCAGCCAACTACCATGCACTCGACCAATGCGGTCCACCCGAAGGCTGGCCCAGTCCAACACAATGGCATTCCGCCGATCTGCTCCAATTTACCGGATACGGCGAATACACCTACCTCCTGGCCAACCTTATCCTCCACCACTTTTCCGATAGAGAGCTCAGTAAACTTGGCACACGCATCCGTGAGAGTGGCATTCGCTGCATCATCGCGTGCGAGCCCTGCCGACGGTCCTTCCACAAGGCCCAGCTTCGTGCGGGCAAATGGATCGGGTTCAACTACGTGACACTGAACGACGGCTGTGTCAGCATCGATGCCGGATTCCGGGCAGACGAACTCCCCGGGCTTCTCGGACTCGATCCGGCAGTATGGACCTGGTTGATCGAAGAAACGTGGATGGGCGCTTACCGCATGCGGGCCGACAAAAAATGAAACCGGTTGAAATCATCGGTGCGGGACTCGCCGGGCTGGCTTTAGCCAATGCCCTCCAGCGCGACGGCGTACCCGTCACGCTTTACGAGGCAGGCGTGCTCCCCCGGCACCGCGTCTGCGGCGAGTTTATCTGTGGCCGGGGTGCCGATGCCCTCAAATCACTCAATCTGGGGGAAACACTGGCAGGTGCGGCTCTCCACCAGAGCACGGTTTGGATGGTTCGGGGCCGCGAAGCCCTAAAACGCAATCTACCTGAGCCGGCAGTGGGACTGTCCCGATTCGCACTGGATCAGCGACTGGCTGAAAGCTTTGTTCAGGTTGGCGGGCAACTCCACCTGAGGACCCGTAAACGGGTAACCGGCCGCACCACCGGCACCGTCCGCTGCGACGGACGGCGCGCTTCGGAAAGCGACTGGATTGGCCTCAAGCTACATTGCCGGGGACTCGCGACCAAGGCCGACCTCGAACTGCACCTCGGCCGCCATGGCTATGTCGGCCTATCCAAGATCGAAGACGACCAGGTCAATGTCTGCGGACTTTTCAAACAGCGGCCCGAGCTGAAAGCGAAGCGTGCCGATTTGCTCGGCTGCTACCTGGAGAAGTGTGGCCTGAAGGCCGTCGCCGAGCGGCTGCGGGCCTCGGAAATCGTTCCCGACAGCCATTGCGGGGTAGCGGGCGTGGAATTCGCACTTATTCCGGAGACCGGCGATAGCCAGCTGTATTTGGGTGACGCCTACAGCGTAATCCCTCCCTTCACCGGCAACGGCATGTCGATCGCGCTTGAGTCGGCCACACTGGCTTACCCGCCCCTTCTCGAATACGCCCATGGCACTTATGATTGGGCGACATGCGTGGCCCGAATCAACCGTGCGCAGCATGCCTCCTTCGACAAGCGGCTGCGTGCCGCCCGCTGGCTGCATCCCTGGATTCATTCCAACCGGCGTCAACGTATTCTCGGAGCCATTGCCCGTTCGGGTCTACTCCCTTTTTCACAACTCTACGCACTTACCCACTAATGTATCTGCAATCCATCAGTCACGCGGTGCCACGACAATCCTTTACTCAGGATCAATGCTGGGAAGCTTTGCAAGGAGCCCGGGTCTTCAAGGAGTTGAAAACGCGGTCGAAGCAGCTTTTGGAGAAGATTCTGCTTGGTCGAAACGGAATCGAAAAGCGTCATTTCGCCACGGATCGGATTGAGGACCTCTTTTCCCGAGATGCCGATTCGTTGAACAAAAGCTTTGAAGCGGAAGCGCCAAAACTGGCCGAGGCCGCGCTCGGGAAAGCCTTGGCCCGGGCCGGAATTTCCGCCGACGAGTTGGATGCCCTCTTCATCTGCACCTGTTCCGGGTATCTTTGCCCCGGTGTTTCCAGCTACGTCGCCGAACACATGGCGCTGCCCAGGCACTGCTACTTGCAGGATATCGTCGGGCTCGGCTGTGGGGCCGGAATCCCCACCCTGCGGAGTGCGCAGGGCTTTTTGGCGACGCACCCGGAGGCGACGGTGGCCTGCATCGCGGTCGAGGTTTGCTCCGCTGCTTTTTACATCGACGACGATCCGGGAGTGCTTATCAGCGCAAGCCTCTTTGGCGATGCAGCGTCCGCCAGTATATGGACCGGACAAGCCAACAACGCATGCTACCGTATAGACCAATTCGATACAATTCATGTCCCCGAGAGTCGCGAAGCACTTCGGTTTACCAACCGGGGCGGCAAGCTGCGCAACCAACTGCACCGCTCGGTGCCGGAAGTTGCCGCCCTCGCTGTCAAGGAGCTACAGCAACGCGCGCAGCTCCCGAGCCATACGAAAATCGCCGCCCACGTCGGCGGCCGGGATGTATTGATTGCGCTTGAGTCGGCCCTCGGTTGCCCACGCCTCGATGCCAGCTGGGAAGCACTCGCCCAATACGGCAACACCAGTAGCCCTTCAGTCCTTATCGCAGCGGAAAAGATCCTGATGGATGAACCGTGCGCGGAGCATATCTGGCTGGCCTCATTCGGAGCGGGATTCGCCGCGCACGCCTGTCGATTAAGCCGCTACGCATCCAGCACATCCTCGTAAATCGCGGCGAGCGACTGCTCGAAATCGAGCGAGGGTAACCTCAGCACTTCATCGGCTTCCGAAAGGTGCTCCGGTTTCCATTCGTTTTGCTTCTGGAAGAGCGTAACGCGCATTTCCTCTTGGCTTATTAAAACATATTCCTCCAGACTCCCAAGCCGTTGGTAGGATAAAAATTTTTCCCGACGGTCCAGACGCTCAGTGGAGGGGGACAATACCTCGACCAATACGACTGGCTTTGTCTTGTAATATTTAGCGTCATCCGACGGGTCACAGCTGACGAGTAAGTCGGGATAGTAAAAAATATCATCTTCGGCTATATTCAACCGCAGCTTCATGTCAGCCATAAAGACCTTACAAGATTGCCCCCGGAAGTGCTCACGCAGGGCAGAGGCCAGATTCAGGGAAATCATGTTGTGCGCCTCACTGCCGCCCGACATGGCATAAACCTTCCCGCCGATGTATTCGTGGCGAATTTCACTGACTTGCTCTCCCTCGATATACTCCTCCACCGAGATGAAGTCTTTTGTTTGTGCTATTCCCATCCTCTGCAGGGTGCCCGATTTTTGCTGAATTTCAAGGAAATCCCCGGCTACTCCAGCATGCGGGTCCGCCGATGTTGCTGAGGAAACTGCAAAGTGATGGCAGTGCCGATGTCTTTGCGTGACTCAATATTGATATGGCCACCGTGCTCCCGCATGATGCGTTGAACAATCATCATCCCAAGCCCATGACCCTCTTTTTTCGTCGTATAATAGGCCTGAAAGACTTTAGAGAGGTCTTCCTCAGAGATACCGGAACCCGTATCGACGAATTGCAGAAACACATGTTCGTCGTCTTTTCGGGCCAAAATCCGCAAACTCCCCCCCGTCTGCATAGCTTCCATGGCGTTCTTGATGAGGTTGAAAAAGACCTGCTTGACTTGCCCGCGGTCACCCAAAATTGACGGAATCTCATCGCTAACCTCGACTTTGATATCGAGCCGCCGGTCACTCAGCTCAGCCTCCTGCACCTTGAGCACCTCTTCGACCAGTTCGAGTAAATCGAGTTCATTCAACTCCGGCTTCTGGGGCCGCACGGCCTCGAGAAAGTGGGTGATAATCGAGTCAAGCCGCTGCACTTCCCCCTGGCATACCTGAAGCGATTCGGAAAGCTTTCCGGCTTCTCCCTGGTCTTCGAGCTTTTTCAACTTTCGCTCGATCAGCTGAAGGTGAATGGTCAGGGAATTCAGGGGGTTGCCCAGCTCGTGCGCCACACCGGCCGCGAGCCGCACGATCGAGCCAGTTCGCTCGCTCTCGATGCGCTCCTCCATGGAGAGGCGCTCTTCCGTGATGTCGGTCAGCACGATCACGTAGCCGCCACTGTCATGGTGGCCGATCTGAGCGTCGATCGGGACCATGTAGAGCCGCACCACCCGATGTTCGGGGTAGCTCAGCTCAACCTCCCGGGAGAGCAGGGGGGATTTCGTCCGCTTGCCCGAGATCGCGTCGCGATCAATCGATCTGGCCAGGTCGGGCACCATCTTCCAGAGACGCGTCACCCCGATATCATTTTCCTTGAGGCCGATCAGGTTGAGGGCCGCTTCGTTTGCGTATTGCACGACTCCGTCGGAATCGATCACAAGTATGCCATCTTTAATGGTATTAAAGACCGTCTCCTGCAGGTTTCTTTCTTTGGCGAGCCGCTGAACGAGAATGCCCAGGTTGACTGAGTCCAAATCCTCAATCCGCCCCAGTATTTTATCGAGTCCGGTGTTTTTCATGAAATTTCCCTGGGCTTAAGATACCTGCGGGGTAACGAGGGCGATTAACTCCCCAGCGATGGCCGCCTTACTGGCGGGCCCAAGCTTGACCGAACTGCCATCCGCAGCGATGAGGGTGACCTCGTTGCTCTCGGCGGCGAAACCGGCACCCGGTTGCCCCACCTGATTCGCCACGATAAAGTCTAAATTTTTCGATTCCAGTTTTTCCCGGGCATAGCGGATCACGTCATGGGTTTCGGCGGCGAAGCCCACCACTGTTTGGTGGAGCTTCCGCTGAGCCACCGTCATCAAAATATCGGTTGTTCGCTCAAACTCAATCGTCATGGACGCCTCGCCCTTCTTCTCTTTCCGCGCGAGCGGATGAACAGGACGGAAATCACTCACTGCCGCTGTCATGATAAGGACATCGCAGGCATCAAAGAGTGCATCCACTTGGTGGAACATTTCCTCCGCTGTGATGACTGGATAAAAAATGGCGCCATCCGGCTCTTCCATAGCCACGGGTCCGGCGATCAAGTCGACATTCCAACCTGCTTGCAGAGCCGCTTCGGCGAGTGCAAAGCCCATTTTGCCCGTGGATGGATTGCTGATAAACCGGACCGGATCAATAAACTCCCGGGTTGGCCCCGCAGTGATAAGACAACGAATAGAGCTTGCGTTCGACATATACCCGAAAAGCCTAGACTGAAATATGCCCGATCCGCAACCCAGCAACACACCCACGGATAAAAATCCCCTACAGAATGACAAACCCCCGGTTAAGCGGGAGAATACCTTTCTGAACCTGGGCTTTAATCTTCTGCTGCCGATTTTACTGCTCAAAAAAGGCGAGCAGTGGTTCGGTCATTATCTTGCCCCCTACTTCGACAATGTCGCCGTCGGCGTGCTGCTCGTCGCGGTCGCCTTCCCGGTGGGTTATTTCATCTACGATTACTTCAAGCGGGCAAAGTATAATATCTTCTCGATTCTCGGGTTAATCAGCGTTCTTTTGACCGGCGGCATCGGCATCCTGGCGATTCCCACAGCTTGGTTTGCCGTCAAGGAAGCGGGTATTCCGCTCTTACTCGGGCTGGCCGTTCTAATTTCCCTGAAGACGCCCTATCCACTCATTCGCACACTGCTCTATAACCCGGAGATCATCGATGTCGACAAGGTGCAGGCAGGACTGCGGGAGCATCAGGCTGAAGCCGCCTTTGAGCAACTACTCGTACGCTGCACCTGGCTACTCGCAGCTTCGTTTCTCCTCAGCGCCGTGCTCAATTATTTTCTCGCCCGCTGGATTGTGGTCAGTCCCAGCGGCACGGAAGCCTTCAACTCGGAGGTCAGCACAATGATGGCCTGGAGCTTACCCGTGATCGCCGTGCCCAGCATGATTATTATGCTGATCGCCCTCATGCAACTCTTGCGAGGTATTAAGACGATGACGGGGCTCGAACTGGAAGAGGTTCTCCCCGGTGCGAAGACCGAGGAAAATCCCTCGGCCGGTGACTAAACGACCTTGATCTTTAAAACCGGAGGCGTCCGTTGGTGAAGCCGCACTTCGGACAGTCTTGCTCCTCGCTGTGCGCCGGCCCCGTGTAGATTTGTCCGCACTTGATACAGTGGTAAATCACCTGAGTTCGTCTGGTTTCATACAAGCGCCTTTCCTGCCAGTCATAGTAGAACCAAAGCCCGAACAGCAGCAAAAATCCCGCTCCCAAATAAAGCAAAAAAAAGATATCTACGGGTAACCCGATCACTGCCCCAACAGCTTAAAAGCCCTTGATGTCGAACAATCCAGTCACGCTGGCGTTATTATGAATGCGGCGAATCCCCTCGCCGAGCAATTCGGCGACACTCAACACGGTGATCGGCAAGCCGGGCCGTGACTCGACCGGGGTTGTGTTTGTGGTGATGAGTTGATCGATAACTCCGGACGCGAGGCGTTCGTAGCCCATTTCGTTGAGAACACCGTGACTGACCGCAGCCATGACGCTTTTCGCCCCGTTCGCTTTCAGTAATTTCGCAGCGGCACAGAGCGTGCCCGCCGTCTCAGTCATATCATCGATGAGTAGAATGTCGCGCCCGCTGACTTCACCGACCAACGAAGTGGCTTCGACCGTCTCGGCACTGACACGCCGCTTGGCGATAAAACCGAGGGGCACGTCGAGCATACCCGCATACGCCGAGGCCATTTTCATGCCGCCAACATCCGGCGAAAAGAGTGTCAAATTCGCGGTATCGATATTTTTCAGATACTGGAACAAAACGGGCGACGCATACAGATGATCGACCGGGATATCAAAAAAGCCCTGAATCTGCTGCGCGTGAAGATCGACGGTCAGCACGCGGTCCGTGCCTGCAGAGACGAGCAAATTGGCGACCAGTTTTGAGGTAATCGGCACCCGTGGCTGGTCTTTCCGGTCCTGCCGGGCATAACCAAAGAACGGCAAAACGGCCGTAATGCGATTGGCCGAGGCGCGTCTGGCCGCATCGATCATGATGAAGAGCTCCATCAGATTTTGATTCGCCGGGTTGCAAGTAGACTGGATGATGAAGACATCCGCACCGCGAATATTTTCATTTATGCGCACAAAACTCTCACCGTCCGGGAAGCTGACTACATCGGCGGCCCCCAGTGGAACATTCAGGTATTCACAGATATCCCCGGCCAATGCCGGATTGGAATTTCCGCAGAAGATTTTCAGGGCGCTCTCAGTCATAGTCATTTTGAGGATCGATTGGTTTCGGCACCGCTAGATTTCACCGTTTTCTCGAGTTGATCAAACCTTTTGAAGAGCTCCGGTAATTTTCGCTGTAAAACGGCCATTCGATTGAAGAGCATCATCGGCATGGCCGGGTAACCGCGGACCTTGCTGCCCGGCTCGACATCGCTCACCACTGCCGTGCCGCCCGCAATCATGGCGCCGGCACCCAACTTGAGGTGCCCCGCAATGCCAGCCTGCCCGCCGACAACAACGCCGTCCCCGAGTAGCGTACTGCCGCTGATCCCCACTTGAGCAACAATCAGGCAGTGCTTTCCGACCTTCACGTTGTGGGCGATTTGCACCTGGTTGTCGAGTTTGCTGCCGAGCCCGATCCTGGTGGAACCAAACCGTGCGCGATCAATCGTTGAATTGGCCCCCACATCCACATCGTCTTCCGTCACGACATTCCCGATCTGGGGCACGCGCTGGTGTTCGCCCTCGATATATTCGTAACCGTAGCCATCGGAACCGAGGATACAGCCACCGTGCAGACGGTTTCGCCGCCCCACCTCGCAGTAGTCGCCCACCCAGCAATGGGGAAACAGATACGACTCGTCACCAACCACGGCGGAGCGTCCGATGGTAACATGGCTCTGCAGCACCGCAGCGCCGATTTTAGCGTCCGCGCCGATGTGGCAAAAAGCTCCGATACTGGCGTCAGGTGAGACTTCGGCCCCGTCTTCAACGACCGCGCTGGGATGGATCCCCGCTGGTGGCTTTGGGAAAAGTGTTCCTTCAATATCACGGCAAACCAGGGCCAGGGCATAGGAGGGATTCTTGATCCGGATGTGCACCTGACCCTCTGCGCGTGCCGCCTCGTAATCCTCCGGAACAAGAATCACGGAGGCCTGCGAACTGGCAACGAGTGACCGGTATTTGGGATTCCCCAAGAAAGACAAATCGCCCGATCGAGCTTGCTCCAGCGGCGCAATCCCCCGGATCGATCCATCGTAATCGCCAACCACTTGACAATCATCACCGAGAATTTCCAACAGGCGACGGAGTGTATAGGAAGGGAACATCCTGTGATTCAAAGAAAAAACCCTGCTCTATGCGAGAACAGGGTTTTGAAATTTGTCTTTATGATTTGATCTACTCGCCAGCGTTGAGCACGGCGATCACCGCGTCGCTGATTTCCAATGTATCAGCGGCATAGATAACCGAGTTTTTGGCGACCACCAGATCGATACCCTTGTCCTCGGCCACCATTTTAACCGCTTCGACGGCCTTTTCCTGGAGTGGCTCCAGTTCCTCTTGCTGGCCACGCTGGGCGAGTTGCTGGGCCTGCTGGCGGAATTGCTGCAGCTCAGCCTGACCTTGCTGGAGGCTTTGTTGCAACTCTTCGAGCCGTGCCTGTGCTTCCGCACGGGCCGCTTCGCTGGCAGCCGGGTTCTTTGCTTTGGTTTCGACCTCGCGGCCCTCCGTGACGATCTCCTGCAGATTTGCCTGCATTTTTTGCATCTCTTCTTCCACAGGGGCGACGGAGCCACGCACTTTTTCGACTGCTGTCTGAAAGGCCGTGTAATCATTGAGCACGCGTTCGACATCGACAACCGCCATAATCGGAGTTTTCTGAGCCATAAGGCCGGTAGCGACGAAAATCGACGCCAAGAGTAATGTATTTAGTTTTTTCATATATCGTTTTTATTTTAGCGGGTTGAGTATTTAAAAGCGTGTCCCGAAGGAAAAGTTGAATTGTGTACCTCCGTCAGCACCCTCAGGTTCGGTGATTGGAATACCAAGGTCAAGCTTGAGAGGAGAGCCCATAAGCATGATGCGGGCACCGACTCCCCAGTTGTCCGCATAGTCGGAAGCGCTGAAATCAAAGTCGTTTTCATTCACAAACCCCCAGTCGTAGAAAACAACCAAGCCTAAAGGTTCCGCTATTCGAAAGCCATATTCGAAAGAAACCATCGTGTAGCTATTGCCGCCAACCGCTTCATCGTCGGCCGTTGGGTCGTCGTCACGTGGCCCCACCTCACGAAAATCGAAGCCACGCAATGTGTCCGGCCCACCGAGATAGAAACGGTCGTAGAAGGGCACCGAATCGGATTGGCCAAACGGCGTGATACTCCCGGCCCGGGCGACGATGGAAAGCGACTGTTCCAGCGTGTCGAAGGTGGGGATGAAGTGGGCGGTGCGTCCTTCGATACGGTAGTAGTTTATATCGCCGCCGATACCGGCATACTCAAAGTCGAGGGTGGACCGGTTTCCCTCGCGGGTGAAAATGAGCGTTTTTCGGTTGTCCCGGAGGAAGGTTAGTCCGACTTTGGAGACCAAATCCTCGCCCTCGGCGCGTTGAAAGACATTTGGCACACCATCATTGGGGACCGCACCGTCCGCGTCCGGGGTTCCCGCTCCCCGGGGAACATCAAAAATTTCCACCAATTCAAGGCGATAAGACAGCCGCGCTTCAACCAGTTCAAATAGCCTTCGGCGCAAATAGAGCTCGAAACCGGTCCGCAATTCGTTGAACGAACTGCTATTGAAATCGGTCTCTGACCGGAAAATCTCGACCCCGAAGGCAAGCCGTTGCTCGAAAAGCCAGGGCTCCTCGAAAGCGATCAACGCCTGGTTACTTCGTGTTCCCAACGAGGCACGGAAGCGGAATTTTTGCCCATCCCCCTGGAATCCGGAACGCCAATTGAAGAGATCAAAGTTACCCTGGGAGATTTCAAAGAAAACCACGGCGCTCTCGACCGAACCAAATCCGGCACCAAAGGTAAAATTACCCGTGCGCCCTTCCCGGACCACGATACCGAGATCTTTCCGGCCCGGCACGTTGGTATTTTCCGGGCTTAAGCGAACGTCCTCAAAGTAACCGGTATTCTCCAAGCGCCGCTGACTGACCTCCATGCGTTTCCGGTCAAAAACATCTCCGGGGCTGAGAGCCAACTCGCGGATAATGACGCGGGCCTTCGACTTGGTGTTCCCCTCAACATTAATCGACTCGACATAGAATTTCTCGCTTTCGCGGACGCGAAAAACGACATCAATCTGACGGGTCTCTATATTGGGCACTCGCTCGGCACGGACACCACTGTCCAGATAGCCGTTGGACGTATAGTATTCGCGGATGGCAGTTGCCGCATCATCCACCTTCTTGGGCGAAAACGGATCGCCTGTTTCCAAATCGACGATACTGAGAAGCTCCCCCTCAGTGTAAATTGTCGCGTTTTCCACAGTAAACTCGCCGAGATAGTAAAGCCGACCTTCGGAAACCGGAATCGTGATCTCGATCTCGTCGTCTTTGACGAAATCGATCGAGACATCCGCCTCGTTTACTTGAAAATCAAGGTATCCGGCATCGCGATAAAAATTACGCAGCGTGTCGAGATCATCCTTAAACTGCGATTCGTCATACTTACCGGTCCCACGCAACCACGATAACCAGCCGTGCTTCTTTGTCTCCAAAACTTTGCGAAGCTTTTTATCGGAAATGGATTCGTTACCCTGAAAATTAATCGAACCGATACGCACCTTGCCGCCCTCGTTGATATCGTAATTAACGACAGCAAAGCCGGTTTCTTCGTTACGTTGGATCCGGTAATCCACCTCTACATCGGGGAAGCCTTTCTCCACGTAGTATTCGGAGATCGCATCCGCACCCAGGCTCACTTCGTATTCATCGAGTGGACTGCCACTCTCTATCTCAATCTTCGAAGCCAATCGGGAATTCGAGTATTTATCGTTTCCGTTAAAAACGATGCGCTCGATTCTGTATTTTGAAACAAATTCGAAGATGACATCGACCTGCTCGTCCTCTGTCGGTTCAACCCGCACCTGCACAAATTCGAACTGCCCGGTCCCATAGAGCGCACGAATCGACTGATCGACCAATGTCGGGTTGTAGTCCATGCCCGGACGGAGCTGGATGTTACCCAAAATATACTGGTCGCTGACGGCACGGAAGCCCTCGAATTCCGGTATAATCCGGTTGATGACCGGGTAGGATTGACCGGTGGACGGCGGCGTTTGCTGCGCACTAAGCGGGAGACCCGAGAAGAGCAGTCCGGAAAAAGACGCTACCGCGAAAAAGATGATGTGGATGGATCGCATGTCAGATGTTCCAGGAGCTGCGGCTTAACGTTTGAAATTTTCGTAACGGGTGTAGCGACGGACGAATGTTAAATCAACTTCACCTACGGGGCCATTGCGCTGTTTGGCAATAATTAATTTGATATGCTCGACCTCTCCGGGCAAACCGCCTTCCGCAATCGACTCGTCGTCACCCTGTTTTTTCGGTCGATGCAGAAGCAAGACCACGTCAGCATCCTGCTCGATCGAGCCGGATTCACGCAGATCCGACAGGCGCGGGTCGCGATTCTCTTTCTCGGACTCGCGGTTGAGCTGACTGAGCACGAGGACAGGTACATTCAACTCTTTGGCCATGCCCTTCATACCCCGGGAAATATCGGCAATCTGCTGCTCGCGCTGCACGCGGTTATCGCTCCCCCGAATCAACTGAAGATAATCGACGACGATGAGCCCGAGAGGACTCTTTGTGTGGAGGCGACGGGCTTTGGCCCGAATATCAAGAATGGTCGAATTCGATGCGTCATCGATCCAGAGCGGGGCCTGTTTTAGTTCTTTAACGGTGGTCGCGATGTCCGCCGAGTCCTGCTTGGAGATCACCCGGTCGCGGATACGCTTCATATCGACCCGGGCGCGACTGCAAATCAAACGCATGGCCAGCTGGGCGGCCGTCATCTCGAGACTGAAGACCAGCGCACCCGAAGACTTGCGGCCACCATCCGGCAGAATCGCATGCTCCGCAAAATTCATCCCCAAACTGGTCTTCCCCACCGATGGGCGGGCCGCCAGGACAATCATCTGACCGGGGTGAAACCCATAGGTCATGCCATCCAGGTCCCGGAAACCGGACAGCACCCCGTCAGCGTCGTCACGACCATTCAAAAGTGCATGGATGTCAGCGACCGCCTCGTCGAGTGACTCACGGATTGGCTTGGCCGCATCGGTGATTCGATCCCGGCTGATTTCAAAGATATCCTGCTCGATCTTTTCGATAAACGAGGACATATCCTCCTGCTGCTCGTAGCAGGCCTCAATCGCTTCGCGCGAGGTCCGGATCAGTCGACGCAGAAGATACTTCTCATGCACGATTTTGGCAAAGTATCGGGCGTGGGCGGGCGTCTCGATGCGATCCTGAATCGCATAAATCGTGCTGATTCCACCGACCTCTTCTTCCAGACCGTTTTTTCGCAGATATTCAAGCAACAGAATCTCGTCAACCGGTTCTCCGGTCTCGTAAAGCGCAAGCAGCGCGCGGTAAATTTCTTCGTGCGCCGTTTTAAAGAAAAACTCGGGCGCAATTTTCGCCTCGATACACTCGGTCAGGATTTCCCGGCCGCCATCAATCAAACAGGCGGCAAGCAAGCCCTCTTCCGCCTCGATACTGTGAGGCTGCACGCGCGCCTGGTCGTCCCGGGAGGGCTTCTTCTGCTTGCCCCTGTAGGAGCGGGCAGAGCCATCGCGGGTATAAGCATTCGAATCAGGCGGCATCGTATGGAAAGATGTCTATACGATTCAGCCTACGGATTACTCGTCGTCTTCATCCGCATCCCCGGACGCATCAGACTCTTCCTCGATCGGATTCTCTGAGACGACCTCGAATTTGAGTTCTGTCTCCACATCGGGGTGTAGTTTAATCGCGACGGTGTGCGAGCCCAACTCTTTGATTGGGGCGGCCAGTTGGAGCTGCTTTTTGTCAAGCTCAACGCCTTCTTCCTGTAAGCGCTGAATCAAATCGTTGGCGGTTACGGCACCAAACATTTTGCCGCGCTCGCCGGTTTTAACCGCGATGGCGACGCTCGTCCTGGCAACCCGGTCGCCGAGTTCGCGCGCTTGCTCAAATTCCTTTTGTTCGCGCGCCTCGCGGGCTTTCAGCAGCGATTCGACGTGCTTTTTGTTGGCTTGCGTGATGGGCAAAGCCAGCTTGCGCGGAAGCAGGAAATTACGGGCGTATCCGGCACGCACGGTGACGGTGTCGCCTTCGGCACCGAGTCCGTTGATGGGTTGGAGGAGAAGAATTTGATTGTTGGCCATGGTAAATTATGAGTTGAAAAAAAAATCGCGTGGGGCGCCCCGCCTAAAAGGGAACGTCTTCATTGAGCGTATCGCCTTCAGCAGAGAAATCACTTTTCGGGGATGCGGGGGTGGAGGATGCACCGGGCGAGCTCTGCGCATCACGTTTTGGTGGCGAGCTTTGCTCGTAACCTCCCCCGGAATCACTTCCCGAACCCGCATTGTCACTGCGCCCGCCGACAAACTGGAAATTCTCCAAAACGACACAAAGCTTTTGACGCTTCTGCCCATCGTTCGTCTCCCATTGGTCGAGCCGCAGGCGGCCCTCAATCATGATCGGGCTGCCCTTGCCGAGGTATTTCGTGATGACCTCCGCCTGGCGACCGAACGCATCAACATCGACAAAGGTCGTCTCCTCGCGCCGCTCGCCGTCGCGCGTCGAATACGAGCGTGAAACAGCAAGACCCATTTTACAAATCGTCAGATCGTTGGCCGTCACGCGCGTCTCCGGATCGCGAGTCAGGTTTCCGAGTAGAATTACTTTGTTAAATGAAGCCATGTTTCAAGGAGATCGCAGAATTAAAGCGCTTGGACGAAGATGCGGTTGATTCGC
Source organism: Verrucomicrobiota bacterium (assembly GCA_009908325.1). Lineage (GTDB taxonomy): Bacteria > Verrucomicrobiota > Verrucomicrobiia > Opitutales > Coraliomargaritaceae > Thalassobacterium. The sequence continues at coordinate 1,747 of JAAAPI010000181.1, read as the reverse complement.
TTATCGAGCTTGAGTTTTTCCTTGAGCGTCGCAGGGACGGTGCCCGGGCCATCAAAAAATACTTCGACGTAGTGGCCCTGCGTGAAGTGGCGGTCCGCCGCGCGCGCAAATTCATGCAGCCCGAGATCTTCGCTTTCGGTCGGCTCGCCTCCAATGGTGCTAAGGAGTTCTTTCAATTCGTCCAGAACCTTCGCCGAGTCGTCTTCGGACTCACGTAGGTCGAGAATAAAGGTAGCTTTGTATTTATTTATGGTCGTTGCGCTCATGCGGTGGTGCTTTGCGTTGGTTAATGGTGTTCATAGCGGATTCGACCCCCTCATTCAAGATCAAGTCGATTTGATCGATAAAAAATGAAGATCGATCCCGCAAAAGGGTTTGTTCGTCTTTCGAAAATCGGCTGAGAACGTAGTCTGCCAAGTCCATCTCTTTGTTCGGTTTAGCGCCGATTCCGACACGAAAGCGCGCAAAACCGGAGCCGACCTCCGTCAAAATATCAGCAATGCCGTTGTGGCCGCCAGCACTGCCATGGACGCTCAGCTTTGTTCGGCCAACTTCCAGATTGAGATCATCGTAAATCACGAGCAGTGATTCCGCAGTCAACTTTCGGTAGCGCAGAACCGCCCCGAGTGGGCGGCCGCTGGCGTTCATGAAGGTTTGCGGCTTTAGCAGCATGAGCTTGCGCTCTGCCTGCTGCAAAACAGCAACTTTGGCCTCAAATTTGGCTTCACGATGCCAAGTGGCACCGGATTTCTCAGCCAACTGGTCGACCAGTCGAAAGCCAATATTATGGCGGGTGTGACGGTATTTAAGCCCCGGGTTCCCGAGACCGGCAATAACCGCGATGGACATGTAAAAGAACAAGGTCGGGTGGCGAAAGAGCCGCCCGGGTTAAAGAGTTATTTTTTCTGAGAATCGGAGTCGGCGTTTTCTTCATCATCGTCGTCGCTGACTTTCGAGGCGGGCACTTCATCCGCAGCGACGGCTTCGGCGTCCTCGTCCGTAGTTGGTTCAGCTACCGTTGGGTGCTGCACCGAAACCACGACTTGCTCCGGCTCGCCGAGGTATTCGACGTCCTCCAGAACGGGGAGGTCGCTTATGTGGATCGCTTCACCGACGTTCAACGAAGTCACATCCGCGTTAACGTGATCCGGCAATTTCGAGGGACGGCAGCGGATTTCCAGCTCATGCAGCTTGTGATCCAGCACACCGCCATCATTTTTCACACCGACACAATCCGCTTCACCGACAAGATAAACCGGGACGCTGGTTGTGAAAGCGTGCCCGCGCTCGACCTCCTGGAAGTCAATATGGTCGATCGTGCTTTTCACCGCGTGGTATTGCACATCCTGCACAAGGCAAAGCGCAGACTCGCCTTTCTCGTCAGTCAACTCGACAAGGGCCGCGCCGCCGCCGATTTCACGATTCAAATCGCGAAAATCGGTTGCCGAAACGGTGATCGAACGCGCATCGCCCTGCCCGTAAAGCGAGGCCGGAATTTTCCCGTTTGCACGAAGGCGGCGGGCGACGCCACGGCCAGTGCTCTCGCGGGTGTTTACCTTAAGTGTGTATTGTTGCATGTGTCTAAATAAAGGTCACGGACCAAATAGTGGGCCGGATGAAAATCAGAAAAACCCGAAATCGTAAAAGCCAGAAAAAGAAAAGCAACCCTAAGTTTGAGTAATTTTCGTTGAATGCCACGCCTGCCCGCCTCAGCGTTTTCCCGGTCCATCCGACATGGTATCGCAAA
>JAAAPI010000096.1 GCA_009908325.1 Verrucomicrobiota bacterium | reverse complement strand
GCTTTGAAGCCCGGCCAGTCGGCGGGGATGCAGGGGTCGATGCGGAGGCCGTCGTAGTCGGGTCGGATGCCGAGGATGGCGGAGGCCATGGCGACGTAGTTCCAGACGGCGGAACCGGAGAGCCAGGAGACGCGGCCGGCACCGCAGCGGGCGCTGAAGCGGCTGTGGGTGCTCTGGCAGACGGCATAGGGCTCGACCTGGCGGACCTCGGCGATTTCGTTGAAGCGGGCGGGCAGGACCTGGCGCATGTATTGGTAGGCGCGGTCGCCCCTGCCGAGCTCGGCGGCGGCCATGACGGCCCAGCCCTGGGTGTGGTTGAAGATGCCGCCGTTTTCCTTGGTGCCGGGGTTTAAGAGGCGGCCGAGGCAGACTTTCGGGTCGGTGGAGATGTAGGGCGGGGTGCAGAGCATGATGCCGTATTCGGTGTCGAGCTGCTCGTGCATGGCGTCCATCACTTGGGCGGCGCGGTCGCCGGTGGCGGCGCCGGAGAGGACGGCCCAGGTCTGCGGGTTCATGAAGATCCGGCCCTCATCGTTCTCCCCGGTGCCGAACTTGAGGCCGTCGAAGCGGTAGGCGCGAATATACCATGCGCCGTCCCAGGCGTGGCGTTCGAGCCTGGCGTCGAGTTCGGCGAGGCGGGCTTCGGCCCACCCGGCTTCGGCGGACTCGTCGAGCAGTCGGGCGATGGCGGTGTATTCGCGAAGCGCATACCGGAGCTGCAGGGCGACGAAGACGCTTTCGCCTTTTTCGCCGAGGCGGATGCAGTCGTTCCAGTCGGCGAGGAGGCCGCAGGGCAGGCCGTGCGTGCCGGAGCGTTCGAGGTTGAACTCGATGGCGCGGCGGAGGTGGCCGAGTACGGTGGCTTCGCCGGCGTCGGCGAAGGGAAGGACCTTGCGGTAGAAGTTGGTCTCGCCGGTCTCTTTGACGAAGGCGGGGACGGCGTTGAAGAACCACATGCCGTCGTCGGCGCGGAATTGATCGGGAAGCTTTTCCTCACCGGGTCGGTGGTTGAAGGGCTGGACGACGGGTTTGCAGCCACCGTTGGCGTATTGGCCGGTGAGCATGAGCTCGAGCCGCTGGCGGGCCTCTTCGGTGACGAGGGCGGCGGCACCGACGATGTCCTGCAGGGTGTCGCGGAAGCCGAGGCCGTCGCGCTCGCCGGCGTAGACGAGGCTGGCGGCCCGGGACCAGTAGAAGGTCATGAGGTTGTTGAAAGGGGCCCAGAGATTGAGCATGGCGTCGAACTCCGGGTCGGGGGTCTCGGCACGGAGGGTGTCGATGCGCTCGTGCCAGAAGCGGCGGGCGGCGTCGAGGGCGGCGTCGACGCGCCCGGGATCGGCCATGGCCTCGACGGCGCGGCGGCCGGCGGTGGCGGCGGGGCCAACGCCGAAAACAACGGCGAAGGAGCGGGACTCTCCGGGGGCGAGTTCGAGTGCAAGCTCGAAGGCGGCGGCGGGCATGTCCCCGTAGGCGGTGGCGCCGGAGCAGCGGCCGCGGGCGACTGCCTCCGGCTGGGCGTAGCTGCCGTAGGGGCCCATGAAGGCGGCAAGGTCGGCGTCGAAGCCGGCGGCTTCGACGCCGGCGAGCCCGAAGAAGCTGTGGTGGGCCTGGTCCTTGTTGGTGAAGTCCTCCGGGTCTTCCGGCATGTTGACGTTGGAGCCGATGTCGATGATGCCGTCGGCGCAGGCGGTGGTGCTGATGTATTGGTTGTATTGGAGGTTCTTCATGTCGTCCTCCGCGCTCCAGTTGCACTGGGGCTCGAGGAAGGGGAAGACTTTAATCTGGCGGGGGGAGGCGCCGGCGTTGCGGACGGTGATCTTCCAGGTCTCGTAGTGCTCGCCGGGGGGCGCGAAGTAGGCGACCTCAGATTCAATGTCGCGGTAGGTCGAGCGGATGCGGGTGTAGCCGGTGCCGTGGCGGCACTCCGATTCGAAGGCGTCGAGGGACTTGCCGACGGGCATCCAGGAATTGGTCCAGAAGTCGCCGTTGGCCTCGTCGCGGAGGTAGACGTAGCGGCCGTTGAGGTCGGCTGGAAGGGCGTTGAACTTGAAGCGGCTGAGGCGGCCCTGGGCGGCGGAGCGGTAGAAGGTGTAGCCGGCTGCGTTGTTGGTCACGACGCCGCCGAACTCGGCGCTGCCGATATAATTGCTCCAGGGCTTGGGTGTGTCCGGGCGGGTGATGACGTATTCGCGGCTGCGGTTGTCGAAGTGGCCGTATTGCATGAGGGAATGAGGTTTGCGGGAAATCAGCTCCGCCAGGTGCTTTCCTGGCCGACTTGAAGACCGTTTGCTTTGGCGTGGGCGAGATTTTTTTCGACGAGCTCGATGCGTTGCCGGGTGCATGGGCCGGTGGCGCCGGCGTCGGGCGGGTTGTTGAAAGCGTAGTCGAGGAGGGTGGGGATGTCGGTGGTGGCGACGTGCAGGCGGGTATCGCAGGCGGCGTAGTAGATGAAGACCTCCTCGCCGCGCACGGCGATGCCGTTGCCGAAGATGACGTTCATGACGTCACCGACGTATTCATCTTTGTAGGGGGCGATGAGGTAGCCGCCGGGCTCGGCGACGACCTTGGTCGGATCGTCGAGGTCGGTGACGAAGACATAGAGAACGTAGCGCAGGCCGGAGGCGCAGGCGCGGACCCCGTGGGCAACGTGCAGCCAGCCCTTGGGCGTCTTGATCGGGGCGTCTCCGGCGCCGTTCTTGACCTCCTTGATGGTGTGGTAGACGCGCTTGTTGATGATCTGCTCCTCGCCGCAGACGGCGGGGTCGACCGAATCGGAGAGGGCGAAGCCCATGCCGCCGCCCGAACCGGCGCTGATGAAGCCATCCTGCGGCCGCGTGTACCAGGCGTATTTGCCGTCGACGAATTCCGGATGGAGGACGACGTTGCGCTGCTGCGGGGAGGGGCTCTTGAAGTCGGGCAGACGTTCCCAGGTCTTGAGATCCTTGGTGCGGGCGATGCCGCACTGGGCTTCGGCCACGGACTGGTCATGGGCGGGCGCGTCAACGGGGCGGCGCTCGACGCAGAAGATGCCGTAGATCCAGCCGTCTTCGTGCTGGACGAGGCGCATGTCGTAAAGGTTGGTGCCGTCATCCGGCAGCTCGGGGATGAGGAGCGGACGGTCGTGGAAGCGGAAGTTGTCGATCCCGTTGTCGCTCTCAGCAAGCGCGAAGAAGCTCTTGCGGTCGTTGCCCTCCATCCGCGGCACCAGGTAGAACTTCCCGTCGAGGCAGATCGCGCCCGAGTTCATTGCCGCGTTGACGCCCAACCGTTCGATCAGACGGGGGTTGGACTTGGGATCGAGATCGTATTTCCAATAGACTGGCGCGTGTTCGCCTGTCAGCACCGGATGCCGATAGCGGGTAATGACCCCATTATAAAAATCTTCATCCACCGGATTCGGACGGGTGATCAGTGCTTCGTGGCGTTGGCAGAGCGTTTCTACATTCATACGATTCCTGATATAGTCCTCTTTGAGACAAGGAAAGTCGCGAACGATGAAACCGTTTACCCATCGTTGCCCGGTCTCATCTGTGAGGTCAGACGTATTGTGTGTCTTTTCACGAATTCTCCGGCAACATCCTGACTGATGATCCGTCGATACCCATAGGTATGCGTTCAATGTTGCAACGCCTAAAAAAAGGATTGAAGCTCGTGCTAAACAACTTCTTCTCGGCGAATTTGGAGATATGATGGATCAAGCAAAAAGTAAGTCCTGTTGCACGCCGACCGGAAGGTGCGCTGATTCGAGTGAACGGCCGGTGGAAGCGGTGCAGAAGTCCTGCCGTTCCCGGAGCTCGACGAAGGGCATGATCCGGGTCGAAGGGGGCCGTTACCGAATCGGGTACGAGGGGCCGGAAGCCTGGCAGGCCGACGGTGAGGGACCGGTGCGTGAAGTCACGCTGAACAGCTACTACCTCGACCAGACGGCGGTCACCAATGCGGCCTTTGCGGAATTTGTCGAAGCGACGGGCTATGTCACTGAATCGGAAAAATTCGGATGGGCCTTTGTTTTCAAGGGGCAGCTTGCTAGGTCGAAACAACGGAAGTTAGCCGGGCGGCAAACCGTCAACAACCTCCAATGGTGGTATGCCATAAACGGTGCCTATTGGCGCAAGCCGGAGGGGCCCGGTTCAAATATCAAGCGACGGATGGACCATCCTGTTGTCAGTGTTTCGTGGAATGACGCGGTCGCCTATGCCAACTGGGTCGGCAAGCGCCTGCCCTCCGAGGCGGAATGGGAGGTCGCGGCACGCGGTCCGCGCAACGTCCAGACCTGCTATCCCTGGGGAAGGGAGCTGGAACCGGGCGGGAAACACCGCTGCAACGTCTGGCAGGGTGATTTTCCCCATACCAATACGGCAGCGGACGGCTACCCATGGACGGCTCCGGTCACCGCATTCAGCCAAATGGAGGGCGGCTTTTATAATCTGATCGGTAATGTTTGGGAGTGGTGTGCCGATTGGTTCAGCCCCACCTGGCACGTTGCCGAGCGTGAGGCCACACGGATCAATCCGCGGGGTCCCGGGCAGGGCGGGAGCAAAGTGATGAAAGGAGGTTCTTTTCTCTGTCACGAGAGCTATTGCAACCGCTATCGGCTGGGCGCGCGCACAGCGAATGCCCCCGACTCGGCGACAACGAATCTCGGTTTTCGTTGCGTAGTTGACTGCATGGCCTAATCATACGCTATCGGAGCCCCAAGTTGAATTCTTCTGGTGCTACGGGAGCCCTTTGGGCACCATGAACAAAAAGCAATTCGTGCGCTCGCACATGGCGACCATGTGTGTGGCCGATTTCCCCACAAGCGACGGGTGGATGATGCGCGGCTTGTTGCGTTACCATGTTTTTGACATTGATCGCCAGGCTCCATCAAAAGGCTACGGCGACCACGGCGCGTGTACCTTGCGAATACCAAAGCGCCTTGAGGGGTGCAAAGAAATTCCGCTCGCGGGTCTTGATATTCAGCAGGTAGGCACCCAGCACGATCAGGATAATGCCCGGAATGGTGATGAGCCGGAGAAACTCCGAGGCAATCAACGGAGACGTGACAAATATGAATAAGGGCGTCCGGTTGATCAGTCGAAAGACCAGTGAGAGATCGCTCTTTTTCAAAGCCTGTAGTATGAGGAGTGATTCCCTTACTGCTTAGGAAAAATAGCGGTTGACTTTAACAGTGGAGCGGTCAACCGACTAGTTATGAACTATGGCTTATCGAAACGGGCGCTCGCGATTGCCCTCTTATTCGCGTTTTCGCTCACGGTGGCTTATAGTGATATCCTGCGTGTGCGCTCCGGAGCATTACCCTCAGGTGACGGAAGCACTTGGTCCTCGCCTCTTGCGAGTCTCCAGGATGCTTTAGCAGCGGCCTCTTCGGGCGATGAAATTTGGGTTGCGGCGGGGACATACACCCCGGATTTGGGTGCGGGCGAGGTCGCGGGAGATACAAGTTCGATGTTTAGTCTAAAGGAAGGTGTTGCGATCTACGGCGGATTCCCCACGGCTGGCTCTGGTTTTAGCGGTCGGGACCCTGTCGCCAATCCCACTATCCTGAGCGCTGACCTGGGCGGTGTTGTTCTTGCCGGACCGGTGATTGAAGCAAGGTTGGTTGACAATACAGCTACGCTTGAAGGCTTTATCATTCGCGACGCAGAGGCGAGTGCCGTGCGCATCGTTCGGGCTTCGCCAGTCTTTCGTGATTGTATTTTCCGTGATAATTCGAATTTGGGGCAGGGAGGTGCGCTTAGTGCGACCGACCAGAGCAATCCGGAATTTTACGACTGCCAGTTTCTGGATAACAGCGCCTCAAGCGTGGGTGGAGCCGTAATCCTGGGTGATTCCGGCGGCACTTTCCAAGACTGTCTTTTCGAGGGGAATCACTCTGATTCGGACGGTGGTGCACTTTACGCGAACAACTTTTTCAATATAAAGACCACCTTCACCCGTTGCGAATTTATGACGAATAAGTCGGACCGACAGGGCGGGGCGTATGCAACGGTTCGAGGCACCCAGGAATTCAACGATTGTCGATTTGAAAGTAATTCAGCTACTACTTCCGGGTATGTCGTATTCAGCCAAACTTCAACCACCAACTTCTTCGATTGCGCTTTTATTGAGGGCGATTTGGATCCGAACCTTCTGGAGCTTTCTAGTGAAGCGCTGCGTTTTCGGGGCGGTCAAAGCACGATCGAACGAACCAGTTTTATGAACTTTACGAGTGTTGGGGTTACTGTAGAAGCATTTCCCCACAATGGCGTTGCGCCTGAATTGACGATCACTGATTCCAGTTTTGACGTCAATCGCGTCGCCATAAGCATTTCCGGTGACCTGAGCGGAGTTCTGGGCGAACTGAAGATACAAACCACGACCTTCACCGGCCACACGGGAGATGCAAACACATACGTCGTCCGCGCTTCGGACATGAATGTAGAAATTACGGATTCGGATTTCTCGAATAATGTTCCCCGCGGTTTAAATGTCTTTCTCTCGACCATTAGCCCCGCGACTTCGACTACGACCGTGGCTGGAACCCGCTTTGAAGGGAACGGAGAAGCCATTGTTAACCGAAGCTCGGAATTTAACGTTTCCGACTGCCAATTTATCGCGAACAGCGGTGGCGGTATTCGCATAAACGATACACCAATAACGACTGTCCACGACTCCGAATTCACAAACACGACAGGATTCGCAGCGCTTAGTTCCGGCAACGACGGTGCGCTCAGCGTTGAGCGTTGCCGTTTCAGCGACAATTCTGATCGCGGTATCAGTTTCCGTGGCGATTCGCTTGAAGTCAAAGACACGAGCTTTCGCGGAAATACCTCGGGATCTTTCACGGGTGGGGCTGTCCAGCTGTCTGCTAGCGAGACGGCCACTGCGCGTTTCCTGAATTGTCTTTTCTCCGGCAACCAGTCCGACAACAACGGTTCGGCAGTTTTTGTGAATCTTGGCCAGACCGATTTCATCAACTGCACTATAAGCGGAAACGCTGCAGGCCAAGAGGGTACGATCTACATTTCCAGTGGTGATGTTCGGTTCAAAAATACCTTAATCCACCTGAACATCAGCGGCTTTCCAGATGATAGCATGGACCGTCCGGATAGCTCCTTCTTTACTCGGTTCGGCTATGACGGTGCTTTGGTCTTTGAAAGCAGTATGGTTGATAACTATACCAAAAGCGAGCTGGATGCGCTCTCTGCAACATTTGATAACTTTGATAGCTTCGATCCACGCTTTGTCAGCGAACTGAACCCATCGTTGGCTCCTTCAACTGGCGGAGATTTTAGACTGAGTAACAGTTCGCCCGCATTTAATGTTGGCAGTAATTTCGCTTACACGAGCGCAGATGACGCGGCGGAGCCGGTCGATCTGGCGGGTGAGCCGCGAATAATTGATGATATCATCGACTTGGGTGCTTATGAACTAAGCCCGGACCCGTTCAGGCTGGATCCTGATTTTGATGGACGGCCCAATGGTTTGGAACTGGCGCTGGGAACAGATCCGAATGTTTACGATTTGAACGATCCAAGGCGCTTCAAACAGCAGACGAACAGCCCCGGGACGTTTGTTTTTGGCTATGATTCCGCCACAGCGGCCACCATTATCCTGGAGTTGAAGCGATCCACCGATTTGGTGAACTTTGACGTCGTGGTGGCTTCATCTGAGACGGGATTCCCACCCCCGGATGGCTCGGGCCTGATCACCATCGCTGACCCGAATCCGCCCGCCGGTAAGGCATTTTATCGGCTCGAAGCGCGCGAAAAGTAAAGTTCTCCGGTGGCTCGGCTATTTTGCTTTGGGTGTGTCATTATTGATTCTGGGCCCGCAGCTCAGGCCTCAACCCATTTGCCGTGCTCTTTAATGAGGTCGACGAGCCGGTCGAGCGCCTCGTCGGCGGGGACGTTGTATTGCACGCACTCCTTGCCGACGTAGAGGTTGATTTTGCCGGGTGCGCCGCCCACGTAGCCGAAATCGGCGTCGGCCATCTCGCCGGGGCCGTTCACGATGCAGCCCATGATGGCGATGGTCACGCCTTTCAAGTGGTCGGTGCGGGCACGAATTTTTTGGGTGACGCTTTGCAGGTCGAAGAGTGTGCGCCCGCAGCTGGGGCAGGCCACAAATTCGGTCTTTGAGATCCGGGCGCGGGCACCCTGGAGGATTTGATAGGCGAGGGTGGTGGCTTTATCCAGCAAGGGCTCGGTCTCGATACTGATCAGGTTGCCGATGCCGTCGCAGAGCAAGGCACCGCTGAGGATGCTGCTTTCCAACAAGCGGTCGGAGAAATAGTCCTTCTGCGCGAGGGTGTTCGGCGCGGAGTTCCGAATCCAGATGGGAGCGTCGGGCACAAAATCATGGGCGGCTTTGGCAAGCGCCCGGTAGCGGCCAAGCGGGTGGGAGGAATCTCCGGGCTCCGCTCCGGAACCGCAGCTGAGTATGAGCCGCTCGCTGCCCATGGGGGCGAGCTGAGCACCGATTTCTTCGCGCAGCGCCCGGGCCGAGCAATCGATGCCGCAGACAAAGCCGCGCTCGCGGCAAAACTGAAGGAGTTGGGCGGCGTAGAAGGCGTCTTCTTTGGCCACATGTTGCACCAGCGTGATGCCCGCGAGGCCATCAGTGGGCCATTCGTAAGCTTCGAGGTCCGCGAGGTCGACAGCCGCGCTGAGTTCGAGGACAAAGCACGGCAACACGCTGTGCAGTGCTTCATGCAGTGGGGTGAAGTGCGCCAGATCTTCGGGCTGTTCGATGGCGAGTTGGAGGCCTTCGATCTTGCTGTCCTTCAGCTTCATCTGGGCCGCGCAGACGGCCTGAACGATTTCCTGCGTGTTTTTAATGGGCCGGGCCGTTTTGATGACAACGGCCGGGGCCGCTTCGCCACCAATCGTGCAACGAGGCCCGAGTTCAATGGCCCGGGTCGGGCGCTTTTCAAAATGGAAGGGGTCGACGCGGTCGTGGGTCGGCTCGGCCGGCCGGTGATCCGCGCCTTGCTCATTCCAGAGGGCCATGGCTTTATCGGCCAGATCACGCGCCACGGGCACCTCGTAAATCGGATCCTCCGTGAGGGAGACGCGGATGGTGTCGCCGAGGCCGTCGTAGAGCAGAGTGCCGATTCCGATGGCGCTCTTGACACGGGCATCCTCACCGTCGCCCGCTTCCGTCACCCCGAGGTGGAGGGGGTAATTCATGCCTTCCTCCTGCATGCGGGCCACAGCCAGCCGGTAGGCCTCAATCATGACCTTCGGGTTACTCGCTTTCATGGAAAGACAAATCTCGTGAAAGTTGTGACTCTCGGCGATGCGGATGAATTCGAGAGCGCACTCCACCATGCCCAGTGGAGTGTCGCCGTAGCGGTTCATAATGCGGTCGGAGAGCGATCCGTGATTCGTCCCGATGCGCATGGCGCGGCCCAGCTCTTTGCAGCGCAGCACGATCGGGCTG
>JAAAPI010000192.1 GCA_009908325.1 Verrucomicrobiota bacterium | reverse complement strand
CCGCCCTCGAAGCCATCGCCGAAAAACACGGCCTGAAGATCATCGAAGACGCCGCCCAAAGCTTCGGTGCCGAGCAAAACGGGCGCAAGGCCGGCACCGTGGGGACAGTCGCCACCACCAGCTTCTTCCCCGCCAAGCCCCTCGGTGGCTACGGCGACGGCGGCGCGGTCTTCACCAAAGACCCCGCGCTCGCCGAAACCCTCCGCGCCGTGACCAACCACGGCTGCAAAGAGCGCGAGGCCCACCACACCCTCGGCACCAACGGCCGCTGCGACAGTCTCCAAGCGGCCATCATCCAGGCCAAGTTCCCTAACTTCCGCGATCAAGAGATCGCGCTTCGCCAGAAAGTCGGTGCCCGCTACACCGAAGCACTCAAGGACCATGTCGTCACGCCCGCGATTCACCCCGGCAACACCCACATCTACGCTCAATACACGATTCGCGTCAAAGACCGCGACCGCCTGAGCGACGCCCTCAAAGCCGCCGAAATCCCCAGCGCCGTTTACTACCGCCGCCCACTCCACCAGCAGGAGGTCTTTGCTCACCTGCCTTGCGCAAAGAAATCATTCCCGGTTACCGAGCAAGCCAGCCGCGAAGTGCTGAGCTTGCCGTTTCATCCGTATCTAACGGAAACGGACCAAGATTGCGTGATCGAAACGGTGATCGCCCAGGGGTCGGCCTAAGCATTCAGTCACAGACTATGCGCATACTGATCGAAACGCACCACCCTTCGGATATACACTTTTGGAAGTATATCGTGCGTGAGCTGATTGAAGCGGGACACACCGTCAAACTTCTCAGTCGCGACCGTGACGTGATGAAGCATCTCCTCGAGGCCTATGATTGGATTCCTTCTGAGATCATCTCCTCGATGACCGGCAACAACAAGATCCCCATCCTCGAAATGTTCGAACGGCAGTGTAAAGTCGCTTCGGCTATTATAAAATTTAAGCCCGATGTCGTGGTCAGTTTGTTCGGAAGCTACACCCAGTCCGCGAAACTGCTGGGCAAGCGGAACTTGATCTTCACCGACAGCGAATTCCAGCACTTCAATCACAAGATTGCGCACCCCTTCGCCGACGCAGTCTACACACCGGAATGCTTTTGGAAAGACCTGGGCAAAAAACACCGCCGCTATCGCGGTTATCACGAGCTCGCCTTTCTTCACCCCGACCACTTCAAACCCCGCCTGGAGGTATTGAGCAAATTAGGCGTCGAAAAGCATGCATATCTAATGCTGCGCTTGTCTGCCTGGAACACCATGCACGACATCGGCCAAAGCGGCCTCGGCGATGCGACCTACGAGTTAGTGCAAAAGTGGAAAGACCGCTACAGAATTTTTATTGTTCCCGAAGAAGGCAAATGTGACCCGCGTCTCGAAGAGCACATCTTTCGTCTCCCCCCGGACTGGTTTCATGACGCACTCTACTACGCTCGCTTTGTTTTAACTGAAGGTGCCTCAACCGCGAGCGAAGCCGCCTGCATAGGGGTGCCCATCGTATACGTAAACTCGACCGAACACCGGGGCTATCACGATGAACAAGAAGAGAAGTTCGGCTTGCTCCACTGCTATTCGGAAGCCCGAACCGGCATTGAAAAGGCCAACGAAATGCTGTCGGAGCCTGCTGACGAGCAACGCGAACGTCTCAAGAATGGGGTCCGCGCAATGTTGGAATACAATGAAAGTGTGACGGATTACGTTATCAAAGCCATCACCGGCAACACGATTACTTAGCTGTCTTATCCGACGACAAAATGATGATGAAGTCTGCGCCACATCGCCTTCTCTACTTCACAAACAATGACTCGGGCCGCGATGTTGAGATGATGCTTCCTGTCATTTATTTCGCCGAACGCTTTCTAAATTGCACCGTATCCACCACGCTCACGACTAACATTTACGAGATCGCTAGACAGCGGCCGGACTGCGTGCTTCTGGCCAATACGATCGGAGCAAAACTGCATTTTCATATTGCAAGAGAGGCTCATAGAGCGGGTATTCCCGTTTTCTCACTGGTCTCTGAAGGCAATTTCAAAACAGACGGCAGCTTCGACCATTGGGGCTACAACACGGCCAAGGAGCTCTACGAAGACTACATCTGTTGCTGGTCGGAGAGAACACGGGATTATCTCTGCCAGTTACTACCAAACGATACCGACCGAATCAAAGTCACCGGGGGGGTCGGCTTCGATCGCTACCGTATATTGGACTTCGAGGACCGTAGCTCGTTTCTCCGGCGGCATGGGCTTGATGCGAATAAGTTCTCCAGGATCATTGGCTATGCGGGGTGGGGCTTTGGTAAACTAGCACACCCACGCGGGCGCAGTGAATTACTCGCCTATTTCAACAAGGATGCCGACCGACTGGAATGGACAGAAGCACAGCGAAAAGCGCTCCTCGAGATTCTGAACCAGGCGATCCTAACACATCCTGAGACCCTCTTCGTCCTGAAAAAGCACCCCACCGAAACCGTCGCTGCCGAACCGGGGAGCGACCACAACGAAATGGCGGCACTGCAGGATTTCCCCAACGTCCTCTACCTGAAAGAGGACTCTATTCACGATGTGATGAATGTCGCCGACCTGTGGTGGGTCTACGAGTCGACGACCGCACTGGAGGCACATCTAATGGGCAAGCAAACTCTGTTTATTGTTCCCGACCCCAACTTTCCGCGGACCAAGCTGCACGCCGGGTTTGCCGAGGCCCGAAGATTCGAAGAGGTCAATACGATGACAGAGCAATTCTTCAGGACGGGCAACCTTCCGGAATACAATTCACCGGAAAAGATAAAACGCCGTGAAGTAATCATTAAGGACAGCTTCGGATACGACGATGGTTACAATCATATCCGCGCGGCAGACTATTTGAGAAAAACCCTAAATGCACCCTCGAGTTACTCCAAAAAAGGGTTCTCAATCTACTATATGCTGGTTTACTGGACCCTCAAATTCCTGACTCCATTCTACAGTCCCCGTATTTTCTTGAAACTACCCTGGATCAATCGGAAACTCTGGGTCTTCGACCGCTATCACCTTAAAAACCTACCTCAGCTACACAGCAGATATGCACGATGTCTTGAGCGATTTTACACAAAGGAACGCATTCCTGAAAAAATGAAGGCAGGCACCCTATTCCGCGACATCTGGGACCCCAAAGAAACCTCATCATGAATATCAACGGAAAGTCGATACTCGTTACCGGCGGCACTGGCTCTTTTGGTAAGCATTTCATCAAGACTATTCTCGAGCGCTGGCCTCAGGTTAAGAGACTGATCGTATTTTCTCGAGATGAACAAAAAGGGCTTTTCGAACAAAACAATTGGGCATCCCCCCATTGGGAAGATCTACAGTAAATTTCGCTCCGATAGACCCGCTTCTCTCGCAATGAATGCACTCGTTTTCAACCACTTCTTCGATCACGACATTACCGCCCTGGAGAGGGGTAAGGGTATTCATCAGCTCCACATTATTCCGTTTCTTTATTTTCGGAGGCGGGCTCTACGTATCCTGGGGAAGAGGATAATCAACGGTGAGCTTGAGGATTATAATAAACCAGAGAACGAGGAGCCGCGAAGGGCATGGAAAAAGAAAACTCGGGAAATCTTCGATGAACTGCACAGTGTTTTCAGAGTCGATATCTTTATCGTTCCTTCGGATACCTTTTGCTACATCCGGGACTTCATCAACTGCTGCAAAGAAAAGAATATCCCGGTCCTTGTTTTACAGAAGGAAACCACCATATCGCCCTATACGATGGAACATCATTCCAAGCGGGTGGGCCGCGAGTTTCCGTTCATCGCGGACCGGATGCTGCTCTGCAGTTCACGGCAGAAAGAGTTTTGGTTGAATGCAGGAACGGAGGAGCACAAAATCAAAATCTCAGGGCAGCCGCGTTTCGACCTCTACGTCGATTCAAGTCAGGTCAAAAGTTTTCAGGAACTGGGACTGAACGTTTCCACTGACCGCCCTGTTATTCTCTTCTTCTCATACGACTTGGATGCCTACGCACCCTCTTCCAATTCGACCAAGCAGGATGAGGTTTGGCGGCCGCTGAGAGAAGACACGGAAGAAGCGCTCCTTTCGCTCGCAAGGGACGGGTATCAGATATTGATCAAACCGCACCCCCAACAAAGAACGAAAGACGAAGTTCAGCGCCTAAAAAAGCTGATGGGCGAGCACTGGCACCGCGACGTTTTCTGGATTGATCGGATCGCCGATGCACGTCACCTGATCGCGAATGCGGACTGTGTCGTCGGCTTTCAGACGACAGGACTCTACGAAGCGATGCTTGCGGGAAAACAGGTGGTCTACACGCACTGGACAAGTGCAGTCGAGAACAGTCAGGAAAAATTGATTCCGTTTTGGAAGCATCCGACAGCACTGAGCATCGCCAAATCAAAGCAGGAGCTCATCGATCTGGTAAAAAATTCACGCGACAAGCCCTTAGAAAAAGTGATGGAACTGAGACGTGAGATTACGGTGGAGCACATCGGAGAGTTTGATGGACTGTCTACCTCGCGAGCTTGGGAGGCCTGCGAGGAACTGACTGCCAATAGAATCATCGAGGAAGCCCCCGCCATCCCACCATCGAAGGCCTGGGCTCGATTCGTTCTCTCGAAAGCTCGATCAATATTCTACAGAGGCCTGTCACGGTTGAGCGCGCCGCTCTTTCTAAGTTCGCGACTACTTCATAGTATCCTGTCTCAATCCATGAAATTTAAAGCGCCCCAGACAGAAGAACATATCAAACAACGTCTCTCTTCTTTTGCTGATTTCTGGGATGATTATGCCAAGAGCATCTACGGAAAATAAAGACTACTAAGCTTTCCTAAATGAAAAAGCCACTCGCAGCTGTTTGATCTCCGAAGCGCTCAAAGTAAGCCAGAGAGTTAGGATGCCATAAACCAGCAAGATCCCCATCGAGGTGATTGCGAAATGTAGGTTCTGATGCCCTCCTCCGAGAAGACCAAGTAACCAATGAGTCATGTATGCGCCTGCAAGAGGAGGCCCTAAAGGCCTAACTATTGCGCTCCAAAGATCACGGAGCTTCAGACTGAAGATGCGGGCAAACTCTCTCCAATAAAGGACGCTAGCCACAGAAAAACTGATTACAGTGCCTAAAATAACGCCGAGCATTCCATAGGGCCCGATCAACAGAAGGCTAATAGCAAGATTCAGAGCGGTCGTGATGATCGAAATAATGGCCACCTCGCGGCTATGATCCGCGCCAATTAGGATATTTTGACCACTCGCGATGATAGCTACAAAAAGAATGTGAAACAGAAACAGCCTCACCAAGTTGGCGATTATTCGATACTCATCACCCACCCAAAGGGAAAGAATCTCCTCCGCGAACAAGAATAGGACCAGCAGAACCGGCAAACAGAGGATTAGAGAATACTTCGTGCTATTTAAACAGAGACTCCGCAAACCGGAAAGGTTGTCATTTGCTTTAGACTCGGAGGCGGGCGCGAAGACTAATCCGGAAACAATCGTAATACACATTACGCCCAATCCGGCTAGCTTCGCCATGATATCATACTGAGTGACCACGACGGCGCTGGTGAAAACACCCAAGAGAATCCGATCCATTCCCCGAAAAATTGCTCCTTGGATACGAATGAAAAGGATAATGGAACTTAGCTTCACAAGACCGCGAACATCAGGAAGAGCGGGTAAGGCCCATAGACGCCACCCCTCTAGGAAATGGCGGGCCGCCAAAATGGCACAACCCGCGTGAACAACTGAAGCGAACAGAGAGGCGATCCCCAGGCCATATAATCCATACCCAAAGTAGACCAGCACCATGAGCGCGCCGACATACAGAAGCGTGTGTAACAAGAGGAAGGACTTGAACAAAACGAACTCCTGGAACCCTTGAAGCACCGATGTCATGACCATCCGGATGGCGTCCACGACCACCTGAATCGCTAGCATCACCAGCAATAAACTGGCGATCGCAACCAGCTCATTCGGAATTCTGAACAGATCCTCAACCAGCCGCCCACGCGCGAATACAAGCAATATTGCAATCGCGCTGCTAATAAAGAGAAACAAAAAAAGCGCAGCCGAGACGATCCCATTAAGCGCACGGATATTCTCTTGAGCACGATACTGCGCAACAAGTTTCACGACTGAGGACAAGATCCCGAGGTCGAGAAAACCAAGGATACCTTGAGCCACTGAAATCGACAGCACCAGCGCCCATACTCCGTAAGCTTCGGCGCCTAGAGTCCGAATCAAGAATGGGGTCAACAGCAGATTGACCAAAACAGTTGTTCCGGTCACGCCTGCGGCAAGCACGCCCCCTTTGACTATTTGTTGAGACTTCAATAGTTCAAACGATTACAAACCAACGCTCGGTCTCAAATGCAAAATGGCGTAGGTGTCCAAAACCTGGGTGATCATGGCTCCTCGTGGAATTCCGACTCCCAGATGGACGCATCGTCATAGGCAACCTTCCCCTTCCAAAGCGGATCTGCCATGAGAGTCCGTCCTGGCGCGTCTTGCTCTGGAACCATGCAGAACCGAGGTTCGTTACGTCGACGACGAATGTAAACGGCTTCGCCCGTTTCTGCGCGATGCAATAATGACGACAGATTCCCTTTGGCCTTTAAGACGGTCACACCCATATCCGCAAGCAAAAGACCTGAAGTTCGCTACATCAAGCTCTAGAGATGCCGAATTATTTGAGGGGTGAGGGCCATTTGAACGGGTAGCGCAATCGTTCTGTCCCTGCACGCTGTCTCCAGTCACCCCGAGGAGCCATTAGGCTGCATGTGAACGTTTCATCGTCAACTGTGGCAGGCTTCACCATATCAGAAGGATTGGCCGCTCCTGTTCTGATTGGGCAGGGGCGCAATTTCGAATGATGTCGTCTGCGGAAAGTTGGTATTTTGGGCAGGTATAGCGGACGCATGAGGGCATGCGTCCCTACACCGATCATCTTGAGAAACACACAGGATACGGGTTTTGATGGGTAGGGACGGCTGCCCTAAGTCGTCCGCGATGCTTGCGTGGTGCGACACCAACCGAAATTACTGCCCATTGGGCACTTGTTGATAAGACATCATTGAATTACTCGATCTAGAACAGGCATTTCGACCGAATGAACGGAAAACTCCTGTTGCTTTCGCATAAGATTTCAGCAGATTACCCGTTACGGGGCTATCTTACGAAATGCTCAGTCTAAAAAATCCGCGACTACCTGAAATCGCGCCAGTTGAAACGAACGCACTCGCGGAAAAGGATCTGTGTATCTAATTATACCAAAACACGTTAAGATACAGCTCCAACTGGAGGAAACTGGAGCAAAAGAGGTCACCCTTGCCGACGGAAGCCGCCGGATGGTTCCCTACGTCGGACCAATTGAAACACGCTTCAAGAACCGGGCCGCATTCGTTGGAGCAATCGCCATGGGCGATGAAGTCATTTTGGGAGCTATTCCAATGGAGGACATGGATTTAATCGTCCTGCCTCACGAAAGACGTGTGGACATTAACCCACAGAATCCAAACTTTGCAGCAGCCTCCGCGAAGTAGAGCCCGTAAAGGCCCCCGCTCCATATACCCGAAATCTGGGGATATCCCCCTCCATCACCACCACGGCCGAATTACTTCGACCGGATAGCTTTCAAAGCGTCGGTCGGTCCTGAAGATGGGTATTTGTTATTTGATGGCCAAAGCCGGAATCATGGGGTCAAAAGGTTCTTCGTGCACGGGCTCGTGGCGCTCGACGATATGTTATTAAAGATATCGAGTCTTTTTAGGCGACTAAGTTATACTTCTCAAGGATCTCGCCATTTTTCCGCAGGCTGGAAATATGGTTTAACCACAGATGGCTCAGATGGGGACGGATCGACCGAGTCCGGCCTGAGTCCGGCATGTAGCCGGGCGGCAGTTCGACAGGCTCACCACAGGCGAGAGCCGTTACGATTTCGAAACCTGTCGCTAGGCGAGTCGAAACGACTATCGTCGATCCGCTACAGGTTAATTTTGTAAAAAACTTATCGGCTACTCAAAGAATTTTTTCACCGACTGTAGCGGGGCGGCAACAGCCGTTTCGATTGCGAATCCTGCCTTGCCGAAGCGCGGCAAGGCAGGACGCTCGCCCTCTCTTGCGCTCTCCAGGTGCTCTTAGCAAAAGCGACAAGACCGGACGCTTTTCGGACCGAAAAAAACGGTTCCTAACTCCCCTGTCTCAAGCGACGTAGGAGCGCTTGTAAAATTCATTCGCTCGAATTCCCGATTTTTAGAATGAACTCCTGCCCATGCCCGCGAGCATTCGGAAAGAATCTTCGCATTACCGACACTCGACACCATCCAAAAGTCAGACCAACTTGGCCACAATGAAAGTTAAACTTGGTCAAATTAAAACACATCCATAACGTTACCTCAAAGATATGAGGGAAACTGGCAATCCTATCGAGGTGTGTGTTCGGGGAGAGACGGTCGCCTATCTGATGCCATCTATTCAAGCTACCGGGGTCACCAGGTCGCAAGCGAACGTTGAGCTGGCGCGAACATTGGAATCTGATGGCATTACGGTAAGTTCATGGGGACGCAAGTTTTCGACAGTTCCAGAGGTTGGGCGGTGTGCCGCGCCTATCGGAGGCGAAAACAGCGTCGAAAGCATTCGCTCCGAAAAGAAATGGTGATGCGCATTTTTTTTGATATTTGAGCGGTTGTCCCGCTTTTGCTTAAGGAAGCCAGCTCTCATGTTGCCCAAGAATGTTGAGCTAGCTGCGAGGAAGCCTGGGCGTGGAATTGGCTGACCATCGAGACCGAGGCCGCCCTTGTTCGGAAAAAAGCAGATAGCACCGTCTGGGCAGCTTGGAGGCAGATTTCAAATAAGTTCACCCTCTGCGAATTCACCTCGAAACACCTCTCCCAGTTAAGAGTCTTTAACCGTTCCTTAGGACTCCGGGCAGCCGATGCCGCTCACCTATTTTTATTCAACCAGCTAGTCGGGCGAATACCCGAATTAATTCTGCTAAATTTTGACAAAAAAATGGCTCAGGCCGCACAGACTCTAACACTGTCGTTACACCCAAGGTCGGTCGCAATTCGGTAGCTATAGTGTGAGCCGATTGGGAATCTCTGCCAGCTCTCTCCTGGGATAAACCCAGTCGCTACGAAAAAGATCTACGCGTTAAAACTCATGATTCGAGTGAGATCGCTTCACCCAAATTATGCGATGGCCTTGTGGTCGAGCCGGAGCATGCAAGATTGCTCGCGCCATGCGATAAGCGTAAGTTTTTCAAGAGAACCACGCTAAATTACTATGCCTGCCAAGCGAATCCACCGATCATCACTGATCCTCATCCTCTCACTCTTCACTGGTTGCGCGACCAGCTACAAAACTATGCATACACAGACGGTTCCCGACGATACTTATCACGCAGCGTTGCGCAGCAGCGATCCGGCCGCCAACCAGCCCCCCGCCCCCGGCAGCGATGC
>JAAAPI010000343.1 GCA_009908325.1 Verrucomicrobiota bacterium | reverse complement strand
GCGCAGGCATTGGGATACTCGTGAATGGTGGCGACGGCATCCCAAAGGGTTTGATCATGAATAACCTAATAATAGACCCAGTCGACGGCATGTACTTATATCTTAGGGGAACCGGCGGTACGGATTGGTCAAACCTGAGCGTTGATCACAACTGCTATCACTCTGACAGCGGCTCGGTTAACTTGGACGCCACTCTCGGTCGCGGGAATCTCGACGAATGGCGTTCCCTCACCGGCTTCGACCTAAATAGCCGCGTTTCCGGTGTAACAGTCAAGGGTATTCAGAACAACGACTTCGCACTACGTCCCGAATCGCCCTGCATAGACCTCGGGTCAACGGGGCCACATGACCCGCCGACCTACGATCAAGCCGGCACATTAGTATACAGTGATTCCGGCTCACTCCATGGATCAGCGATCGACGCGGGCGCCCTCGAATATGCGTTATCGCCTTCGGCGATTCCCTCACCGAAGTCATTTCACATAGCGAAATAGGGCGATTCTGGCAGCTCGGAGGTCTCGCAAAGCTCGATCCGCGAAAGAGCCGAAGGCAGCAACCGTTGGACGTGCGAAGACTCTATGTCCTGGCCAACCTCATGCGGTTGTGGCCGCACATTCTCGCCGTCCGCTTACATCCGCACGGGGGCGTAATTCTGGAAGATCTGAATCGCTGGACGAGGATAAAGCGGCGCCGTGACCGCCTCCCAGGAGTTTCCGTCGCTCTCGATATTGCTGAAATGATGGTGTTTTTCCCGGAGTACCGGTCTTTGCTGTATTTTCGGCTAGGCAAGCGCTTCCGCATGTTGAAGTGGCTAGCACGACCGCACTCCAGTCTCTACATCGAAGGCGGAACGATTGCAGGGGGGGCGTTCTTTCAACACGGTTTTTGCACAATCGTAGCTGCCCGATCTATCGGACGCGACTGCTGGATCAATCAACAGGTGACGATTGGCTATTCGAATGCGAACGACTGTCCTACAATCGGAAACAACGTTACTGTCTCTGCTGGCGCGAAGGTGATTGGCGGCGTTACCGTGGGCGATAACGTAAAGATCGGCGCGAACGCCGTGGTAGTGAAAAACGTGCCTCCCAACTGCACCGTTGTTGGCGTTCCTGCTCGTATCGTAAAGCTAGGAGGGCGCCGAGTGGATTTGGAGCTATAATTGGCGCGCAACCCGTTCCAACATGTCTCTTTGGGGAACCCGAGAGTAAGCAGTGTGGCACCTGTGCAAGTCCTACATCATCCGTGCTATCGCCAAGGCGCAACGGAGTAGAAAGCCTTCCAGTCGCATAAGGCGATTTTCCGGACTGCTATACCCGCGCGCCAATCACCAATAGTGGTCCAAGATCGTGTTCTAGATAATTCGAGTCGTCGAAATGGATACTTTAGAAAATTCGGCTCCACGCGTGTCGGTCATTGTGGTGACCCACAACAGTGATGCGTTCATTGCAAGGTGCCTCGCCTCCATACAACATGCGCTTTCGGAAGTTCCACACGAAATTGTAATAGTTGATAACGCATCGGTGGACGATACAATCGCAATTGTCCACGAAGTCGCCGCAAATGCGGCGATTATTCGAAACAGCGAAAACGTCGGCTTCGCGCAGGCCTGTAATCAAGCAGCGCGGCTCGCAAAGGCCCGATACTGGTTTTTCCTTAATCCAGATACTTGGGCGCAGGACCACGGATTCGGGGAGATGCTAGTTTACGCTGCGAAGAACAGTGCTGCGATTGTCGGCCCGAGATTGACGGACCCGGACGGAACTGTGCACAAGTCTTGGGACCAGCGAAACTCGGTATGTTCAGTACTAGCTGATGTCCTATCGCTCGCATTTTTTCTTAGAGCACTTCGTCGACGGCCGGCAATGCAGCCGAATTGCCCCATTAATGTCCGTTTTTTAGTAGGCGCAGCCCTGTTAATTGATTCCAAGCGCTTCCGTGGAGAAGCACTATTTGATGAGCGCTTTTTCTTCACAGGCGAGGAGCGTGATCTTTGCCTGCGAACAGCTAACAATGGAGGACGGGTAGTCTACTACCCGCACTATACAATCACCCACATTGGCGGAGGCGGAGACGGTCACTCCTGTTTTCATATCAGTCAATGGATAAACAGTATGAAAACGTTTTCAGTGAAGCATGGTGGCCGAGGGTGCGGACTGGCCGTACGCGCGGCGTTTTTCTTTTACATTCTAGATTACATGATCGCATTCTACGTGAAAAGTATTTTTAAACGCGACAGAATGGCATTGCGAAACTATATGCTTTTCCTAAGATATCGCCAATTACTCAGATGGTACTGGGGTTTGATAAAGTATGATGAGCTTCTTTATTCGTGCGCCAAAATGAAGGAATAAGGTAAACACATCGGTTCGAGAAAAATCCGCTTTCGCTCCGATTGAGTCATCGGAGTGAGCGGCGAAAGGTAAACCAAAGCCTTCCACCCTGGCAGTATTGAGAAACTTGTCGCGGTTAGTGATATAAACCAGTGAGCGTAATATTACATATTGGGTATCACAAGACAGCCAGTTCTTGGCTGCAAGAGCGTTTCTTTTCCGAACATCCGGATGTTGCGCTAGTTACTGATTGGCGTCAGCCACGGTCTGATCCCCTGCTACGTTCAATAGTAGAACCGCACGAAGGCACGTTCGATGTGGCCGTATCTAGAGCTATCTTGGATAAACGATTGCAATTGTGCAGGAACCGAGGACACAAGGTAGCCGTGGTGTCTTCCGAACGATTGAGTGGCCATCCCGCATCCGGCCATTTCGATAGCTGGATTATTGCTCGGCGCCTCCAAGCAATAGCGCCGGAGGCGCGCGTTATTGTAGTCGTGAGACACCAAGTAGAGATCATAACGTCGATTTACAGACAACTTGTTGCGGAGGGATTCCGGGGCAGCTGTGAGCAGATGCTCTCGGACCAGATGTGGAAGATGCAATGTTTTCGTTTGGAAGCCTACTTGTATGATATCTTGCTGGAGCACTACCGTTCGTTGTTCGGAACGGAGTCGGTTCGCTTTTTTGATTTTGCGGCTTTAAAGGCTAGTCCGACGGAATTTGCGAAGCAGGTTTCGGAGTTTATGAACATAGACCAATTTGCCCCTCAGGATCCGACACGCCACGTTAATCCGACCCTACCAAGTCATGTCGTCGCCGGCCTTAGACTCTTAAATAATTTCCGTATGAGCGAACTCAACCGTTATCCGTGTATAAGGGTTCCCGGCGTGCACTTCCTAGCGCCGGTGTTCGGTATGCTTGCACGAAAAAAGCTGGCCGACTGTAGACCGCAACTATCTCAAATTCAGGGTTACTTCGCGTCTTCGAATCTTCGTTTGCGGGAGTTGACCGGTATTGATTTTTTGGGTCGCACGGAAAGGAATAGAAGATGAACGTCGGGATATGGACAACAAATGTTTGCCACGAGCACTTCACGTTGCCTTATGGCCTCACATTATCTCAATTTCGATTAATCACGCCCTGCTGATCCAAAGGCGAGCACGTCGATGACGGCGAGTTGGATCGTACAGACAATTAGTGTGCTCGCTAGCCGAGGGATTGCCATTGGGTTAACTTTGGCGAGTAGTATCCTTCTGGCGAGGATGTTAGGACCAGTTGGATACGGTTACTACGCGCTAGCGCTTGGGCTGGCATCCCTGTTCACTTCACCGTTAAATCCGATATTTCGTGTTCTGGCGACGCGAGAAATTGCTGGTTCTCCTGATTCTGAGAGCAGGCATAGATGTTGTGCCGCACAACGAGCGAGCCTTGGGCTTGCTATGTTGCTTGGCTTTTCCTTTGTGACTTTCAGCGCATTGTGTCTACGGATCCCAGCCTCCACCGCGCCTCTGGTTTCGCCTATGGTCCTGGCCGCAGGCTTCGGGATGGCTGCTGCGGCGTTGGTCCTTGCTTCCGTCCTAGGAGTGTTGACGGGGGTTGGACGAGTCGTGGCGGCGCAATACCTCGAATCTGTGTATCGCCCTGCCTTGTTCGTTGGATCTCTCTTGTTAGTCGCGCTGATCCTGGTACGCCCTGTATCCGTGGGCGACGTAGTGCTAGTCCAAGTGGGATCGGGAATAGCTATCGCGGGCTATGGCATTCTTGCGCTTTATCGGGACAAGTACTTATGTCTGCGATTAGCTAGTAATGGTATCGTCGAAACGAAGAAGTGGTTAAACAGTGCCGTGGTACTTGGAACCGGGGGTCTTGTTCTCGTCTTGCAGCAGCGTCTGGGCGTATTTCTGCTCGGACTGGTGAGCAGTCCGGACCAAGTCGGTCTGTTCCAACTCGCCCTACGCACTTCGGAAGTGCTGACGTTGACGCACGCTGCAATAGGCCTAGTCATTGCCCCGAAGATTTCTCAACTCTACGCAAAAAATAACGCTTCAGAACTTGAGAGAATGGTCTTTCAAGGGGCGTTGCTAAGCTTTGTTATCGGTCTCGTCATGTATACGGCAATCCTCTTGCATGCCGAATATATCATTACGTTAATCTACGGCGACAGCTATGTGGGCGCCGCCGATTTGCTTCGCGTGCTGGGATTTGGCGCTGTTGTCTCCATGAGCGCTGGATTCCCCGCTGTAGTTCTCAACATGATCGGATTCGAGGGTGACGCGCTGCGGGGTATCGCCATAGGTGCGACTGTCAATCTGATATTAGGAGGATTCCTTGTTTACCTGTTTGGCCCAATCGGTGTGGCTATCTCAGGTGCCGCAGGGGTAGTGGTGGTAAACGTTGTGCTCGTAGGTTTGGTTCGGAAGCGGGCTGGAATCCGGGTTGCGATATGGGAGTTTAGCGGGTAACAAGAGGTCAGGACATGAATCTCTACCGCCGTTTCCGCTGGCTGATACGCCGATCGCTTTCCGAGTTGTATGCCCTCGACCTAAGAATGATGGCGTCGTCGATGAAGGGGCGGTGTTCCGCCGGTGGTCTCGTAACGGTCAGCGGAAACGTCGTCATCCATTTGGGCCGAGGGGTGAGCATCGGACGACGAGTCCGGTTCCTCGGAGATTCCGGGCATATCTCCATTGGCGATGAGTCGCGTATTGGAGATAATGTTCGCATCGAGGTCAAGGGGGGGCAGGTAAGCATTGGGCGCGGGTGCCTGATAAACGACAATTGTGTGATTACTGCGTGGACAAGTGTCACTTTATGCGATCACACACGTATCGCACCTTTTTGCCTAATAACGGATCGCAATCATGGCCTGAATCGGAATGCGTTGATCGTTGAGCAGGAGGGCATCAAAGAGCCCGTTGTAATAGAGGAGGATGTCTGGATCGCGAGTAGTTGTGTCGTCCTTCCCGGTGTTCGAATTCAGCGCGGCGCTGTTGTTGGGGCCAACAGTGTTGTAAATCGCTCGGTCCTTCCCGCAACGATAGTCGCCGGCTCTCCGGCCAACAAGATAGGCAGTCGCAGGTAGTTGGCTATGCCCAAGGCTTGTAGCGGCGAAGGATCGGGTAAAAGGATGCGTTTTGCCATTTGCCCTGGAGCCCAGAAGGCGGGCACCACAACGTTGCATGCGCTTCTGGCGACACACCCCGAGATTTGCGTTCCATTGAAGCATAAGGAGACGAGGTACTTTCTCGATCCTTTGAGTGAGCTGACATTGGACGCCTATTCGCGTCTTTTTCCCGAGACGCCGAAAGGCCGGGTTAATTTCGATGCTGATCCTGAGTATCTTTACTTTCGCGGTTCCGCGGCTAAGATCGCGGACACCCTCGGAGCGGAGACCAAGATCATAATCTTGCTCCGAAATCCGGTCGACCGTGCCTATTCCCAGTACTGGATGTCAGTTCGCCGTGGGTTTGAGACGGAAGATTTCGAGACGGCTTTTCGGCTGGAAGCTGAGCGACTGCGGGAAGGTGGTCGGCATGCACATCTGCACTTAGGGTATTTTTCTCGTGGCTTCTATTCGGAACAAGTCGAAGAGTACCTCGACACTTTTGGCCGCAATAATGTACGGATTGTCTTGTTCGACGAGTTAGTAAGCGAGAGCGTCGCGACCCTTCAAGGTTTATGTCACTTCCTTAAAATTGATGATAGGTGGGCGACTCGCGTTACGCTGCCGCGTGCCAATGTTGGCTCGCTGCCGCGCTCTCGTCTGCTTGCCAAGTTGCATGGACAGCCAATGGCAGTTAAATCTGTGTTAAAGCGCCTGATTCCTTCGAGGAGAATCCGGTGGGCGTTTTACCCAATCCTTGAGCGCCTAAACTCGGCGGGGGCACGTCCGCCACCGATGGACGACGAGTTCAGGCGGGAACTTGTTGGTTATTATGCTGCCGAGATTGACCGGTTAGTAGATTTACTTGGCGTATCCTTGGACCACTGGCGTGGCTGAAGAAAGCTGACGCAGTCAACGTCACGACATACACGCGCGGGCAGTAGCCTCGCGGCGCCAGAGCGAGCCGGACGTTTTATCTTCCACCGCAAGGTTGGATCCACTGAAGTCAGGTGACGGTAACATACTGAGGATATCGGACTTGGGCAAACGTGCTATGCTCGAGAATTACATTGGTTTCAAGTCGGGGGAGCCCATTGATTTGACGCGTGATGGGTGCTCGCTAGCCGACTGGTTGGCGGGTAACAGCGAAGAGGCGGAGTTCGCTCTACATCCGAAAGGGTTTCCAGTATTCCTCAGGCCCGAATCAATCGGTATGAATGATGAATACAGCGAAGGCGATCCGTATGCGGTCGAAGAGACGCTTGACAACGCGTTCCATCGGCGACGAATTGGAGTCACGCTGGAACTTGTCCGAGAAGCCTGTGAGGGTAACGAGGCTCCAAAAATTGTTGATATAGGGTGCGGAAAAGGGTTTCTCACCGAACATGTACGGCAAAGCAATAACGACGCGCAGTGCAGCGGTTTAGACCATTCAGTATCCGCTATCGCGTACGCGCACGACCGGTTTCCCCGCATCGATTTTGCGGTTGGTGACGCATACACTCCCCCGTACCAATCTGCTTCGTTTGACGTCGTGATATTGAACAATATTTATGAGCATGTCACAGATCCGGTTAGGTTGCTAGCTGCGGCGCATCGCGTATTGAAGCCGGGTGGCTATTAGGTTGTTTCGACCCCGAGTCGATATCGCCTCGGCAATCTGGCAAGGGTTCTGAGAGGCAAGCCAGTTATGTTTATGTCGATGCAGCATGTCACCGAGTATACGGTTGGCCAAGTATTGGAGCAGTTGAAGTATGCCGGGTTTGCCGTGCCAAAGGTCGCAAGCCGGCCGCAAGTATTGACGAAGCCGCTTGCACGCGCCGCGCGCTTCCTGCTTACAGGGCAGGGGTGCTGGCGATTACAGGGTCGCACCACGAATTGGAGGCCACGGTGTTCTATCTCGCGAGAAGAGGCGGTTAGAAATGTGCCGGTGATGACGGCGACCTTAAACTAGCCGGCGATTGCTCCGTCGCAACCGGAGCGATCTGAATCAGTAGGACGGTAGTGTGCTCAATAAGTTGGCTCGCAAGGCTTTGGCCCCTCTCAATGATTCTTGGTTCAGTAGATTACAGTACGCACGGCACCATGGGCGCTTTCCGGACCTGGAATTTCCTAAGGCCTTGAACGAAAAGCTTCAATGGCTAAAGCTGAACTATCGGGACCCACTGCTGAAAATTTGCGCCGATAAAGTCTCGGCGCGGGCGTTTGTGGCGGAAAAGGTCGGGGCCAAGCATCTTGTCCCTTCTATTGCTATTTATGACTCAGTAGACCAGATCGATTTCGACGCGCTTCCCGCGAGTTTCGTTCTGAAGGCAAGCCACGGTTCGGGATGGAATATCATTTGTCGTGATAAGAAGCGCCTTGATGTTGCGGTCACACGGCGTAAATTGGCACGTTGGCATAGTCAGAACTTTTACGAAATAGGACGTGAGTGGGCTTATGATGCGCTTACGCCGCGGATCTTGGCCGAAGAATTCATCAACGGGCCAGATGGCGATTCACCTTGGGACTATAAGGTTTTCTGTTTCCACGGGGTGGCGCGCTTCATACAGGTAGATTACGCGCGGTTCTCCGACCACACTCGGGCTCTATACGACCTTCATTGGAATCAACTCCCCTGCGCACTAGAGTATCCGAGGAGGGTGCAACCAAGCGCTCGCCCAGTCGCGCTCCCAGAGTTGCTTCGAGTTGCAGAAACGCTGTCGATTGGGTTTCCATTTGTTCGTGTTGATCTTTACGCTTTAGGTATGCGCGTACTATTCGGGGAGATGACTTTTTATCCGGGAAAGGGAGTGGAGCGCTTCTACCCAACCAGTTGGGACCGGGAGTTCGGCGCTTGGTTGGATGTCGACTCGGTCCGACAAGAGGCGTATAGAACGAGGTTGCAGGGGAGCAATTAGGCATGGGTAATGGAAACGCCTGCTTACGGCTTGCCTAAGTTGACTAGCACGTTCCCATATCTCAGGGGCTGTTCGTCAGGGCCTGCGGACGGCGCAAACCGTCGGGAAGTCCACCGGAGAAGCGACGGCTCCCTGCGAGGCTTTGTTGGGCGCCTTTAGGTGGTAGAACGTAGACTGTAACCGGGGGCGGAGACGATAGGATAGACCCGTGCGGAGATATGCCGACGTACCCAAAGAGGTGGTGCAGCGCAAGATGTGCCTGTCGCTCTGCGGCCCGCTGGCCACGCCGGAGGTGGGCGAAGACATCAGCTGAAGCGATGCTGTGCTGCAGGCTTCGTGTGCGGCGAGTGAGCCGAGTTGGCTTCTGCCCGATCGCTGCGCAGGCTCAGCGGGCTGGAGCGCGGCGGACAAGGACACCGCCCTGGTTGAGACCGCGGCGTCGAACCCGGTCGACTTCGGCGAGTACTGCCGCGAGCGTGATTGGTGTCCAGAGCCGACCAAGGACCGGCCCAGCCCTGCGAGCAGCCCAACGGCTGGGACACCAAACGCGGCCTCCGACGCCAGGACGAGCAGAGCGACGTGGGCCGGCAACTGCGGTCGCTGTCTCGAGGACAAGGCGCCCATTTTGGGACGCCGCCGAACCCGATAGAGCACGTGGGCCCGCGGCGTGTACTCTTCGATGTGGTCGTTGACTGCACGGCGGCGGCCTTTGTGGTCTGGGCAAAGGGCGCGCTTTATCCGCAGGCGCATACGGCGTGTCCGACGGCCTGACCATCTTTAGCGCCGTCCGCCCCCGCCCCCAGGTCGCTGGCCACATTTCCATCGTCGTCGGAACGCGCAAGGACCGCCAGCATGAACCCTTTTGGTGGGTTAACACTAACACCTCCGAATCGAAGACCCAAACTCAGGTCGTCGATGTCAGCCCGCACCGCCATCGTTACCTTGCTGATCTGCATTACAACGCCATCGGCCGCTTCGACTGCGCCTAGTTGGTCGGCTACCTCTCATACGCATGCGTGCGAACGGCCCCGCTCCTGGGGCGCTGGCTTCGTGTCACGGAAGGCGCTGTCGGCAGAGCCAGCAATTCCCGCCGGAAAAGTTTTTCTTTTAGGAATAATGGCTTAGTCGGTTCGAGAAAAAAGTTCTTCGTAAACTTTTCGGGTTGACTCAGTATTG
>JAAAPI010000374.1 GCA_009908325.1 Verrucomicrobiota bacterium | reverse complement strand
GGCAACGCCCTGCGGATCGACTGGCTGAGCATCTGCCCGCCAACGGGCAAGGGTGTGAAAATGCATGGCGATGACCTGTTCAGCACGCCGCTCGATCAGTCCGAGATCGATTTCGAGAACGAGGGGGGAGAGACCTACATTTGCGGGAACCCGCCATACAAAGGCACCCGCGAACAGAGCCCCCAGATGAAGTCTGATCTGAAGGAACTTCTAGACGGGCGGCTGAACGGCTGGAAATCCTTGGACTACGTAGCAGGTTGGTTCGTTAAAGCGGCGGAGTATGGGAAAAAAACCCCTTGTGTTTCGGCATTTGTGGCCACGAACTCCATAAATCAGGGTCAGCAAGTTCCGATATTGTGGCCATTTATTGTGTCCACCGGGCATCACATAGGGTTTGCGCATACTTCCTTTAAGTGGAGCAATCTAGCAAGCAAGAACGCGGGGGTTACCGTCGCAATAATCGGCCTTCGGCACGAGTCTCTCCAAGGCCCCAAAAAACTCTATGTCGAACAAGACGAAGAGTCGCTTCTACGACTGGTAAAGAATATCAACCCTTACCTCGTTGATGCAGACGACATCTACGTCCGAAAATCGACATCACAGATTGCTCAACTGCCAGAAATGGCTTCGGGAGACAAATTGACCGATGGCGGCAACCTAGTCCTATCCCAAGCCGAGGCCGATAATATCTTGGCGGAGCACGGTGAAGCCAAGCGCATACTTGGCCGACTCTATGGCGCTCAAGAAATCATCAAGGGAGTTGTCAGGTATGCATTAGTGATTAAAGATGATGATTTGTGTTTTGCGAAATCTATCGATGGAGTTTCTGCTCGGCTCGCCGCTGTCTCAAGAATGCGAGCGCATAGCAAAAAAGAGGCAACGCAGGAAATCGCGAACACGCCGCATCGCTTTGACGAAACTCGATTCCAGCCGGTCAGAAAGATCGTAGTTGCTCAGCTCTCCTCAGAAAAGCGAGAGTACTTCCCAAGCCAAATCGTTCTCGATAATGATGTGGCGATGGCTCCGTCTCTTGTTATCTACGACTCGGACCCATGGATCTTTTCCCTGACCGCCTCGCGAATGCATCTTGCCTGGATCGCTGCTGTTTGCGGCAAGCTAGAAACACGTTATCGCTATTCAAACGTGATGGGTTGGAACACTTTCCCTGTTCCTAAGCTGACCGAAAAAAACAAGAAAGATTTGGCGCACTGTGCCAGAGATATCCTTCTGGCGCGAGAGGCGCATTTCCCTGCGACTATAGCCGATCTTTACGACCCCGAAAAGATGCCCGCCGACCTGCGCGCCGCCCACGAGCGCAACGATGAGGTGCTGGAACGTATCTACATCGGTCGCCGCTTCCGCAACGACACCGAACGCCTCGAAAAGCTCTTCGAGCTCTACACAAAGATGACGTCGGCCAAGGATTTGAAAAAGACCAATTCGAGAATGAAAGCATAAGACTATGAGCAGTGAGAAATCCGTCCCGTCCGTTTCCGTCACCTATGCCCGCAACGGCAGTTCGACCAAGTCGAACGAGCTTGGCATGCGGCCAATGCAGGAACGCGCCTTTGAGCGGCGGGGCGAGCAGTATCTCCTGATCAAGTCGCCACCCGCGTCGGGCAAGAGCCGCGCGCTCATGTTCATCGCGCTCGACAAGCTGCACAATCAGGGGCTCCGGCAGGCCATCATCACCGTGCCGGAAAAATCCATCGGGTCGAGCTTTGCCGACGAGCCGCTGAGTGACTTCGGGTTCTGGGCAGACTGGCATGTCGTGCCGAAATGGAATCTCTGCAACGCGCCTGGCGCCGACGGCAGCAAGGCCGACTCGGTGGGCGCGTTCCTGAAAAGTGATGACAGCGTGCTCGTCTGTCCGCACGCGACCTTCCGCAACGCGGTGGAGAAATTCGGCGTCGATGCTTTCGACAACCGCCTGATCGCCGTGGACGAATTTCACCATGTTTCGGCCAACCCCGACAACAAGCTGGGCGCGCAGCTCACCGAGTTGATCGCGCGCGACAAAGTGCATGTCGTCGCCATGACCGGCTCTTACTTTCGAGGCGATACCGAGCCGGTGCTCATGCCGCATGACGAGGCGAAATTCGATACTGTCACCTACACTTACTATGAGCAGCTCAACGGCTACAAATATCTGAAGACACTGGATATCGGCTATTACTTCTATTCCGGTGCCTATGCCGATGACATCCTGAAGGTGCTGGACCCCGCCGAGAAGACAATCATCCACATCCCGTCAGTGAATTCGCGCGAGAGCACGAAGGATAAGATCAGGGAAGTCGAGCACATCATCGAGGAGCTGGGCGACTGGCAGGGCGCTGACCCCGCCACCGGCTTCCAGCTTGTGAAGCGGTCGGACGGGCGCGTGTTGCGGATTGCCGATCTGGTCGATGACGATCCGGCCAAGCGTGAAAAGGTTTCGGCGGCGCTCAAAGACCCTGCGCAGAAGAACAACCGTGATCATGTGGACATCATCATTGCCTTGGGTATGGCCAAGGAAGGCTTTGACTGGATTTGGTGCGAGCACGCGCTGACGGTTGGCTATCGATCGAGCCTCACCGAGATCGTGCAGATCATCGGGCGCGCCACCCGTGATGCCGAAGGCAAGACAAACGCCCGCTTTACCAACCTGATCGCCGAGCCGGACGCGGCAGAGGCCGCCGTCACCGAGGCCGTGAACGATACGCTGAAGGCCATCGCCGCAAGTCTGCTCATGGAGCAGGTGCTGGCCCCGCGATTCAACTTTACGCCCAAGAAGCCCGATAGCGGGCCGGTCGAAGGCTTTGACTATGGCGAGGGCGGATACAAGGAAGGCGAATGCAATGTCGGCTTCAACGAAGACAGTGGCCAGTTCCAGATCGAGATCAAGGGGCTTGTGGAGCCGAAGAGCAAGGAGGCCGAACGCATCTGCCAGGAAGACCTCAACGAGGTGATCGCGGCCTTTGCGCAAGACAAGACCACCGTCGAACGCGGGCTATTCGACGAAGAGCTCGTTCCCGAAGAGCTGACTCAGGTGCGCATGGGCAAGATTATAAAGGACAAGTATCCCGAGCTTGACGAAGGCGATCAGGAAGCCGTGCGCCAGCACGCAATCGCAGCGCTGAATCTCACACAGAAGGCCAAGGAAGCGGCGCTTGAAGGCGATGACGCAGAGAAGAGTGGAAACACCGCCTTGATCGACGGCGTCCGGAAATTTGCCATGGATGTGCGCGATCTGGATATCGACCTGATCGACCGGATCAACCCGTTCAGCGAAGCCTATGCCATCCTGGCCAAGACGATGAGCGAAGATAGCCTGAAACAGGTTCAAGCCGTTATCTCGGCCAAGAAAGTGAAACTGACGCCAGAAGAAGCTCGCGACCTGGCGCGGCGCGCCGTTAAATTCAAGCAAGAGCGCGGGCGGTTGCCGTCGATCACTTCGCCTGACGCATGGGAAAAGAAGATGGCTGAAGGCGTTGCCTTCCTTGCCCGTATGAAAGCGGAGGCCGCCAATGGTTAAGGAATTCACGGAGGACGACGACGCACTTCTGGCCGAACTCGGCGTCGAAGTTGAAGAGAAGAAAGCGCAGACCCGCACGCCCCGCGAAGAGCGCATTATCGCAGGCTTTGAAGAGATTCAGCGCTTTGTGGAAGAACATGGGCGCGCGCCACAGCATGGCGAAGACCGTGATATCTTTGAGCGACTGTATGCCGTTCGACTGGATCGTATACGCGAACAGGCAGATTGTCGGGAACTGGTCGAACCAATCGATCACCAAGGATTGCTGGCAGGGTCAGCACCATCATCGTCATCAGCGACAGACGAGATGGATGACGATGCCCTTTTGGCGGAACTCGGCGTCGAGGCTGAGGCCCCGACCATCACGGAGCTCAAACATGTTCGGACGAGCGCCGAGAAAAAAGCCGCCGAAGAAATCGCCAACCGCGAAAAGTGCGAGGATTTTGAAACCTTCAGGCCACTCTTCGAGCAAGTGCAGAACGAGCTGGACAGCGGCCTGCGTGAGACACGCCCCTTCGAGATGAAGGCCGAAATCCAGCCAGGACGGTTTTTTATCGTCGGTGGCCAGAAGGCCTATGTCGCGGATATGGGCGAAACCACCATCACAGCTCAAGGCCGAACCGATGCGCGGCTGCGCGTGATCTTCGACAACGGCACAGAGAGCAACATGCTCATGCGCTCGCTCCAGCGTGCCCTGAACAAGGATGAAGCGGGCAGACGCATCACCGATCCCGTGGCCGGTCCCTTGTTCGCGGATCACACGATCGATGGCGACGAGGCCAGCGGCACGATCTATGTCTTGCGCAGCAAGTCCGATCATCCGGTTGTCGCCGAGAACCGCGATCTTGTTCACAAGATCGGCGTCACAAACATGAGCATCCAAAAACGCATCGCGGGCGCACGACTCCAGCCGACATTCATGATGGCGGACGTCGAAGTCGTGGCGACCTACGAGCTTTACAACATCAATCGCACGAAGCTGGAAAACCTGATCCACCGCATTTTCGAACCCGCGCGGCTTGATATCGAGATCATGGATAGATTCGGAAATCCCGTTGTCCCGCGTGAGTGGTTTCTGGTTCCATTATTCGTAATTGATGAGGCGGTAGAAAAGATCAAGGACGGGACAATTGCGCGTTTCGCCTATGACCCGCAGGCCGCTAAGTTAACTGGTCGAGGGATTTCAAGTATAGATGGGAGAATGACGGGTGATACATAGAACAACTGCACCTATTGGATTTTGTCGTGGTGGCCGATCCCTACTGGCCAACAGGTCAATAAGGAGGCGGCATGACAGATAACGTCTTACATGATACGCCGATGCCAGCCTACCTTGACAAGGAGATATCCTCGGCAGATCAGGATAAATTTGGCCATTCGCATCTTGCACAAGCTTTGCGGGGTCTAATTGAAGAGCCAAAGCACCGTCCGCCTTATTCGATTGGTTTGTTAGGAAAATGGGGAACAGGCAAGTCCACGGTAAAAGGATTATACGTTGATCACCTACATGATGATGAAACCAAGAATGGCGACGGTATCAAACGTCGAGACCGCATTCATACGATCACCTTCAATGCTTGGAAGTATGGTGGTGAGGCAGACATTCGGAAATCTCTCTTTCGCCATATTTTTCTTCAAATTGATGGCACACACGAGGAAGCCGATCGCCATCTTTTCAAGACGATCTCCTCAACCGAATTTCAACGAAGACCTTTTAAGGAGATTTGGGCAGAATTCATAGATCAATACGTTCTGGGCCTGCTAATCGTTGGAGCCTTTACTGGTTTATTCGTGGTTCTATTGGCATTGATGGCGTGGTGGTTTGGGTTCGATGATCCCATCACAGCTTCTGTCAGCCTTGCCGCGTCTTCGGGCGTCGTTGGAGTTCTTGCCCTGAAGTACTTCTCAAATCTACCGATATTTTCAGCTCGTACTCCTGTTCACATAACCTCTTCGCCGAGCCAAACTATAGACGAGTTTGAAGCTCTCTTCCTTGCTCAGCTTGAAAAGTTCAAAAGAGGAAGAGGGAAGAAAGTTCGTCGTATTGTGGTTTTCATTGACGACTTGGACCGTTTGACAGCTGATGAGATGGTGAGTGGGCTTGATGGTATTCGCAGTCTGATTGAAATGGCTTCCCATCAAATGCCTGATAACATCGGAATAGTTTTTGTGATTTCCTGTGACGAAGAGCGCGTTGCTGATGCGCTGAGTAAACGGCGCGCAACGGCTGAGCTACCTGCTGCAGTTTCGAATATTCAGGATGCTCGGCGCTACCTTGATCGCATTTTTCAGTTTCGCCTAGAAATACCACCATTCCCAAAACGAGACATGCGCAGCTTTACGCTTGGATTACTGGAAACCGAGTACCCTGCCTTGCGGGATGATCTTAGGAGGCGAGAAGTCGATCTCCAGGAACTAGTGGACAGGATGGTTCACCCGGCCGTGCAAAGTCCACGTAATGCTATTCAGATAGTCAATCTGTTTGCGCAATGCTGGTGGCTCGGTGCCCTACGTGAACGAAATGCCGTCGGCGCCGATAACCCGGGCGGACTCGGCGAAGGAGTTGTAACTAGGAACCCGCTCACGCTCGCAATAATATG
The DNA here is from genome assembly GCA_009908325.1 of Verrucomicrobiota bacterium. Taxonomy (GTDB): domain Bacteria; phylum Verrucomicrobiota; class Verrucomicrobiia; order Opitutales; family Coraliomargaritaceae; genus Thalassobacterium. The sequence continues at coordinate 3,498 of JAAAPI010000374.1, read as the reverse complement.
TGTTATCCGAACCGACTTTCCCGACTTCTACCAGGCACTCCAGAAGAATCCGCGCCTATTCAGTTACTTCGTTGACAGGTTTATCCGACTTGAACCCCTAGAGCCCCTGCCAGCAGAAATCCATGAGCAACTCATAGAGTTTGCGTCAGAAAAATCCGTTTCGGACGAAAAAGAGAAAAATAAGCGATGGGAAGTGAAGCCGCAGCATCGTGGCCTCCGTCAGTTCATGTCGCATGTTCAGGACGTGCGGCATCCGTACAGCCTTCAGCCGCTCCTAGCCTTGTCGCAAGATCCGGTTTCCAGAAAGCATGGTGATAAAGCAGTGCCGATAGAAGAGGCATTGCGAACATCGGACGTGGTTGCTTTGCTCGATGCGGCCGGGCTTGGTGGAAGTATCGGGTCATTCCCGCCTGAGTTCGGAGCACTCCTTGCCGATCTTATCGACGGGCTGCGTGTCGAAACGCCCACGATTCAGGATAATGTCGCCTTTACCGTCGCCCAAATCGACGAACGGATTCCGGACAAGGACAAGCGGCGCATCCTCGGGCTCGTGGTGCGGCGCGCGGCTGATAGCGATGACCTTCGCTGGCGGCTCGGTCCGGCTAAATTACACGCCCTCATACCTTATGGCGACCGGGAGGAATTGCGGGCGTTAGGCCGCGCGCTGATTGATGACATCACCGACACAGTCGAGAATGTTCGGTTATCAAGTTTGGAGGAGCCAAGCTTGCGAGAAGGCCGTGACCTTATCCAAGGTGCGGCAGACCTGGTCGCACATCTCATGCAGCAAGTGGACCTGCCTTGGCAGTCCAAATCTGCCTTTGGCCAGTGGCTGCTAAGTCGGGCAGTGAAGGTCGGCCGGCAATCTGATCAGCTGCCCCAAGCATGGCTTGAGCATAAACTTACTGATCACGAAGATGTTCTCCTACCGCTGGTTCGGGACGATTACCCAAGAATAATTATTGAAGAATTCAGCAAGGATGAGCCAGAGCCAATTGACCTGTCCATAGTGACTCAACGCCTCGATACTGTATTCACGCACTTTGTCCAACAGGGCACGCAAACGCGCGAAATGTTGTGGACCTACCTGAGGGAGTTGGCATCTTTGCGACAACCGCCGCTGGTAGCGCTTGCGTTCTCAAAATTTGCTGATTGGCATCGTGACGCCGATGATACTGCGGCCTATTCCATTTTTAGCGCCATGGGTGCTCGCCTTATCCATTTTGAGGAGGACTCCGAAGCGTGGCCGCTGGATGACGAACAGACGTTGTGTGCTGTCTATACCGATTTCGCCAAGACTCGTACCTCATTCGACACTGACAGTGTTACCAATATGGTCCGACTTGCGAAGGAGTGGTCCAAATCTTCCGAGCGTGCTTCCGAAGCATCTCGACTTTATGCGGTTCTTTCAAAAGCCGCTCCCGAAGAGCGGACAGCACTCGGCCAAGATTGGGCTAAGTGCTTTTTCACAGACCTCCCAACTGAATGCCAGAAAGCGATTCTAGCCACGGTCAACAGCCAAGATGCGCCCGACGAAATGAGCGCTGCCCTAGCTTCGTCTATCAATTCGTTAAATGGTGCTAAAGCGCTTGAAGACCACAAGGTTGAGGCGCTATCGCGCCTAGTTTCCACGCTTGATCAATCACGACTTGAAGCCGGTACAATTGCCGAACAACTCGGACGGTTCGTCGATGACATGGTGAGCTTGGTCGCGCAGAACCCTGGTGAACACCTTTTCTCGAAAACAAAAGCGCTCTCTAGCCACTTGGGTAAGCTGCCGTCTTCCAAGTCCACAGAGCTACTCAATAGCCTGGTTCCGTTGCAGTCACAGCCACAAATCCTTTCCGGAGTGTTCAATATCTTGATGGCATCTTGGCCAGTGCCCGCTGCCGAGGGGGGCCTCGACTATGCGGCCCAAAAGCTATTCAACGCCGGTATCGAGGCATACCGTAATCTGGGGCAAACTGAGGAAGCTTCCGATTTGCTTGAGAGTCTCGATAGCCTCCATCGCTGCGCCCGTCTTGATGAAGTGAAAAACGAAGATCAACTTGTCGCTTGCGCTTACGAATTGTGGTCGGACTCTGGTGCTGTGAGCGAAAAACTTTGCCGTCGCTATCCAGAGGCAGAGCGTACTCCTGAGAACCTAAAGGTGCTGGCGGACGCTGCTTGTGCCGTGGACGAACATGATAAAAAAGACGAGGATCGGCTAAAGTTTGCGCTTGTTCATGAAATTGGCTGTACTGATGCAGAGACGGTGAAAGCAGCAACCAACAACATTTTGGCCCAATCAGCGCAGGAAGCCGACGGGTTGCCGGACCCGGTCTTGACTGTATGGACGCGGGCGGTGGCGGAAAACGACCCACAGCCATTGATAGACACAATCGTTAGCGACGACATAAACGACGATCAGGCCGTTCGTCTTTATCATCGCGTTCTTGAGAATATTGAGCGGTTCTCTGATGAAAATTTTATATCGCTACTGCGTAAAACGCTTTCAATGGGTGAAAGTAGAGACAAAACCTCGGATGCCGTTGTTAGAAGCTTGGAGGATGTAGCAGCACACTTGTTTACCTCTGAAGATCAGCGCCGGGCACTGTGCGAAGGTGTACTATCTGTCTTTGCCGACCTGCCAAAACAAGCTCGAAAGGCAGAACTGGCAAAGGTTTGTAAGCCGCTTGGTCTTAAAAACGCTATCGTGGATACAACTTATAATGAAAGCATGTCCGACGACGACATGAGCATTATTGAGAAGTTTACCGGGAAGATACGGTAGTGAACGCATATCGATGGGAAGCGCGCTGTGACGGAAATTGGGAACGACTTGTGTGGCCCACCGGCGACAAGAACTTGGACGCTTGGGGTGTGGGACGATGGAATGCTGGTTTCCTTTAAACAGATTTGCTGCCTGGCCGGGCATAAGTTTTGGCACGATTTCGGACATGAATCTTTCGGTTGAGTTTTATGACAACGCCATGGGCGAAAAATGGCAAACAAAGTCCAAGGCGGCCTCCCGAAACCAGTTTTATTGCTGGTCGGTGTCATCGGCCGGCAAATTGTGTGCAGCTCGATCTGAGGCGTCGTGTGGCATTCCTGAAAGATGGTCAAAAGCAGAGGGTCTTCGTGACGGGTGGCAATGCGACGACCGCGCTTCGAGGTGGTGCGATTACCAAGTACGTTAAAGAAGATTTGGGTGATTTCATGCAGGTGATTGAATGAGTTTCCGTTTCTGGCGCCGCATTCGCCTTGCCCCGGGCGTGACCCTTAACCTGTCAAAGTCGATGGCGTCGCTTTCGGTTGGGCCACAAGGCGCGAAATACACCATCAGCCCACACGGCAATCGGGCGACGGCCGGACTTACTGGTACGGGGTTGTTCTACACCGTTCATGATCGCAAGCGTGCGGGCCGCGGTGGCGCTGCCCCTGCGCCCAAGGTGGCGGTGCAGGACCGACTGACCCTGGGGTTCTTCCAGCGGCTGTTCACCCCGACGGAAGAGAAAC
>JAAAPI010000360.1 GCA_009908325.1 Verrucomicrobiota bacterium | reverse complement strand
TCTGCTTTACAACCCACATTCCTGAACTCGAATCATCGATTTTAAATAATTAATGGATTCAATTTTTGTTTTTCAGGATTGTTTGCACGGGAGTGGTGAAGATGGATTCGGGTAGACCGAGCGCCTGTAGATAGTCGCGCTGGTGGGGCAGCAGCGGCCTGGACAGCCGTCGGCTGCATCCACCGTTCCATTTGAAGATGCTGACGTGCTGGAAGTAGAAGATGACCATGAGCGTGGTGGGCCTGTGGGTTTGTTTCTTGTCCCAACCGAGGATGCTTTTGCGGTGCTCTTCGAGGTGTTCGCGCAGGACTTGCTGGATAAGGTTCCAGACCATCAGGCTGAGCAGGAGGATGAAGCCGAGGGCTTCGATACGTTCGGCTTTCTTCAGGAAAGTGTCGTTGACGATGACGGGGTCCTTGAGGAAGCGGAAGTTCATCTCTACGCCGTTCTGTTCTTTGTAGGCGCGCAGGATGGCGGCGGCGTCCAGCCCTTCGGGCCGGTCGGACGGTGGGACGTTGCTGAGCAAGACGAAACAACCGGCCAGTTCGCGGGCGCGGGTGATCGCTTCGCTGTTTTCATTAAGGCGCAGGTGAATCCGGTGAAGATAGCCGCTGACCTTGCGGGGCCGACCTTGCTTGGGACGCCCGCGGGCATAGACTGGCTCGGCGACGATCTCGGCCTCCAGGCGGTTATAGTTGTAGTGGTTTTCCCGCAGCAGGGCGGCGGCGCGGCGGCGTGCGTCGTCCGCGCAGGCGAGCGGTTCGCGCAGGGTGGCTTTGTCGAGCTTGGCGAAGGCTTCCTTTTCGGCGGCGAGTTGTTTGTCGAGTTTGCGGGTGCGGCGCTTGTCGTGGGAGCTGCTGTGCACGATGACGGCCCGGTAGGTGGTCCCATATAGTTCGACGGTGGTCTCGGCGATCTTGTAGCGGGCGCTGGGACGGTTTTTCGAGGGGTCGGGATTCTCCGCCAGAGTCCCGAGTTCCTGCCAGCGTCCTGCGTCCACTGCGGCGGCGATGGCCGCCTGCTCGGCCTTGTAGTTGGCGGGCAGGCGGGTGATGAACAACTGTTCGAGCAGAGCTTCGAGATTGTCGGGACTGACCAGCGCCGAGTCGGCGACGTAGATGTATGCGGACCGGTCCAGGCCGTTCTTTTTCAGGTAACTGGCCACCCGGCTCAGTTCGGCGTTATTGGCTTTTTTGTCGGAGGTGTTGCCGCTGAGCACCGCTCCTAGTAACGGCACGCTGCCTTTCACGCAAAGCGCCTCCATCATGAACTGCTTCATGTCGGGACGTTTGTCTTTGCTGTGACCGTAGGTGATCGCGACGGTGTCCCCGGTCTGTTCGGCATAGGCCGCGTAGTCGCCGTGCACGTTCACGCTGGTGGTGTCGTAGTGCAGGAAACGCGTGTCCAGATCGTAGCGCTGGCAGGCCCGCCAGCAGACTTGCGAAAATAGTTTCGAGGCCCCGTAGGCATGGATGTTGTCGAGCACTTTGCCCACGTTGTTGTCGTTAAAGTCTCCGGCCTTCAGGTCGCCGCCGAATAGCAGGCCGGTGTCCTGGCCGATGAAGAACTCGTGCAGCTTGTAGAGCGGACTGCGCCCGGCCAGCGTATCCATGACCATGCCGGCGACCACCTGTCCGCTGCTGATGTTTTGTGGGGAATCCACCTCGGAATCGACCAGGGCGGTGACCCCGAGCTTTTGCAGGAAGTGGGCGATCACTGGCAGACACGCGACTTTGTAGTCGCCGAAATCGGACGGCAGTCTCAGGGAGTCCCCGCTTGCGGGCGTTGAAGTTGAGGTTCTTTTAGGTCGGTATGGCATCCGCATCTTATGCCACTTTTGCTTAGCTTGTACAAGTTACGATTAAGTGACGAAAGTGACAATTAGAAGAAGGAAGTCCTATATGACTTGAAGTCAGCAGTTTAGCTTTTTCAACAATTGTTGAAAACCGCGCTTTTTAGCGTAGGAATGCGGGATCCAAGCAATCTTGCAGGATCTTCTTTTCTTTTTTCATTTCCTCAAAGGCATCCCAGAACTGGTCTGTCGCCAATCGGTCACCGTCGGTCAAAATACCACACAGCCTCTGGTTCGTTTCCTTCAGATACCGCTCCCTCAGAAACTCGATCATATCCCGGTATTGCTTCCAGTCGGAGTCTTTCGGTTTTCCATTCATTCTGTCTTTATAACGTGGAGACCAGACACCCAGCCCAAAGAGCTTGAGCGAGTCGATGTCCGCAAAGACAGAATCGAAGAAGTAGTCGCCCACACCAAGTTCCTGTGACTCGCAAAACATACGCCCCTTGGCAAAGTCTTCCAGTACCGTGGGACGTATCTGCGAGATAAAGAGGGGGCATTCCGGAATGGCGCTAACTTAAGGCGGATTCGGGCATGATCTCACTCCTAATATTTATCGTAATCCTTGTCGTAATCGATTGATGCCGAGAATAGCGCCATTCGGGTCATTCCGTATGTCTCGATATAAATGCATTATAATCTGGGTTTGGATGTTGCGCGAGTTCGCTATGCAGTCGATTAACGTAAACGCCTACCAGTTGCGGTGCGCTCATGTTCAGGCGCTGCGCAATCCACGTGCTGGGTGCGCTGGTTTTCCGTTTTAATTCAGAGGCAATCCAAACCTTCCAGAACGCCGATTTTTTTTCGCTGACTATCCCCACTTTGGTTTTGCCTAAAGCTCGGACAGCCCGCTCCAGTGGCCACGCTTGGTGTCAGCCAACCCGCCTGCGGCAAACAGGGCGCCGGTCGGATCCAAAAACTCGGGCCAGGAACCCGGATTTCGTAAATACCAATAGCTCGACCAGCGATACTTACACAAATCCGCCACACCGCAAATCCCGGCTCTGACCGGGTTAAGGTGAACTTAGTGCTGAAGCGCACCAAGGTAACTGTCCTCTTCAACTATTAGGCTTTTGTAGCGACCCTGAAAAAGCTTCCCGTGAACCTTGCGAAAACGGTGGTAGCGATTGGCAAAGGTCGACTGCAGCCACTGTTCCGGTTTGCTACGCAACCGGTCTTGTCGGCCAAAGGCCTCGGAACATGCCATGGACTAAATTGCCCCTCGATGTCCGAATCACCAGATGGAAATGATTGAGATCATCACACAATACCCTTCCAATTTTCTACCGTATCTCTCACAAGCCTCGAAAAGGCATTTCTCAAACGAAAGATGCGCCCCCTCGTTGATAAGCAAGTCCCGCCGGTAGTTTCCACGATTGATCACATGATAGACACCGTTTTCCCGCTCGATTCGTAAACTCCTCGCCATCCCTCCAGATTCACAGTGCAAGCTACACCAAGGAACAACTCAATCCGCAGACGGATAAAGGAGCCCGTCGTTGGTTCTATGATGCCGACTAAGGATCTAAAGCTTGAAGAAAACTCATGAGTAAATACAAAACGCATATCTTCACCGCCCTTCTCCTGGCGGCCTGTCCCTGCATACAAGCTGCCGACAACATCGCGGAAGTCTGGTCTCTCTACGACGACGGACTCGCCGAGGATCGCTCGATCAACGTTTGGGGCATGTCACACGCGGAGCTGTTGGGCGGCACTACGAATGACGGACGCTACCTCGGATTGAACCAGGATTGGTCGATGAGGCCGTGGGCCGGTTTTAAGATTACCGGTGGCGACCCCCTGCCTTTGACCAAAGATTGGATGGAGAAGGGGTTTCTCTTCTTCCAGTTCAATCAAACCGTCACCCGCTACGACGAACCAAACGGCCAACTCAATTTGCAGGTCATCTTCAGTGACATTGGAAACAGCAAAAATGAACGTATCCTATCAGGCTTTATCGATGGTGGGCGCGGCAGGGACGAAGACCCGGCCAGCTGGCAGGAGGTCTGGGTGCCCCTGAGCCATTTCCGGTCTTTGAGCGCGGGCAAGGAACTATCAACCATCGTCCTTCAAGTCATGCGGGACACCAAGCTCCCCTTCGGAATCGATGACTTGAAATTGATTCGTTTCAACGAGCTTCCGCAGTGGTACTTAAAAAATGCGAATCAGGACTACAAACAGCCCGACGTAGAATGGCCGACGGCGGACGAAGTCAACCCCTTTTTGCAATCCCGTGATCATTGGCCGAGGGTCCAGAACAATGCCTTCGTGGATGCCTCGGGAAGGCGCAGCTTCGTCATCAACCCCTACGTCCGCGAGGTTCAAGAGTTCGACCTATGGGGCAACGGAGATGCATCCTCCACCCCGGTTCACGACCTTTTCGACGTGCAAGCGCACGGCTGGATCTACAACGAATTGTTAACCGAAACCTCGTTGGGCCGATTGGGCTTCAATTCCCTTTCTGTCACCATGCCCCCGAAGCCCTGGGTCGAGCATCTCAAAATGAACGTCGACGACTTCAACGAGTCGGCCGTAAATTTCGCCCAAGCCCCGCCACTGAAAGACATGTTGCGACGCACTCGGATGCCGTTACACGTCGATACGGTCTGCTGGCCATGGACGCTCGGCCGACCGGCGGAGAAGAATGCCCTACCGGAACATGTGATCACCCCCGATCCTCATCACTGGGTCCACTACAAAATTATCGGCGACGGTAAACAGCTCTGGATGGACCTTTGGCGCACCTATGCCGAGCGCTACGCCGAGGCGGGCGCGAATGTTCTGACCTTCGAACTGATGAACGAGCCCGCCTACCTCCCTGAGACGGAAGATCATCACTTGGAATTCGAGACGTGGCTCGAGGAGCGCTACCACACCATCCGAAATCTCAACCGGGTTTGGGGCAGCGAGGTCGATACCTGGAAAGCCGCTGCCCGCGCGCGCAAGATAGAAGGCAGAAATTTGGACTACGACGAATACATCGCTCATCGTTTTGCCGATTTGATCAAAGACGGTTCTGAAATGGTTCAAGACATTCTTCCCGGCACGTTGATAGGTCTGCAAACCATGAGCACCTACACCTACCGCCCGAGGAACGGTGTGTGGAAACACCTGGTCGCTCCCCACGAAACCGTTGTGATGTCCCCCACCGACGGCGGGAGCTGGACAAAGGGCTCCGGTAGGTCCGAATGGAGCCCGATCTTGGAAACACCCATCGCCGAAGCACCCTTCGAGGGCGACTTGATCTCCGCACTGGCGGGAGATGGTATGGTGATCGATAACGAACGCTACATGGGAGGCCAAGGCCGCGAGGACACCTTCAACACTCTGTGGAAAAACGTCTTCTCCGGCGTCGATGGATTTTCGATTTTTTCCTGGAACAAACGCGGATGGTCCTGGAAAGACGGCCGGGACAAAGTCGAAACCCTGGGCGACCGTTTTCCCTTCACCGCACTCAATCCCACGGCCCGACGCACCGAATCGTTGAGGGGTATCTATGACTTTTCGACCTCGATTTTACCGATCGCGGACGACATTCTCCCAAAACCCTGGGGGCCGGATGCGCGAATCGCTTATGTTTTCAGTTGGGATGATGCCCGTCGACGCGAGATCGACCAGTCCCATGGAGACAAACGCGACGCCTACTACGCCGCGATGAAATACGCGCATTGGAGCTTTGAGATGCTTCCCAGCGATCGGGTCATTCAAGGTGCTTTGCAACGCGGATTCGATGTCGCCGTCCTTCCGCACACGGTATTCGCGGAATCCCAGTTGCCCCCGGCGCTGCTTAATTTCGTCCGACAGGGAGGGGCCCTCATCGTAGGGGAGGCGGTCCTCGGCAGTGACCGCTACGGCCATCCCCTCGACAACAGCGAACTTTTGGGGCTGACACTCTCAGGTCGCACGGACCATGCGGCGGATACGATCCAAGTGCCCGATGCGCTGAGCGCTCCGTCCCTGCCGGGTGTCATCCGGTCGCGTTTGCCAGCGCTCGATTTGAAATTGAGCGAAGATGTGGAAGTTGTGCTTCGGGACAATCACGGCAACCCCGTGCTCACGCGCCACGCGATTGGGAATGGGCACGTCTACTTCCAAGCGGCCGACCTGGTCGGTTACCAACTGGCAAAGATCATGGAGGCCGCCTTGCGCGACCGAGCGAAACAAAAGGGCGTATCCCCGGAGGATAAAAATTTCCGGCTGGCCGACATCAGAGATCATAAGGGCCAGCTCGCCGGCAATGTCCTGCTGTCGCGCCGAAGCTATCCCGAACGTGGCATACACGCCTTTCTCCTCATGAACTTCGATCGCTACCCGAAAACCATTCGGTTCGGCGCGGATCTCGAGCCGGGGGACTGGTCCGTTGATCTTCCCGTGGGAGACGACACCGGGGTAGAAAGAGCGACTATCAGCTCGACCGAGCTGCAACGAACTGGACTTTCCCTGAATCTGGCTCCGGGCGCACCGAACGTCTTGATCTTGCGAGAGAAGGATGGATCGAAGCTTTCGACGTCCGCCAGCTTCAGGCAAATGCCCCATTTGCCGCAGGACTATTCCGGTTCGAAAACGCACGAGGTCGTCCCTGCAAAGTAGCTGATAAACCTCCGACCAGCGGCAAACCCCGCTCCTATAACAACAGAGTCAACGTGCCTATGTCGGCTCCGTCTGCTCCGCGAAAATGTCTCCAAATCATTCTTCTTCTCAACCCGTGCGCTGCGCCGTTTTCGGAATTGCAGGCTACGGATCCCTGCACCTAAATAGTCTTTACCGCTTCGCCGAGGAAGGCACGGTGCAAATCGCAGCAGCATTGGTGCGGGACCAAGCTGAAGCACCAGACGATTACGATCGACTCTTGAGGATGGGATGTCGGCTTTACACGGATGCAGCGAAACTTTTCACGGATTTCCATGCAAAACTTGATCTCTGTGTGATCAACACTTCCATCCCTTCTCACTATGCCTTCGCCCGGCAGGCGCTCGAGGCGCAGGCACATGTTTTTGTGGAAAAGCCGCTAAGCGCCTGCCCCCGGCAAGCGAGCAACCTTAAAGAAATCGCGATTACCGCGGATCGCTTCGTGGCGGTCGGGTTTCAGCTCGTCTACGCCCCGGAGGTCCATCGTTTGCAGGCGTTTATACAAGAAGGGGGAATCGGCACTATAAAATACGGCAAAGGCCTTGGCTTGTGGCCTCGTGACAAAACCTATTATACTCGTAACGCCTGGGCGGGAACAATTTGCACAGACGAAGAATGGATATTGGACTCCCCTATAACAAACGCTTTATCACATTACCTGCATAGCTTACTTTTTTAGGAAAAGTGTATTTTTTTACTTGCAGTATCCGTATTATGGATACTCTATAAAAACATGCCACCTGAAGCCATTGCTATTATCGAAGAACTCCAGTCGGAGAACAAACGACTTGGGCTTCCCGTGAAGGCATTGGAAAAAGAACTCTACGGCAGTCGCTCGGATCGGCGTCCACCCGTGGACGAGAACCAGACTACTTTCAGCGAGATTGACGGAGTGTCGGAGCCGGAGCCTGCCGCAGCTTCCCCGAAGTCCTCATCCCGGCGCAAGGAGCGCAAAGGGGTGAAGAAAGGCCCCAAGCCGATCAATCCGGATTTTCCCCGGGTAGACGAACGTATTGCCGATCCCGATCTGAAGGAGTTGATCTGCCCGGTCACAGGGCTGCCGATGAAGCCGGTCTTCGAGGAAAAGGTCGAAGTGCTCGCCCGTAAACTCAATCCGGCAAGACTGTTGGAACTACGCCGCCGCTTCAGTTTGCCAGCGGTCGATGCCCTCCTTGCAAAAGCCCTTGCCTACGCGCAAAGTGAGCGGATGCTCAAGACGTCATGAGAGAGTTGCTTTATTTGCTCTAATGCGATCATGTTTCTAATCTACTGAAAGCTTGGACATCTGCAACCATTCTTTCTGTGAATGTTTGAGGCTAGACGCGGATATGGAGCGTAGCGGAATATCCGTTGTCTACGCCGACTGGATCTGCTGGGTAAGGGCGTGAAGGTGCTCGGGGGCAAAGTCTGCACCGTTTGGCCACGAGAGCGTATGCCCCTCCAGTGTAAACTGCTTGAAGTATTCGGGATTCTTCAATGGCTCAAAAATAGGACCATCCAATTCATTTTTTAAATCAATCTGCCCTTCAGATCCATCACTGAACTTTAACCAGACACGATGTCCGTCGAGATACTCTGCTTCCTCAATATGTAAGAATTTCATTACTCTAGGGGTTGAATGGGTTCTAGTGGTTTCCGCTGCTCGGCAAGCTCCCAATCGTGCAGAAGCGCTTCTTTGTTTATTTCATACCATTCCAAGACCGCTTTCAGCGCTCTTCTGGGGAAATGGCCAGTGACGATGCCTGTGGCAATTTCCACTGTGATCTCATACTCGCCATACTCCGCGTGGAAGTGTGGCGGTGCATGATCGCGGTAATACATCCGGATGATGATCCCGAGAAATCTGGAAATTTCAGGCATATTGTGAAGTTAGGCGATCTCGGTAGGACTTTCAATTCCTTTCGCAGATCGTAGAGGACTATCGCGGAGAAGCGGCAGCCTCGGAGTTGATAGCTCCGTCTGTACGGGTCTTCTTCGGGTTATGGTGCAGAATTGCAATGATCACTAAAAAAGCTGCAGGTAAACCCAAAATCAATGCTTCACCAACTACGCCAATCAGAAATGCTAGGGGTGATCCATATCCATCAGCAATTGGTTTCCGGGTGGGTTAATTGGTGGTTTTCATAGAGGCCGCCAGCTGTCCTAAACTCAACCCAAAGCGGAAAAAAGAAAACGCATTAAGCCAAGTTCAACCCCAACTGGCGCTACGCGGCTTGTTCAACCAACGTTCTAGTCCGAGCTTCGTGCCTCAGCTCGGCAAGAACGGTTATTGTTAGCTGTGGTGCCTTTCAAAGTCCAATAGGTGAGAAATGCAAGTGCGCACCAACTGATGAGGCGAAGCCCTATTTTTGCATGTGATACTGTAAACGATTCGTGCATATGCACGAAGAAATTTATGGAGATGAGAATTCCATATGTAATGCAGATGCCTCCAACCCAACGTACTGACTTGAGCTTGAGTAGTGGTGGGCGTAGCGCAGCGGCTAATGGTATAGAAGCGGCTATTAAAAGGATGGTTGCTTCGAGTGAGGTGCTGATCATGCACACAAGACAATCGTCGAAATCACCATGAATTCTCTTGATAAGTAAAGCGGGACGTAGCTTGCCGTCGCCCAGATCCGACTGCGGAAACCGAAAAAGTAGAATGTCGCCTTCGGCGATCATCCGATTTCTTCGACGATGTCTGATTCGCTGTAGAGGCTTTCTTCTTCCTCCATGCCGCGCATGGCCGAGACTAGAGAGGCCTCCTTGAAGCCGTTCTCCTCGGATTTTCTTTTCTTTTCTTTCAGAAATTCCACGAATTCAAGCACTTCCGATTGCTTATCGGGCCGAAGAGATGAAACTTCATGGATGATCTGTTCCGCTGTGCTCATTTCGTCAAGATTGCTTATCCGGTTGAAAATCTCAAGTTCAATTCTTGTCCATCGTGGAGCACGATCAACCAGCCTGCGAGGCAAAATTGAAGTGAACCTTTTTAGAAAACCGGGCGGGTAATATGGGTTGTCTGCGTCGACTTGATATAGCTTCAAGAATGCCCATCGGCCCGAATTCGACAAGCGCTTTCCCTTCCCTTAAACCGGTTTGTTTTAAACCAGTAGAGTAGAGAGTGACAGGCGGCGCTTGCGAAGCAAGGCCCTCCTGCCACTCCCCCTCGTCGAACCGGACGTGC
>JAAAPI010000174.1 GCA_009908325.1 Verrucomicrobiota bacterium | reverse complement strand
GGGGGTGGAGTTTTGGAGGGGTGGAGTGGTGGAGTGGGTGCGAAATGGTGAGATGGGGGGGTGGAGTTTTGGAGTGGTGGCTTGGGCGGGCTGGGGCGCGAGCGAGCTCGCACACCACGAAAGAGGGTTGTTTGCGGGGGCTTTTTCATGGCTAGAAGATCAGGGCGTCGAGGGAGGGCACGGGGATGCTGATGGTGCGCTCTTTTTCGACGCCTTCGTATTCGAAAGTGAGCTTGAGAAAGCGGGGGAGGATGAACTGGTCGTTGCCTTCACCTTCGAGGGGTTCTTCTTCGGTTTCCCAGCTTTCGAAGCGTTCGTCCCAGTAGATGTATTCCACTTTGGTGACGAGGTCGCTAATCGGGGTCCGGCGGAGGTCGCGGATGTCTTCGGATTCCTCCTGTATGGGCGTATACCAAAGCAGCGAGAGGCCCTCGTTTTCTTCGAAGTGAAGGTAGGACTCGACGCCGGCGATGGGGGCATCGTCTATTTGCACGAGAAGAGGCGGGCGCTCTTTTAAGCGAAAGAAAATCAATGGGTCCTCGTAATTGGCGAATCCCGGGGGGCTCTGCCACGTGATGGGCTCTTCCACTTTGCGCAGCAAAGCACTGCCTTGGTTGCTCTGGTCGTTGTTACGGTTGTCTTGATTGTTGGCGTCCTCGTTTTCGCCGGACTCGGTGTTATTGTTTGAAGGCGAGTCGTTTGCCTCGACCGTGATCTCGGATCCGGCGTGGGCAAAGCTGGCCTGCAGGAATTCCGTAACGCCGTCGACGTGATCCTCGAAGAAATGGCGGTCCTGGCGTTTCAACCAGGCATCGGTGATTGCGACCATGAGTGACGCTGCCGCTGCGAGGAGAGCGCCCGCGATGGACACGGCGAGAATGACTTCGAGCAGGGTGAAGCCGCGAGGGCGACGCTTCGCTGCGGCAGCGGGTTGTAGAGTCCGTCTCATCAGAAATTCATCCTCCTACGCATGTTTTCGAGTTCTTCACGTTTATCCTGCAGGAGATTGGAGCGCTCGTCGCTCTCTGACCAGGTGGGGCGTAAAAGGAAGAGGCTTTCCTCATAATTTCGAGGCAGGCTCTCGGGCGGTTCGGTGAAGTCGATACGCAACTCGACGCGGAACAAATCCACGATGTTGGTGGGCTCGATCCTCGTTTCCCAAGTGGCGAGGCCATTGTTCAGGGTCTCGTAGGTGTCTCCGTCTTCGGCATCTTCAATATTGGGTTCGAGCAGGAGTTGCATGCGGACGGCGCGGATATCGGCGTTGAGCTGATCATTGCTGACGCCGCGCTCGCGGGCCAGCAGGGCGTTAGTAAAAGCAGAAATGAGCACGGTGGCGGCCATGCCGAAGATGGCGACCGCAAAGACGACTTCGATCAGTGAAAAGGCGCGGCGAGGCCGTGATGGGCGGCAGGACGTTGAGTGGTGGAGTTGTTGAGTGGTTGAGTGGTTGAGTGGTTGGGTTGTTGAGTTGTTGAGTGGTGGAGTTTTGGAGTCGTGGAGGGGTGGCGTGGTTGGGTTGGTGAGTGGTGGAGTTGTGGCGTGTTGGCTTGTTGGCGTGTTGGGGTGGTGGCGTGGTGGGGTGGTGGATTGGTAGATTGGTGTTTCATTCGGACCTCCTGACTAAGCTGGAGAAGGGGTCGAAGACGAGGCGCTGCGGGGTGCCATGGCCGCTGTCAATTTCGGCAACAAAGGGGCTGGAGCTGCGGTCGGGAGCAAAGCGGACAACCTTGGTTTCCAGGCGACTGTCTGCGGGGTCGGCGAAGCTCGATAGGCCGGTTGTGGGTGGTGCAAGGAAAAAGCGGATCTCGCCCGCCTCAGTCGCCGCGAAATGCTCGTTGAGCGGGAAACTTGTGTCTGAACCGATGGTCAGGCTACCTGTCTCTTTATCAAAACGGAGCTCAGTCGTCCGGCGTGAGCTGGCGGCTTGAAAGCGGGCGCTCCGAACCGCGCTGTAAAGCGTTTCTTCGGCGGAGAGCTCGCCGCCGCGGTCGGCGAAGGCAACGAAATTAGCGATAACGACACTGGCGGCTACGGCCATGAGCGCGAGGACCAGGACGATTTCGATTAAGGTAAAGGCCGCTCGCAGAGGAGCTCGGCGAGACGGGTGCAATTTTAATCGCGGGGTAAACTCATCCGTCGGCGTTGCCTCAGCGCGTTCCGCACCTTCCGCCGTCGCTTCCGGCACGCGACGTGCCGAAGCTATGGCGGACGGGGAAGGAGCGGACATACGTATGCAGCTTCCTTTCCTGTCCGCCATAGCCCCAAGCGGTTCGCCGCTGAGGGCGACGGCGGAAGGTAGCTGCCCCGCATCTATAATTGCACCCTGGCGAGACAGTGCGCACGCTGTGTGCTTCTGTCGGTGCCTACCAGTTTCCAATATCATCGGCGCTTTCGGTGCCATCCGGCCCGTGCGACCAGATATCATAGCCTCGCGCACCGTTGATGTTTTTAGAGCCGGGGAATTTGTATTGGTATGGGTTTTTCCATGGATCGAGTGGGATTTCCTCAAGATAAGGACCGTCCCAATTCGCTTCTTTACCGGCCGGAGGGCGGATCAAAGCCTGGAGACCCTGCTCGGTTGTCGGGTAGTTCCCCATGTCCAACTTGTAGGGTGTGAGGCCAATTTTTGCGGTCTGGTTGACGAAAATATCGGCGACTTTCTCCTGCTGTCCGCCAAAGACATTATCGAGATTTCCGATCGTAACCGTGGCCAGGACCGCGATGAGGGCGATGACGATGAGGATTTCGATCAAACTGAAGCCGGCAGTCCGGGAGCGAAGAGTCATTTGTCTGGCAGGTGTCATGGCTATTTAAAGTGGGTCGCGGTGCGGAGTGACGGGTTGGATGTAGACGCGGAAAGTCGGTCAAGGTTCCAGACAGCTACAATCCGCGATGTTTGTCGAGGCTTTCTTGTCTTTGGATAAGGGGATTAAGGTTTGCGGTGCGAATTTTTGTGTGGGGTCAAAATATTGCGTCATTCTAATCTTTCTCGAAACCGGTTTTTCGATTATGGTGACGATGATGCGCACAATTACGATTCCGGGCGTGACTAAAACATTATTGAATCGTTGCGCTTGCTCGAAAGTCCATTTAAGTCCAGTTCGATGCCTGATACTCCAGTAGTTCCTGCCCCACGCGCTTTGGAAGCGGTTGAACGTTTACGTGCCAACATAGAGCGAACGATCCGCGGTAAAACCAAGGCGGTGGATGAAACGATCATCTGTCTCATTGCGGGCGGGCACATCCTCATCGAAGATCTGCCGGGGCTGGGAAAGACGACACTGGCCTACTGCCTGGCACGGTCGATTGACTGTTCGTTTTCGCGGATTCAGTTTACCAGTGACATGCTGCCCTCGGACATTATTGGGGTCTCGATTTACGATGAGAAGACGCGCGAGTTTGAATTCAAGCGTGGGCCGATTTTTGCAAATGTCGTGCTGGCCGATGAGATCAACAGAACGACGCCGAAAACGCAGTCGAGTCTGCTGGAAGTAATGGGAAGGGGGAAGCTCTCCGTCGACGGGCAGACATACACGGTGCCGCCGCCTTTCATGGTGATCGCGACCCAAAATCCGGTGGACTACGAGGGGACTTTTCCGCTGCCGGAGAGCCAGATGGATCGATTTTTGATGCGCATGGAGATGGGCTATCCGGATTACGAGAACGAGTTGGAGATTCTCAAAAACGGGCACTTGCACTACGATCACATGGAATCCGCTCCAGTGGTCTCGCGTAAGGAGGTCATGGAGCTGCAAGGCTTTGCCCGGGAGGTTTACATCGAAAATACTGTCGCGGAATACATGGTCCGACTGGTCACCGCGACGCGTGAGGAGAAAGCTTTTCGCTCCGGGGTGAGTCCGCGTGGCACGCTTTCGCTGAAAGTTGCCGCACAAGCGTGCGCGCTGTCAAAAGGGCGGGCATTTGTGCTGCCGGATGACGTCCGGGCGGTGCTGCACCCGGTATTTGTGCACCGACTCGCGTTGCGTAAATCGATGTCGGACCCGCTGGAAGAACGTCGTGCGGTCGAGGGTCTGTTGACTGAAATCGAGGCGCGTGTGGTCGAGCCAGTGTAAACAATTTCCATGGCAGACGTAGGCACAGAGATGCGTCGCTGGCACGACTGGACCGATCCGGATTTCTTCACAGTCGATAGTGCGCGGGAGGAAAAACGGGTTTTACCATTGTTTCTGAGGCAGATTCTACCGAAGCACCTGCAACGGACAAAACTGACCTTGATCGGGTGGCTGCTCATCCTGGTGGCGATGGGTATCGGCACGGCGGCTTACAACACGTCGAGCAACATTTTATTTATGACGCTTTCCTTGCTCTTGAGCAGTTTGGTTTTGAGCGGTCTCCTATCGCAGCTCAATTTTCACAAACTCAGCTGGGCCTTGCATCCGCCGGAACATTTGCAAGTCGGAGAGGTGGCAATGACCGAGGTGGTTTTAAAAAACAAGAAGCGGCTATTTCCCTCGATGTGCATGGCATTGCAGGTCGGCTGTTCGGAAGAGAACGAGGTGCATCGGCTTTATCTGGATCATGCGCTGGCAGCGAATGAAACCGGGCGCCTGGAATGGACGTTTGAGCCAAAGACGCGGGGGCGCTGTGAGCTATTCCTGAACGGTCTGGAGTCGATGTTTCCCTTTGGATTCATTCGTAAGGCGGTGGGGCGGCGCGAGTCTGTTTCGATTCTGGTTTGGCCAGCGCGGGGGGATTACGAGTTTCGCTTTGCGGCTGGGGGGCGGCGGTTCCTGACCGGCGCTTCGAAGCGACGGGCGGGCACGGGAAGCGATTTGCTGAATTTGCGTCACTACGAAAAAGGGGATCCACCCAGATTGATCCATTGGAAGGCGTCGGCGCGACTGAATAAGCTGATGACCCGTCAGCTTGCGCAGGAAGGAGAAAGCGGCTTTCACATGCATGTGGCTCCAGATGCGGCGGATTGGTCGGGGGATCAATTTGAGCGGCTCTGCTCGCTAGCCTGTGCGCTTGCGGAGGATCTCTTTCGAGCGGGGAGGCTGGAAACAGTTTCCATTGCAGAGGGCGATTCGCTACCGATGCGTGGCCTGAGAGATTTGCATGGTTTTTTCGATCAATTGGCAGAGCTAAAGCCGATGCCTGATATAGCGAATCGGGCGATAGCGATGGCTCGATTTAATTTGATAACTTTCAAGCCGCGTGGGGAGGGTGGGGTAGCGATCTATGTCGATGGCACAAAAGCAGGCGAGGCTTAGCACCGAGGAACTTCACCAGTTAAAGCAAGTGATGGGGGCTCTCATGGCTCTGCTCGCTTTCTGGTCGCTGATCCCGCTGGATGTCGGTAGCGGCCCGGTTATTTTTCTCGGGCTGGTTATTGCTTTTGTTGCGTTGGTGTTTCCCGGGTTTCTTTCGAGTGTTCCGGCGATGACCTGGAAATTAGCCGGGCCGCTACTGCTTTTAGTGATTGGTGCGGATTTCGTATTGAGTCTGCCCGAGTTCATTTCGCCGCTTGTGCGCATGGTTGTCTTGCTGATCATTTACCGCGTGTTGGCTCCGCGGAACCGCCGGGAAGATTTGCAAGTGATTTTGCTCTGTCTGTTTTGTTTGGTTGTGGCCGGTGTATTGACTGTCTCGCTACTTTTCGCGGTGCAAATGTTGCTGTTCACGCCGCTGGCCATGGCATTGCTCTTTATCATCTGTTTGCTGGATCGGGGAGAGGAGTCGAAGGTGCATGTGATTCAATGGGCGCATTTTCGTTGGTCCAGATTGGCAAAGCGTGTGTGGCAGGTTTTTGATGTGCGGATTGCGCTCCTGAGTGCGGCGATGTTCGGCGTGGTCGTGACAGTGTCCTCTTTGCTGTTCATTCTCACGCCTCGCTTCGATTTAAACCAAAATATCCCGTTTCTCGAAATGAGCACAAAGGCCCAATCAGGCTTTAGTGAGGAAGTCAGTCTGGGAGATGTTACAGAGATACAGGAAGACAATAGTATTGCTTTGCGTATCGACTTGCCTTCACGGGACGTGCTGCCCGAGAACGCCTACTGGCGTATGTTGGTGCTGGATGCGTATGAAAATGGGCGGTTCAGGGCATCCGAGAGTTTAAAAACAAAGCCACTTCGCCGTTCTGTGGAAAAGCGCACACTCGATTCAGATATGGTATTCGGGGCGGACCGAACCGGGACCACCGGCACGATTTATATGGAGGGTGGGATCAGCCGCTACTTACCGCTGCCGGGTGACTATTCAACGGTGCGTTTTGATAAATACAAAAATGTCGAGTTAGTCGACGCGGTAAACGTGGTCGCTCTGGATTCCGTCGGGCAGAGTTGGTTTTCCTATCAGGTGGAGGATCTGAGCTTCAATCAGCGGTTTGATGCGGGAAAAGCCGATGCGGCGTTGTTTGCGGGTGCGGAGTCTACGGAGTCTGCGGATATTGCAAAGGCTGACGAAGTGCGCTTGGCCTACCCCATGACGGCATTGAAGCTGAACCTCAGCGAGGAGGCGGTCGACACTTTGCAGGGAATCAACGAGGGTCTGAACGTTGAAGACTCTGCGGATGCGGCCGCTTACAGCGAAGCCGCTACCGAGTATCTTTGGCAACGTTTTGGTTATTCGTTGATGCCGGATGGGATGGGTGCCGGGGGGGATGACCCGATTATTTCATGGTTGGAAAACGGTTCGAGGGGACACTGTGAACTCTTTGCCGGGGCATTCGTCTTACTGGCACGGGAGGCCGGCTACCCTGCGCGTATGGTGGTCGGCTTTTTGGGCGGTTCATGGAATCCGGTCGAAGACTACCTTTTAGTCCGCAACCGCGAGGCACATGCCTGGGTTGAAATATTTGATGCGGACCAGGGAAACTGGCTCCGGGTGGATCCGACTCCGTCCGCTAGCCGGGGATCGAGTGATCCGGAAATAGCATTTGAGGGAGGCATGCGATTTGAGTCGGGTTGGTTCGCCTGGGTGGACAGTTTGCGGATTCAATGGTATCGACGCGTGGTTAATTTCGAGCAGGAAGACCAAGTCGAGCTGGCCAGAGGTTTCAAGGATTCGGTGACTCAATTTTTTGATCAATTGAAGGAACAGTTGGCCGGGATTGGAGAATTTTTGAAGGCCTTTGCCGCGAGCCCGTTTGAACGTGGGCACATTCGCGCAATCGTGCTTATACTGATTCTGGTGGTATTCATTTACGGGGCGTGGCGTTTGCGATACTTTATCCTTGGTCTGCTGCATTCACTGGTCGGCGACCGCCAATCGCTCGACCCGGTTCGCTTGAGGGCGGCCCGCTACCTTCGCCGCTTGCGGCGCATCGAGGCCGATCATGCGCTTATTCTCGAGCTACAAGCGCTGCGCTTCGGTCCCGGTCGGTCAATGAGGTCAGCGCTGCCAGTTTTCAAACAGGCACGAAAAGCGGTAAAGCGGCGAAAAAGTGTTGATGAATTCTCGGCCGCTGCGCCCCGCACCTGAAGGAGCGGGGATACGTATGCAGCCTGCTTCAGCTGGCTGCCGTACCCCTGTGGGCTCAACTGGCACCAACACCGCAACCGCAACCACCGCAGCTAAAGCAGCGGCGATACGTATGCGGCTTGCTTTAGACAGACTGTATGGGATTATACGGGGTGTTGGGAAATGCCAGGCCGCTGCGCCCCCGCACCTGAAGGAGCGGGGATACGTATGCAGCTTGCTTCAGCTGGCTGCCGCACCCCCGCGGGCTTAACCGTGACCAAAGCCGCAAACACCGCAGCTAAAGCAGCGGCGATACGTACGCGGCTTGATTCAGCTTGCTGTATGGGATTGTGCGGGGTGTTGGGAAATACCGGGCCGCTGCGCCCCCGCACCTGAAGGAGCGGGGATACGTATGCAGCCTGCTTCAGCTGGCTGCCGTACTTTCGCGGGCTTAACCGTGACCAACGCCGCAACCGCAACCACCGCAGCTAAAGCAGCGGGGATACGTATGCGGCTTGCTTTAGCTGTCGGTATTTTCGGAAGAGCTGTGTTGGATCTCCAGCCGCAGGTGGTGGGCTTTATCGCGTTTGATACTGAGATAAAGGTGCCAAGTATCTTCGGGGAGCGATGCCGCTATCCGCTTCGGCCACTCGACTGCAAAACACCAGGGCGACCGTAGGAAATCTTCGATCATGAGCGCATCGAGGTCTGCCTCGGAATTGAGGCGATAGGCGTCGAAGTGAATAAGCTGTCGGTCGCCTGAGTAAATTGTGTAGAGATTGTAGCTTGGGCTGGTGACGGCTTCTTTGATCGCCCAGGCGCGTGCGAGGCCCTTGACAAATGTCGTCTTACCCGCGCCGAGATCCCCGTGCAGGGCAAGCACGGTATCCGCTGGTAGGTGGGGTGCCAGTTTAATGGCAATCGCCTGGGTTGCCGCGTCCGAATGCGTGGAAAGGCCGCGTTTGAGTTCATCCATGATCGGTGCGTGGGCGGTCATGATTTTCTGAAATGCTCAAAGCCCTGAATGAATGGCAAAGCACTGCCATCGGCTGCGTTGATGATTTTCCCTTGATCGTTGGGTTCGTCAATCTGACCAATATGACTGATGCGAAGGTTGGGAAAAGCTCGTTTCCACAGGGTGACAAAATCCGGAACGGGCGTTTTCGCCGCGATGGAGAAAAGAAGCTCGTAGTCCTCGCCGTCGCAGAAGGCGTGCTCCAGCGCGGAGAGCCCCGAGCGGTTGGCTGTCAAATGCGCATCCGCAGAAACCGGAATTGAACTTAAATTCAGTCGAGCGGATTGTTCCCCGGTAAGCAAGCTGGGCAGGTCTTTGGCCAGACCATCGGTAAGGTCCATTAATGCGGTGCAATAGCCCGTCTCTGCCAGCCATTGCCCTTCGGCCAGGCGGGGTGTGAACGTGGCGTGCTTGCCGAGCAGACTACCACCTAAGTCGCCTGTCACATAGATGGCATCGCCTCTTTGCGCATTGCCTCGCAAAAGCGGAAACTTCGCAGTCCCGATGAGCGTCAATACGGAACTGAAACAGCGGGGTTCCAGTCGGCAAATATCGCCGCCGACTATTTTGAGGCACACACGGATGGCAGCCGCTTCCAATCCGATGAAGAAGTTCTTCAACCAATCGAGTTCAAGATCAGGGCCGACCATTAGATTCAAAATGGCGCGGTCGGGTATCCCCCCCATCGCGGCAATATCACTGAGGTTACGATTGACCAGCTTTGCGCCGGCTTGTTGCGCCGAAAGCGTTTGGTCGAAATGTTGCCCGAAAACAAGTGCGTCGCTAGTGATTATCTGTTTCGTCTCCGGATCCGGTGAATGCACAGCGCAGTCGTCTCCGATCCCCTCCGGACAGACTGGGTTAATTTGGCGAAGCCACTGGGTGATGTAGTCAATCAGTTGCTGCTCAGAAAAATCATTTACGCTGGGTAGACCTCGGAACATCGCATCGAAGCGGATAGCGAGCAAAATATCAAAAGGCAAGATCAACTCGGCCTAAACTTTTTGAAACGAGTCAGTTCTGATAGCCGAAATTAAAAAATTGGTAAAAAGCCCTTGTGTTTGGATTTTATTGTTGATGTTAGTGGTTAGGCGCGTAACGTCTATGTTAATGCCTAGAGTCTCCGTAGATTTTTACCCGAGAGTTGGTTTTTTCAAGCAAGAAATTACCTGTATCCGTTTGCCCCGAAAGAGCTGTTTCGGGGCAAGGCGGGAGCGAAGCTCTGTCGGAGGATTTACCTTAGTCGAAGTCGTCATATCATCTGTAATATTC
>JAAAPI010000295.1 GCA_009908325.1 Verrucomicrobiota bacterium | reverse complement strand
GCGGGCTTCACCCGCCCGAAGGTTTGTTTCTCGGACAACTGGTTCAGGTCCGGGAGGTGGCGCGCCTATGTTGAGGACATCGCTAAAAGCCGAGAAACGACAAAGGCCAAAGAAGCCGAGGTGCTCGCAGGGTTGGCAAATTGGGTGGCGGACAAGCATCCTCTTTGCCGCCACATCACACCTGGTCAGGTCGACGCGCTCTTGGCCGCAGAGCTGGTGACACGGGTGCAAATCCAGGCGGCGGGCCTCAGATCATGAGCACCACCGAAGCGCAAACAGCAAGGCGACCCATGTCATACGGCTGCGCCGATGACACGGGACCTTGCGAGGGGCGGCAAGCCTCCCCTTCGAACCCCACCGGCGCGGGCAAAGCCCCCGCCAAAGAGCCGCTGACCGAGACCTTCGTCTTCCGCTGCACCGCCTCAGAGAAGGCCCAGCTGCGCGCCAAGGCCGAGTCCGCCGGTCTGCCAGCCGCGACGCTCCTGCGTGAGGCGCTTGGCCTGACCGAGGCCCGTCGTCGCAAGCCCATCCCGCGTGTCGATCCGGCGCTGGTGCTGGCAGTTGGGCGCATCGGCGGCAACCTCAACCAGATCGCGCGCTGGCTGAATCACGCCATGAAGGTTGGCCACACCGACCTCGACACGCTGACCGTCGCACGCCGCCTTGTGGTGATCGAACGCCAGCTCGCCGCGCTCCTCGATGAGGCGCGGCGGTGCTGATCAAGTTCTTCCCCAACGGCAAAGGCGCAGGCGCGGGGCCGGTCGGCTACCTCGTGGCCGAGCGCGTGCTGGCCTACGATGGCAACCGCGACCTGATCCGCGATGCCGATGGCCAGCCGGTAACCGTCACCCGCGATCCACTGCCCGAGGTCCTGCGCGGCAATCCCGAGCGCACCGAGGTCCTGATCGACGCCAGCCGCCACCAATGGACCTACCGCGCGGGCGTGGTCAGCTTTGCCGACAGCGACGACCCGGCCGAGGACCAGCAGGCCGAGGTCATGGACCAGTTCGAGCGGCTGGCCTTCGCGGGGCTGGACCCCGAGCAATATGAGGTGCTCTGGGTCCGCCATCGCCACGAAGGCCGGGTTGAGCTGCACTTCTGTACGCCGCGCCTGGAACTGACGACGGGAAAGAGCCTCAACATTGCACCACCCGGCTATCAAGACGCCTATGACAGCCTGCGGGACGTGATGAACCAGCGCCACGGTTGGGCCGATCCGATGGACGCCGACCGCGCCCAGGAAGTCCGCGACACCATCGAGGCCCCCACCCGTGCCCAGGGCCGCGACGAGTTGCATGGCTGGATACAGGACCAGATCGATATGGACCTGATCACCGACCGCGCGACCATGATCGACGCGCTCACCGACGCAGGCTTCGACTTGCCGCGCACCGGCAAGGCCTACATCACCGCCCGCGATCCCGACACGGGCGAACGCTGGCGGCTGAAAGGAGAGATTTTCCATGAAGACTGGCAAGCCGACCCGGCTGAGCGAGAAGTTGAACGCGGACCTCGACACGATCAGGGCGGAACACGTCGCCTCTATCTCGTCCCAGCTCAAGAGCTTCAGGATCGATTTGAAGAACATTGTGGGCGCCGCGCAGCATACCATCGCGAACGATACGCGCCGCTTTCAAACCGAGACGGCGAACATGTTCGAGACGCGGCTGAGATCGATCCGCCTTTGGCTGACGATCTCACCATGGCTGATCGCAGCGATGGTGCTGACGGGGATCGCCTCGATGATGGCCGCGAGCTTCTTCTGGACGGCGCATCTGACGCGTTCGGAGCTGACGGAACTGGGCCTGACACGGATCGAACGGCCCGAGGGGACCTGGCTGATCCTGGACCCATCGAAGACGCGTCTACGCACCTGCACGATGGGGGAACGGAGCGTCACCTGCATTCGGATCGAGGAGGATTAGATGACCCAACTGACAGCCTTGGAACGCGACTTGCTCGCCTGCGTCGAGCGGTTGGTGACGGCCTCAGAGGCCTCCGCGAAGGACTTGACCGCCTTGGAGACACGCTCGACCGGCAGGATCGAGAAGGAACTGGCTGGTTTGAAAGACTGCGTGGCTTTGCTCATTCGTTCACAAGCCGCATCCATGAAGGCCTTGAGCGGATTGCTGAACGACGAGGCGAGCTACAAGACGCTGAACGAGAGCTTGCAGCAGAGCTTGACCTTAGCGAAAGCCGCCGCCGAGAGATTGAGGGACAGCTAGACAGCCAGGAAGCGCATGCGGAACGGGGGGTGAGGCATTGAGGGCGATGCTTGTAAGAACGTCGTTCTCTGGGTGCGTCAAGCCTTTGGGCTATACATTTGTTTTGGCCGTTGCTTCAGCCAGTTGGCTCACCCTGTCGTGATCAAGCTTACCCCGGTGAAATCGTGCTCCGGTCATAACATCAATGCCGAAAGGTCGAACTTCTTCAATGGCGCTCTTGGCGTTTTCAGGGTTTAGGCCGCCAGCCAAGATGAACTTTTTGTCGTTGTGGAGAGCGACCAACCGCTTAGCAGTTTCCCAGTCAATCGACTTCCCCGAACCACCCCTAGGGCTGTCTAGTAAGATCGCGGAAACTCTTTCGTCGCTTGCGACTTTCCGCACGGTGTCGAAAACCAACCCTTCGCCAACGGGCTTTGCGACACGCACCGTCTGCACCAGCTCCATACTCGGGAAGGAATTTTTCAAAAAATCTATCTTCTTAGGATCATAATGGAACTGCAGCTGCAACATCTGCGGCCTGATAAATTCGATAGCATTTCGCAGGTCATCGAGTTCTTGGGAATGGCAAAGAAGTGCCGTGGCTGTAGATTTTTTTCTGGCAAGCGTGGCTAGGCCCCTGGCATCCTCCCAGCTTAGAATGTCAAGCTCGGTTTCCGGTCGCCTTGACTTTCCGATTAGCAGGCCCAGACAATCCACTCCTGCCTTCACGCAAAATTCTGCATCGTCAGGATGCCGCAACCCACATATTTTCAACCAAGCAACGGCAGATGGACTTCTGCGAATCATGAGCCTACTTTCACTGGCGATACGAGTAAGCTAAGCTCAAGCATTGGTTTCTGTAAATTTTTTCGAAGGTTGATGAGTGCTGGCTACCAGCTGCCCGCTGCGCAGATGTGGTGTCGTCTTGGGTCGGATCGCCAAGCCATAGTAGTTGCGGATGGAAGGAGTCAATAAACTGCTTGAGCAGCCCGAATGGTTAAGGCTTTCTGAACTCAGCGCGCTCTTGACGGCACCAACCGGCGGGTCTAATCAACGGGCTCCAACGCGCAAAACCAGCATAGACGGTAGTCCGCGGGCGTCCTTACTAGGGCAGATATTACGTGCACGTATACTTGTACGTAAGAGTAGCGGTTGGACCAGTTATTGTGATGGCGGCCCAGCGTGTCGCCATCACAACTCGTACAGGAAACTCCCGTCGCGTCGTATACCGTAAAGCCACGTGTCAATCTGATCGCGTCGGTACGCGGCGTCCTTCGTGTATTCAACAGCATATTTCTGTGGTTGCGAATACCACATTGGGATTTCGGGTTGCCCGGCACGTTCGCATGCAATTGCAAACAGACACATGGCTAAAGAGAACGGCTTCGGGCCGTAAGGGGCCATAACTGACGTCTTGGTTCCATTCGATGTTACGATCTTCAAAGCATCAAAAGCTTGGGAGACATCCGTAGCGTCCAAATGAAGATAGTTAATCGGATCAGCATCTTCTGATAGACTCTCATCCTTTTGTACTTTCATTTCAACTTCTTGGACGAATTTCCAATTCCTATGGATACCAGGCGGACCGGGTGGAAACGGAAACATCAACTGAAGTGACTTGCTTTTGTCTTCACCGAACAACTCTAGCAGACTGTGAGTGTGAAAACCAACGCCGACGAAGGCGACATCGTGACTGGTTCTATCATCAAGTGAAACGAAACTCGGTATCACTCTAAGAGTTTCGGGATTTTCGGACAACGATTCAGCATGTTCGTCCCCACGAGTGTAGGCCACTTGTAGGTTTTTGATGTCTGGATCTTCTATTAGGTACCTCATCATCGGAAAGAACCAGCGTTTCGGGAAGGAGGTAATGTCTAGAATAACGTTCTCTGACTCTTTGCTTGCTTGAGCGCAGATATCCTCAATACGGTCGAGAGACGCTTTTAGTTCCTCATCGAAGCGAGTGATCTTCGCTTTGGCCTCCAACTTGAGGAGGGCGTCGTTTCGGTCATAAGCCTTTCTTCGCTCTTTCTGTTCTTGATCAGCCTTCAAGCGGGTCATCAATGCGAACCAAGAAAAGACTATCCTCAGCCTCAACCAAGCTTGCCGCAGATTTGACGCTTCTCAATTCTGTCCCAAAGCAAGAAATTATGCACCAATTCGAGACATTGAACCTTGGCTTAAGCCAAAATGGACGTCCCCAAGGACGGAACTTAAAGTCATTCATTGCCCTAAAACAACTCTTCCTGCATGGGTGGTGGGGAAGAGTTCAAGGAAACTTCATAACCACTTTCATAAATCCATTCTGCAACTTCTTTAATGTCGGCGTAGTATGGCTCTTTGGTCCTGATATAGGGGATGTTTAGACTTGGACAGAATATTGGATGGAAATAGAATTTGGTCCTAGGACCATCTCTGCGATTCTTAGATGTGTGCGGCAACATAAGTATATTACCGTAGTCGGCCATTTGCTCAAGAAACATCCTTATATCGGGATAATTATCTAACGCACTGTCCAAAAGGGAGAAACCATTTCTCCCCGGGTAAGTCAGTTTGTCGTCTGCTAAAAGCTTCTTGCGCAAGATAGCACCTACAGTTTCAACAAAGCGAGATCGTTCTGCGCTGCGTCCCGACTGCGACCGGATCATCTTGATCCAGTCTGAACTCGCTCTCAAAATCGCGGTCGATTGTAAAGAATAGGATATCTCCGGGAGCCTCGCACGCGTGACCTCCGCTTGAGGGCCGCCTTGAAGCCAAGTACTCCAAATGTACTGGTTCAACCCTAGAAAAGCTAAAATGCTTCCTCCGGACAGCTCCAAAATCTCCTCGGCTCCACCCCAAATCGCCTGCTGACGACTATCTGACGCTAGCTTCACAGCAATGATCTGGGACCGCTCTTTGCGCCACCATTGTGCGTTTGGCGTTAGCCAAGGAAGCTGCTCGTCGTCCTTAGTCTCTAGGTCGTTAGGATCTCCTTTTTGGCGAATCCAATACTCTCCAAGCTTCGCTTCATAGAGTTGGCCCTTTCGCGCCAACTCCGTAAGTCTCTGCTTTGTGCTATCGCTCCAATGCTCCTCACAATCAATGTACTTCTCGGCTTCTCTTAGCCCCATCACCTTGTTGACTTTCACGCGGGCGTGCAACCTCGTACCGTAAACGCGTGCGAGCGTACTGCTATCTAATCTGGACGATGTGACATCGCCTGCCGGGAAAGAAAACTCGGCAAACCGCAGTCGCCGATCGAAGACGTCCAGCGCAAACTTGTTGAAGACGTTCGCCGTGCGAGAGCTATCAAGCTCGCCTTTTCTAAGTATTATGTCAAGATCGACAAACTTGAAATGGCGATCAGGCTCCAGAATGCCGTCAGTGCCATGAATCTTTGCATGGCCATTCCAAGAATAACCTCTTGTTCCTATGCGGTAAGATATCGCGGGATCACGAGAAGATAGCGCCTTGTTTATCACGGCACGATAATCAACTCTTGCTCCGTCCGTCTTTCGTGACGAGATGATACCCAAGTCTTCGTACTGGTCGATATCCACGAAAATATTGGTGGCTTTATCAACAGCCCCCGCTTCGTGGAGTAGCCTTGCTAGGTCTGCGGGTGCGGCTCCGATAGGTGTCGCCGTATCCCTGATTTCCTCGGCTAAATCACGATCTTTCAAATGCAGATACCTTCGATAGGCGACGATTCGGGCTTTTAATCTCCCTCTCAGCTTTGAAAGGCTGTCACACTCGCCAATCCAACCTTCCCAGACGGGCATTTCGCATATCTTCGTTGCCAATTCGTCAAAATCTTTAGGGCCAAACTTCAGTCCAATCTCATCTTGGATAGCTTTCGAACTTGACAGATAAACTTCAATACTATCAAGAATACTGTCACATATTAGATAGTTGAGAAAATCTGCAAAAAGCAGTTCTGTTTGCAGAACTCCCTCGTCAAACGACGATCGATATCCAAAGTCGATTACATTGCTATGGGCGAGATTAACGGAGCCACAGATAAATTTTCGTAGCCCTTCTGGCACAGGAAACGGTTCGTTCGCATTTTCGTATTCGATGCGAACACGAGGCTTAAGAAGGCTAAGCAGCATGCTTTTGCCGCAGCCCTGAATACCTTTTACGACAATGTTACCAGGCCTGAAAAGTGCTTCAGTGTGTTCCACAAGCATCGGGCTGAAAATCGTGACAAACTCGTCCGACGAAATTCGTTCTCCAACGTATAATTCAAAGAATGGATTTGATTTCATGTTTGCCGATCAACTCTTGGAAATAATGGAACCCATCCCTTGGATTCCCGATGAAAAACTGGGAGTGTATTGTTGGGGCAGTTGGAAAACAGAACTACTTTCGACCCGGTTTGCTTGTATCCAAAAACATCTTCATCCGCGCTTATGCCATACCGCTTTTTGTGCTTGCACAGGAAGCTGTCGCTTACCGTCGGATTTCCAGCTTGATAGTTTTCGAAGCAGTGCACGACGTCTTTTGGCAACACCAGTGCCGGTTCGTAGGTAACATTGGAAAAACCGCGCTCTGCCAGATCTTCTACTACACGGATGAGCGCTTCATCTCCTTTCGGGCATACAATCAAGGGACAGAGCAGCACTCTTACTTCTGGAAGCGTTTCTGCAGCGAACTGGATTGCTTTTGTTGCTTGGTTTCCAGAGCCGCAAAAATCTTCAAGCAACACTAAGTCCCTAATTTTCTTGCGTTTCACGTAGTGTTGTATCTTTTCTACGTCTCCAAACTCTCTGAGGGATCGCCAGTCGGGCCGAATGTCCAAGCTTTGTAGGCCATTTACTTTCAAGAACGCGTTGATCCTTAGG
Organism: Verrucomicrobiota bacterium; assembly: GCA_009908325.1. Lineage (GTDB taxonomy): Bacteria > Verrucomicrobiota > Verrucomicrobiia > Opitutales > Coraliomargaritaceae > Thalassobacterium. The sequence goes on along the minus strand of JAAAPI010000295.1, from coordinate 2,721 downwards.
CTGTCGGAGATAGGGCAAATCCATGCTTTGTTAACCTTGTTCGAAATAACAGTTTCTAGGTCGTTGTCGAAAACGTCGACGCCGGTGTCTTCGAGCATCCAACGAAAAAGTAGTCCTCTATAGACAGTTCGATAAAGCGCCTCAAATTCTTTGCGGCCAACGAAAAAGACTTCAAGTAATAGGGCCAAAAGATGTTGTTGGTCAGCGGTGTCATCAAAGTTGTTGAGCCAAGCCAGTAACCGTTGACGAAAAGGATGGAATTGTGACGGTTCGTAGTCGTTGAACACTTTTTTGCTGAGAAAGTCGATCATCGAAGCAGCACCTTTTGGCAACCTGCTTTCCGGTGAAGGAAAATCCCAGATTGCCGGGATTTCGGTTAATTGCCCCATCAAAGTAGCTCCCTACAAAAATTAGCTATCGTTCTCGCCATCGGTGGTGGCACCGCGTTTCCAATCATTCGGAAAATGTCTTTCCGAGACAGCTCCGAAGGAAACAGAAAATCGTCGGAGAATCCTTGGATTCTTGCTGCTTCACGTACTGTCAACCCTCTGTTTTCTTCCGGGTGTAGGAACAGTTGCACATCTCCAAATCTAGTATCGACGGTAGGCGAGGCACCGTTTGGGTCCAATCGGCGGTACTTTCCGTTGAACGTGTTTGTAAGGTCAATGCTTCCTTCAATCCACCGTAGGTAGCCCCTACCTACTAGGCTTTCAACAGCTTCCATGTTTGCCTCTGGACATTCGAGGTGTAGTGCTGAGATTTCGACGGGGTCTGCGTCTCCAAAGTCTCTTTTCCGCGACTGTCGTCTTAAACGTCTGATAGACGATAGTATGCATCGCTCAACCTGGGTTGTCTTGCCAAAACACTCGGGTATTTCCCAAGTGGGTATGCTCGCCGGGCCCGCTCTAACGTTGCATAGTTTTTGACCGGGGCCGATCCGTTGAGCAATACGAAAATGCTTTGATTGACGATCCGGGAAAATTGGCTCGTGGTTTGCCGAGGCAGCACTTAGTCCGCCAAGAACCTCGCCTAACTTAACTGCTTCCGACGTTTCCGGAGCTAAAGTGAAGTGGCGTTTGTCACTGCGAGCGACGATGATAGCGCGTCGCCTTCTTTGGGCAACACCATAATCCGAAGCCAACAGCAAGGTGACCTCGCAATGGTATCCAGCGTCTTCTAGGATGGTCAGTGCAGAAGCCAGATATCTTCGGTTCCTTATGTTGGTCAGTGAAGCAACATTTTCAATTACCGCGACCTTTGCACGACTCCGCGCAATCAGCTGGCAGGTGGTCAACAACAGCGAGTTTCTGGGGTCATCTTTCTTGTATCCGCCGCCGGTCGAAAACCCTTGGCAGGGCGGGCCTGCCAAAACGACATCCGTGCCATGTGGGATGCTGAAGTTTTGATCAATTTCTAAGACACGAGCTCTGTTCCTTTGGTTAAGGTTGTATGTCGTCACGGCGCGTTCGCATGCATCAAATGCGGCACTAAGCTCATAACCTTGATCATCAAAGCCGCTGTCCAATCCGCCGCATCCTGAAAAAAGACCAATCGCGGAAGGGCGGAGCCGAGGTCCGTCAAACATCTCCAGCTTCGCCTCCTTTGCCGTTCGAGACGAAGTGATTTTCGTTCTCTGCAACTAAGCTCGAGCGCACGAAGAGATACTCTGTCATGTCGGCGTCCAGGAACTCCAAATTGCATGCTACAACCTTTTTTTCCGTCGTATTCTCAACAGCGCAGGCTGTTCCCGCGACAATGAGCGCGACAAGAAAGGAGCCTAACCCCAGAAGTGGACTTCCCAGAGGGAAGATTGCGATTGTGATAAGGGGAACCAAAAGCAAGGCCGTTGCTATGCAGAACAACCACCGCACTTGTTTGTTCCTCTTTTCCGTTTCAAGCGCCAGTTTTTCAACGACTTCTTCTTTGGATTCCAGCCAGGAAAGGTACTCGTCTTCTAGTTGTCCACGCAGGTAATGGCCGCAACGGCAATAGTCCCTTGAGAGATACTCTGCCTGCCCACAGCGGGCGCACCTGATTGCGTTGACTCCAGGAGCTTTGGGTCTGGTTGCGTCGCATCGGATTGGTGTTTCGCTCCGATCGAGACCGTGGTTCTCAAGAAACTCATCAAGCCGATCTGAGAGCGATTTTGTACGCGGTTTCAGCATGTGTACGTTTGCTGGAAGTGGGTTCTCGGACATCACGCGACCAGTCCTAGAATACTATCAATTCGTTGTGTGTCAGGCCCACCATCGTTCTTGTTCAGCTGGTCGGCTTTTAGGAACTCACCGAAGAGGAAATCAATAGCGTTCCATTTTTTCTCGTTCGGCACGGTCAGCCCGCGATCATTGATCCGGTGCTCCACGGCCATTCCGATCTTGCGGTAAGCCCGCGCCATGTTCCATTCGCGTCTACTTAGTCCTGGCTCGAGATCGCCTTCCAGCACCCATAGCGGATCGGCCTTGAACTCTTGAAAAACCTTCAAAAGTAGCGATCCGGGCAGGTCGCGCTCGCCGCGTTCATAATACTGGTAAGCGCTGCGACTGACCTGCAGACGTTCGGCCATCTCTTCTTGAGACAGTTTTTCTTGGCGTCTTATCGCCGATAAGCGGTGTCCCATGCCTTGGTCTGCCATGTGCAACCTTGATTCTAGTTGCATTGACCACAAATGTGGTCACATATAGATAATATGACCATGAATCGTGGCGATGCGCTCGTTTCTCA
>JAAAPI010000109.1 GCA_009908325.1 Verrucomicrobiota bacterium | reverse complement strand
GCATCTGCCCTGGAAGCCGCGCTTGGGCTGGAGCACCTTCGCGTTGACGGGCTGATGACGATTGCCCCGCTGGACGACAATCCCGATGTGGCCAAAGCAGCTTTTGAACGCTTACGCGAGCTGCGGGATGCGCTTTCCGGGCAGTTTAAGACCCCGCTGTCTGAATTATCCATGGGCATGACCGGCGACTTGGAGGCGGCCATCGCCGCTGGTTCCACGCAGATCCGCGTCGGCACCGCGCTCTACGGCCAGCGGGAATCCGCTAAAACCTGAGATCAAAGCCAAGCGAAGGCAGGATGCCGGGCATCGGATACCCCGGTCGGAATCAAGCTTTGTTGAACGCTTTTTAGGATTGCGGGGTTGGTCGAGTCGCTTTGCTCTAAATCCTTTCGTGCTATTATCCGGTCCACTTAACGCATATGTATTTGAGAGAGATTGTTATCAGCGGCTTCAAGAGTTTCGCCGACCGCACCCGTCTGGATTTAAGGCAGGGCGTCACAGCGGTGGTTGGGCCGAATGGTTGCGGGAAGAGCAATATCGTGGATGCGATCCGCTGGGTTCTGGGCGAGCAAAGCGCCAAGGCGCTGCGGGGGGCCTCCATGCAGGATGTCATTTTCGAGGGCACGGATAAACGGAAGGCCCTGCCCACCTGCGAGGTGGCCTTGACCTTTACGGATTGCGAAGGCGAGCTGGGCACTCAGTTCAACGAGGTTGAAGTTTCGCGCCGGGTGGTGCGGGACGGGGGCAGTGATTACTACATCAACGGAAAAGTGTCGCGCCTCAAAGATATCCAGCGGCTCTTCGCCAACACCGGAGTGGGCCGCGTCTCCTATTCCTTCATGCTGCAGGGGCAGATTGACCAGATTCTCTCGACGAATCCGGCAGAGCGGCGGACGATTTTTGAAGAGGCAGCAGGGATAACGCTCTACAAAGCACAGCGCAAGGAGGCGCTGGGTAAGCTTGCCCTGGTCGATGCCAATTTGGCCCGCGTGACGGACGTGATCGAGGAAGTCTCCCGCCAGATTGGCTCGCTCAAGCGCCAGGCCAGCAAGGCGCTCCGCTACCAGCGCATCAAGCACCGGCTGACCCACCTCGACCTCGCCTTCAGTGCGCACCGCCATGCGGCGCTGAGTCAATCGATCCGCGATCTGGCGGGGAAAGCCGCCGAGTTGCGTCAACAAGTCGATGCCGAGAACAACGCGCTCGAGCAGGACGAGTCGGTCCTGGCTGAAAAGAAAACCCAGCGCTCGGAACTCGCCGGAAAAATGGAAGCGCTCCAGCAGCGCGTCTACAACCTGCGTTCGGAAAAAGAAAATGCCGATAATCAATCGGAATTTTCCTCGATTCGATCCAAGGATCTGGATGCCCGCATCGTCGAGTTCCAAAACGAAGTCGCGGACTTGGAGAAGCAAAAGTCGGACCTCGCCAAGCGGGCTCAGGATGAGACGGAAAACAAACAGATGCAGCTCGGCGTGGTGGACGACTCAGACCGCATCTTTCACGAGCGCAACAACGAGCTGATCGCCGCGCAGGAAAAGCTTGGCGAAATGGAAGGCGAGCTGCAAAAGCGGCGCCAGGATGTGCTCCATGCGGAAAACCGTATAAACCGCGCCCGGTCCCGCTGCACGACCCTCGAGGTCGATCTGAAGACCTACCAGGTGAAGCATGCTTCGCATACCGAAATGGCCATCGCACTGAAAGAGGAAGTCGCCGTTCTCGAAAAGGGCTTGGCCGACATCCAGCGCCTACTCGAAAAGCGCCGTGCCGAGCAATCGTCCAGCGAGCAGGCCGTCGAGCAGGCCCGCAACGATTCTCGGGAGATTTTGAATCAGTTCCGCGCCTTGCAGGAACGCATCCAGGACCAGGACCGGGGTATCGCCCGAAAGACGGCGCAGCTCAACGTTCTGGAGGGCTTGCAGGCTAAATTTGAGGGCTTTGGCGAGGGGGCCAAGGCGATCCTTGGCGGCAAACTGAGCGAGGTGGTTTCAAAGGACGGGGTTTCAATTATTTCCAAAGAGCTCAGCGTCGACAGTGCCTACACAACCGCGCTGGAGACGCTGCTTGGCTCCGCCGCCGACACCCTCTACATCGGCAATTCGGAGAAAGCGCTTTCCGTGCTGGGAAAGCTGGATGCCGATGTGATGGGTCGCGCCTGCCTCCAAATTGACCTGGAAAACGGGCGAAACGCGGCCCCGCAAGCAGCACTTCCGGACGGGCTGGTTGCGGCCCATTCCGTCGTCCGGGTGCGGCAATCCGAATTGCAGGCACCTGTTGATCGACTTCTTGACGGATGTTATTTCACGGAAAGCCTCGAAACCTTTCTGGAATTTTGGAAAGCACAGCCCGAGTTCAATTTTCTGCTCGTGGCCACCCGCAGCGGTGAATTGATCGATTGCCGCGGTCTCATCCATGGAGGCCGCAGCTCAGGCAAGAAATCCTCGAGCGTGCTGGAGCGGGAGTCAGAGATACGCCGTCTGCGCAAGGAGATCGAGGCCGAGCGCACCGCTTTGAATCAGCTCCGGGAGGAGGCTGCCGGCCTCGACGAAAAACGAAACGCAGCCGAAGCCACTGTCGAATCGCAGCGCAAGCGCCAAAGTGAACTCGCCAGCGAGGTTTCCGGCCTCGTGGCCGAAGAGCGCAATCAATCGCAAAAAATCGAGGACAACGCCCGCAACCGCAGTCAAGCCGAGGACGAGATCGCCCGGCTCGACGCCAAGCACGGCGACTCAGTGGCGGAGCTGCAAGAGGCGAGGGAAGAGCTGGCCGGTGCCGAGAAGGCCCTCAAGGACGAGCGTCAGGGCGGCTCCGATCTGGAAGCGGCCATTGAGCGTGCCCGCGAAGAGCGCGACCACAAGCGCGAAGCTCTGGCCGATGTCCGCCTCGAGCTCGCCGAGAAGAAGCAGCGCCTCGAATCGGCGGACCGGGCGCTCGGCGAAGTGCAGCGCGAGACGGCAAATTTGCAGCATCGCATCCTCCGCCGCAATCAGGAGATCGATACCTTGAACGAGCAAATAGCCCAGCTCAAACGGGCCGCGGAGGCGGAAGCCGAGAAGAGCGCCGAACTCGACAAGACCCTGACCATCGCCACCGAGGCACTGGAAAAAGATCGCCAGCAGCTGAAAACTCTCGATACGCAAATCCACGAAATCGACGACGGCTTGAGCGACCGGCGTAACGAGACTCGCGCGTCGGATCAGCAACTCACCAAACTCGAAATCCGTCTGGCGGAGGAGCGTTCTCAACTTGGCTTCCTGGAAAACGCGGCACAGGACGACTACCAGCTCGACCTTTCCGGAGTCAATTGGAAGGCGGAGCTTTGGGAGGGCAATGTGGAATTCCAAAAGCGGGTCAATCTCGACGACCTGGACGACCCCGACCAACTCGCGGCGTCTCCAAAAAACGAGCGCCGCGATCCCACCGAAGAAGAGCTTGCCGAGATGGACCACACCGATTGGTCCGCTATCGAGGAAGAAGTTGGCGAGCTCAAGGGCCGCATTGCCAACATGGGACCGGTCAACCTCGATGCGATCAGTGAATACGCGGACCTCAAGGAGCGCTATGATTTTCTGAAAAACCAAAGTGAAGACCTTTGGAACTCCAAAAACAAGCTGGTCGAAACCATCGACGAGATTAACGAGACCTCGCAGACACTTTTCCGCGATACCTTCGAGCAGGTCCGGCGCAACTTCGCCTTCACCTATGAAAAAATCTCCGGTGGGGGCGACTCGGACTTGCAACTAATCGATTCGGACGATCCGCTCGAGTCGGGCATCGAGATCATCGCCCGGCCTCCCGGGGTGCGACTGAAAAGCGTCAGTTTGCTCTCGGGTGGGCAGCGGACCATGGCTGCGGTGGCTTTGCTCTTTGCTATTTATATGGTGAAACCGAGCCCGTTCTGTGTCCTCGACGAAATCGACGCTGCGCTGGACGACGCCAACATCGGCCGCTTTTGTGAGATCCTGCACGGATTCACCGACAAGTCACAGTTCCTTATCATCACGCACAACAAGCGGACCATATCGAACGCAGACACGGTCTTCGGGGTGACCATGCCCGAGCGGGGCGTCTCGACCCTGGTCTCGATGCGTCAACCAAGACTCCAAGCGCCCCGAAATGGCCGGTTAGGGTGTGCGGGGCTTCACGCGGTGTGCTCGCTTGCGAGCGCCAGTGGTGTGGCTTGGCAGTCGGACTGTTTGGCAGAGACAGCCGTTAGGGCGTCCGGCGAGCGGACACGCCACGGTGGGGCTTTTGTAGTGTGCTCGCTTGCGAGCGCCAGTGGTCTGGCTTGGCAGCCGGACTGTTTGGCAGGGACAGTCGTTAAGGCGTCCGGCGAGCGGACACGCCACGGTGAGGCTTTTGTGGTGTGCTCGCTCGCGAGCGCCTGTGGTGTGGCTAGGCAGTCGGACTGTTTGGCAAGGACAGACGTTCGGGCGTCCGGCGAGCGGACACGCCACGGTGGGGCTTTTGTGGTGTGCTCGCTCGCGAGCGCCTGTGGTGTGGCTGGGTAGTCGGACTATTTGGCAGGGACAGACGTTCGGGCGTCCGGCGAGCGGACACGCCACAGTGAGGGTTTTGTGGTGTGCTCGCTTGCGAGCGCCAGTGGTGTGGCTTGGCAGTCGGACTATTTGGCAGAGACAGACGTTCGGGCGTCGGGCGAGCGGACACGCCACGGTGGCCCTTTTCATCTTGTTCATTTTTTCTTGAAGCCAGTAAAGAAAGGGCTATAGCTGATGGCTTCTTGTTACGGCAAGTCTGCAATCAAACAATCGCGTTTTCGGCCGAATATACCCTTCGACCAATGGCGGAAGCGTGTCGGAGGCTTTTGCCTTCGGTTGCTCGGTTTTCCGTTGACTGGTTTTCAGTTGCTTCGGACTGATTGTAGCCAAGTCGCCCTAAGTTGGCGCCATTCGGGTCATTCCGTAAAAAAGCGCTCGCCCCTCGATTACCTCAGGGCCTTGAGCCTGTCGAAATGGCAAGCGAGCACGCCACGCTTTACCGCTCCAGAGGGGCACACAACGGGCGCTCGGCGAGCGAGCACGCCACGCTTTACCGCCTCAGAGCTTACCCTGCAAAAACCGACCATTTAGGAACCACCACTCGACGCAGATGAAGGTACTCATTACAGGCGCTTCCTCGGGAATCGGTGCTGCGGCGGCGGCTCGGTTCGCACGTGCGGGCTGGCGGGTCGTTTTGACCGGTCGCGATGAACCGCGTCTGTCGGCCGTCCTGCAATCTTTGCCGGGGCAGGGACACAGTGGGATCGAGGCAGACGTCGTGGATTGGGCCGAAGATCCGAAACAAATTCCCGACTTCGGCGCATTGGACGCCATGGTCTGGAGTGCCGGTATCTGTCAATTGGCCCCGGGCATGCTGCTTCGCCGCAAAGTTATCCGCGAAACGCTGGCCATCAATCTGGAAGCCCCCCTCGTCGTGACCAGCCATCTCTATCGTAGCAAAGCGCTTGTCGACGGGGCACGTGTCGTCTGGCTGGGCTCCGAGTCGGCGCACGAGGCCGGAGAAGGCTTTTCCGTCTACGCCGCTTCCAAGGGCGGGCTCGGTGCCGCCGCGCGCGTCCTGGCAAAAGAATACGCCCGCCGGCGGGTCGCGCTCCACTGCATCGAACCAGGCACGGTCGATACCCCCATGACCGATGCCCTGATCGAACAATTCGATGGTCTCAAAGACGGCCACGCCGATAATATGGAAAACCCGGAGTCGGTCGCCGACCGCATTTACCAACTTTGCCAAGAGTAACCCGCTTATTTTCCCACAGAAGCCAACGAAGTGAACGAAGGCAAAAGCATGACGGAGCGAAGCGTCGATGGCGCAACAAAAATTGATCTGCTGCGATATCCGATCCCAGCAAACAGATCGCTAACTACGGAATGCCCCGTATGGCTGCCATTTGCCCCCAGTTCGCTAGCCTGGAGCGACTTTCATTGAGCGTTTAACGTTTCATGTTGGATGTTAATCGTTCAAACCCGCGCTCATGACCCGATCAACTCACTCTGGAAAAAGCCGAACGTTCAACATCCAACGCTCAACGCCCAACGTTTAAGGCACGGCAACACAGCACCGGGTTGCTTCAACTCACGACCCGCCAAAACTAACCTTTGCTTTATTCCCGAAAGTCAGTGCCATCCCTTAAAACCCCTTTCTTCGTTTCCTTCGTTCGCTTCTGTGCCTGCCATTTTCCGCGTATTTTCCGACAGAAGCCAGCGAAGTGAACGAAGGCAAAGGCGTGACAGAGTGAAGCGGAGATGGCGCGGTAAAAATTGGCCGGGTGCCCCATCCGATCCCACCTGCAAACCCATCGAAATATACGGAACGACTCGAATGGGAATTTGTCCCCAGTTCGCCCGCCTGGAGCAACTTTCATTGAGCGTTTAATGTTTCATGTTGAATGTTGAACGTTCAAACTAGCGTTTTGACCTCAGCCATACGTGGATAGAGTTCTACACAAACTGCGCCTCGGTCTCCGGGGGCGGGTGCCGCCCGTTGTCAAGGAGAGCTACCTGAAACTCAGGGAGTTGAATGCAACGAGCCGGGCCGTCCCGGATTTTTTGATTGTCGGGGCGATGAAGGCGGGAACGACCTCGCTTTTCAATTACCTCTGCCAGCACCCCCGGATCATCGGGTCCGTTCCGAAAGAAATTTTCTATTTGTGTAGCCACCCGGAGCGTGGCGAGCGCTGGTATCGGCGGCATTTCCCCCGCCGGGCCGCCCTGACCCAGTCCCATGCGCTCTGCGGTGAAGCGACACCGACCTCGCTCTATTCCGGGCAAGCTGCGCGCATCGCATCCGAACTGATGCCGAACGCCAAAATAATCGTCCTGCTCCGCGAACCAGCCGCGCGGGCGGTCTCTCATTATTATCACCGATATCGGGCCGGGCGCGAGACACGAGCCGTCGACGAAGTGTTCACCACTTCAATGATCGAGCGCCTCGCCGCAGATGCGCCCGAAGGGGATACTGAAAAAGCGATTTGTGATCGCGGCCAGTACGTCCGCGGTTTAAAACATTGGAAAGCGCGCTTCGGGGAGTCGCAAATTCTCGTGCTGGATGCGGATATTTTCTTTCAACAAACGCAAGCGGTCTACAACCAGGTCTGCGAGTTTCTAAATATTCCGGCGCTGACCCTCGCCACATCGGAAAGCTTCAATGCCAACACCGGGCTGAAACAAAAACCGGAGCACTTTCGCGAGCTTCAACGGTGCTTCGACCCACAAAACCGCGAACTGGCGGAGATGGGGTATCATTTCTCCTGGATGGGGGAGGGTTGAGTGGTTTAGTTGTTGAGTGGTTTAGTTGTTGGGTGGTTGAGTTGTTGAGTTGTTGAGGGGTTGAGTTGTTGAGTGGGGTAGGGAGCATCGTGAGCGATCCACTGATTTTTCTCATGTAGCTTCGGTCGAATCTGGCGGAGAGTGCTAAAAGACCGAACGCGACCTGTCCGCTGTAGCCTCGCCTCCTCCTTTGCCAAGGCCTCGGCGGACATGTGGAGACAGCGCTCTAGCTCAGGTCCCAAGTCTCGGACCTCATCCCTCAAAAAAACTCCCCGCCCTCAACTTTCTTCTCTCCGCTATCCGCCACATGTCGCGTCGTAGGAACGAAGACGAATCAGTCATCAAAGCGGCGAAGCCGCTTTTAGTTACCGGCATGCACCGCTCCGGGTCCACTTGGGTCGGGCGAACCCTCGCTGCGGCACCGGAGGTTTTTTACGTTCACGAACCACTCAATCCTGACTTCGCGCCGCATTATCTCGAACAGCCGGATTTACCCTATTATTGGAAAGTAACCGAGGCCCACGAGCCCCGCGTCCTCCCGGCTTTCCAGCGCCTTCTCTCAGGGCGCTTTCCCCGTATCGACGCACGTTTCTTCCGTCCCGAAAGGCGCTTTATTTCCCGCTTCCCCCAAGCCATGACCTTCCGTTGGGCCGCTTTTCAGCAAAAACGCTTTCTGATTAAAGACCCCTTTATGCTTTTCAACGTCGAATGGTTCGAGCAGCGCTTCGGCGGGCGCGTGGTCCTCGTCACCCGTAGCCCGCTTGGCTTTGTCACTTCGCTGAAGGCAAGGGGATGGACCTTTGATTTTCGGCACTTTACCCGGCAGTCGGCCCTCATGGACGGGCCTCTGGTCGCCCATCGGGAAGCGATCGAGAGAGCCGCCGCCGAGCCGCCGGATATCATCGAACAGGGCTGCCTGCTTTGGAAAGTGCTCGACGCACGGATCCAGGCACTGGTTCAAGCCAATCCGCAGCGCATCCTTTCCAGCCACGAGACACTCTGCCGGGATCCGGAAGCGGCGTTTCGCCCGCTCTTCGACCGGCTCGATCTGAGCTGGTCCGGCCGCACGCGATCCTTTTTACGGAAGGGCGGCCAGGCCGCTTTTACCCCTTCGGTTCCATCTGGTGAAGAACAAGATTCCGCCTTCGATACGCGTTGGGCACAGCGGCTGACCGAAGCCGAAACCACCCGCATCCGCGAAGCAACCGCGTCCGGGTAGTATCCTTTTATCGAACACCGAACTCTGCCCCCCAGCCGGCAATCGGAAATACCGCCTTCCGCATCTCTTATCCCATTTTCGATTGCGCGAACTCAGGAATTTATAAACGATAACACTATGTTGGGTGACGTGAAAAACAAGACCTTGGAACGAATCACTGCGCAAATCGTTCAAGCCGCTGATCCGGAAAGCATCCTACTTTTCGGCTCTCAAGCGCGCGGTCATGCAACGCCACACAGTGACTGCGACATTGCGTTGATTTTTTCGAATAGAGAGAAAATTCGACCAGGCTTGAGGCAAGCTCATCGTGCTTTATGGCCCAGACCCTTACCGCTTGATTTGATTGGATTTGCCAGGGAAACCTTTCAGGAGGGCCAGACTGTTCTCGCGCGTGAAGTCAAAAAAGAAGGGCAAATACTCTACCAAAAGACATGAGCACCAAAGATAACCAAACAGCAGTCACGCGAGAGGACGCTCGGCGTTACGCTGAAGCCGCTAATGAGGTGTATGATTGGGTATTCCAAAAACAGTCCAAGTCGCACGGCTAGCCTCCCCGCTCTCAGGTCTCAAGCCTCCGCTTTCAGGTCTCCTTTATTTCGAGTCTTCTTTGCCTTAGTTCTCATCCCCTTACACGCCTGCTTGCTAAAGCTTTGGCGCAAACGGAACAGTTGGTGTACTCGTAATCGGTAAGCTTGTAGTACCTGTATTTTCTTTACCGTATACGCCCCTTAGATCTTTTTCCACCTTCCCATCATGAGTGTCTTGAAATCCCGCGAGCCAGCCCCAGCACGTTTTATCAAACGCGTTGCCTCAGAATTGCGCAGCGAATACTTGCACGTGGTGCCCTCCAGTCGGTCCCGGCGGATCCTGTTTGACCATATACCGAAATGTGCCGGGCAGAGCCTGAACGCGTATTTGCGCCGCCATTTTCCGGGCCGGAAGATTTTTCACATGCCGGGGAGCGCCCCGGCCGCTTCGGTCGCGCAGTTCCGTCAGCTGCCTGAGTCGCAGCGCCACGCCTTTGCTCTGATATCCGGTCACCTGGCCGGATACCTCTTCGACGAAGTGCATCCGGATAGCTGCAAGATCACCGTCCTGCGCGAGCCGGTCGACCGGATTGTGTCCCACTACTATTTTGTAAAACGGACTCAGTCACATTACCTGCATGAGAAGGTTCTGCGCGAGGGCTTGAGCCTGCGGGATTACGTCGAACAAGCTCTCAGCCACGAGCTGAGCAATCATTACACCCTCCACTT
>JAAAPI010000198.1 GCA_009908325.1 Verrucomicrobiota bacterium | reverse complement strand
GGTAAAAATTTCCCCCTCGCCGCCATGCACGCGCGCTATAGTTGATCGTTTCCTATGCCCATCCGCCGAGAACTCGCCGCCAGTTTCCGATCCAAATACCGCGAACCCGACTTTTGGCTGCACGGTCTGCTCTTCCTCCTCCTGGGCATCGCGCTCTGGCCGCTCACGCTCTGGTTTGCGCAAACCGCCGAAGCACAAAGCCGCATCCTCCATGCGCTTGCCGTCCTCACCATGGCGACCGTCCTACTCGTGCGCTTCGGGCACACCACGGTCGAAAACACCCTGGAGCTGAACCGCCCGGCCAGACGGGCCCTTTTCTTCGCCTACGGGCTCCTCGCTCTGAGTTATATCGGGCGAAGCTTCGGAGCGCCGCCCTGGTTTGGGCTTCTCGTCATTCCCGCTTATTGCTGCGCACTCGCGGCCGGGGCGCGTTTCCTATTCGGCGCAGGCACCCTGCGTCTTACCCGCACGGTCGCCATCACGCTGGGTGTCTTTCTCTTCATCAGCCTCTGGATGGTTCCGCTGGATTGGCCGCTCCGGGCCCTCGCCGGCCAGTGGAGCGAGTCCGTCCTCAGCTGGATTGGGCAGGATACCGCACTCGGGCTCTACACCTCCGCCGGTGAACCACCCATGCTCATCCTCCTGGCCAACGAGCATTCCTTCCATGTCGCCTCCGAGTGCAACGGTTTTGGGGTCATTCTGACCAGTCTGCTCATCGCCGTTTTACTCTCGGTGCACCGGCGGCTCAGCCTCTTCGGCATCGCCCGCAACCTCCTCTTCGGTCTCGCGCTCGGTTTCGCCTTCAATACCCTGCGCATCGTCATCATCGTCTTGCTTGCACCGTCCTTGATGGATCATTACGATCTCATGCATGAAATCGTCGGCGCCATTACCTACTGGGTCTGCCTCCTTATCGTCTGGCTCGCCCTGAAAGGACCGACCAAACCGGAAACCGAAACAACTTAATCCACCATGGAATTGATCGACAGTCACTGCCACCTGAAAACCTTCGCCGACAAGGGCGAGTTCGACGCCATGCGCGCACGCGCCCGCGAGGCCGGTGTGCGCCGCTTAATCACCGTCGGGACCTCACCGGAAGACTGGGTGCCCTACCGCGAGATGCACACCGCCCATCCCGGAGAGATTGATTACACCGTCGGCCTCCATCCCTGTCACGTCGACGACGACTGGGCCGACGCGGTCAGCCAGTTGAACACCTTCTTCATGCCGCCCCACCCGCCAGTCTCTTTCGGCGAGATCGGGCTGGACTATTTCCACCTGCCCAAGGACCCCGTCCAGGCCGGGGAAATCATCCTCCGGCAAGAGGCCGCTTTTCGCCAGCAACTCATGCTGGCCGCAGAACTGGACTGCCCGGTCATCATCCACAGCCGCGATGCCTTCGCCGAGTCGGTGCAACTCATCGATGAGTCCGGCATCGACTGGCAACGCATCGTCTACCACTGCTTCACCTATGGAGCCGCGGAGGTCGCGCAGATCAACCAACGCGGCGGTCGCGCCTCCTTTACAGGCATCGCCACCTACAAGAGTGCCCACGCCGTGCGCGAAGCCGTGCGGCAGCAAGGCATCGAGCGCTTCATGCTCGAGACGGACTGCCCCTACCTCAGCCCCGAGCCCCACCGCGGCCAGCCCAACGAGCCAGCCCGGATCACCCACATCGCCGAACGCTGCGCCGAAGCACTCGCCCAGCCCGTCGAAGCACTGGCCGCCCACGCCACCCAAAATACAATAGAGTTCTTTAAGCTGAAATGATCGGGCTTTGGACACTTTGCGCTGGGATAGCCCATCGCCTCGTCGAACACCTCGTCGACCTCGTTGACCTCGTAGGGGCTTCACTTGTGAAGACCGCCGAAGCAGGCGTCGACAACCTTGTCGACCTAGTAGGGGCTTCACTTGTGAAGACCGCCGAAGCTCGGCAAACAGGAGCCGGAGAGCATATAGGGGCTTCACTCGTCAAGACCGCGTTTGGCTGGCCGTCGGTCACTCTTGCTCGACGGTCTTCACCCTTCTTCGCTCTCTGTCCTCCCATCGGCGACCGCGTAGGGGCTTCACTCGTGAAGACCGCGTTTGGCTGGCCGTCGGTCACCACTGCTCGACGGACTTCACCCTTCTTCGCTCTCTGTCCTCCCATCGGCGAGCTTCGCAGGGCGGAGCAAGTGAAGCCCCTACAATCTTAATCCCCCACGCCGTATAACCATGCGCTGGACCCACCGCATCTGCTTGCTTTTCGCGCTTCTTGGCGTGGCCTTTCTCGCCGCCTGGCCCTACCTGCCCGCGCTGCAAAAAGAATGGACCCACTTGAAAGCGGCCTGGGCGCAGGTGCAGGCGGGCGATTTCCCGGAACCGAGCACCGCCGCTAAGGGACCACCCGCCGAGACACCCGTCGCGCCCGCCCCGCGCAACCGTCAAGTCGCCACCCCCCACTCGACGACCGAAGCGGAGAACGACGGCCAAGACCCCGACGCATTTCTCGCCGAGGCCCGCCGCCGCGCCCGCGAAAACCCTGAATCCGCCATGCTCTGGCTCCAGTCCGAAAGCACCGGCGGCAAGCGCCTGCGCGGCATGCTTGAAGTCGTCGCGCTCTGGGCCGCCGAAGATTCCGAGTCCGCCCTCCTCTGGCTGGAGTCCAACGCGCAGGGCATCGCCCGCTTCGAGACACTCCATAGTGGCATCGAGCTCTGGGCCGAGCGCAGTCCCGAGCGGGCCGCCGAATGGGTCGACGGCATGGCCAACGACGGCAGCAAAGCCGCCGCGGCCGAATCGCTCGCCGCCACCTGGGCGCAGGCCGATCCGCAGCTTGCCGCCGAGTGGGTCCGTGGCCTCGCCCCCGGCCCCATCCGCCGGCAAGCGGCAGCCGCGATGACAGAAACCTGGGCGCGCCAGGACCCCCAGGCCGCCAGCGTCTGGGCCCTCACCGAAGCCGAGTTCAACGGAAATACCGAACTGCTGCAAATCGCTGTCGAAAGCTACACCGAGCAAGACCCCACCGCCGCCGAAGCCTTTCTCCGGGAGATGGCCGCCGCCACCGATGCCACGGCAGTCTTGGCCAGCCATATCAAAGCCCGCGCCTCACTCGACCCGAGCGCGGCCGCTGCCTGGCTGGAAAGCATCCCCGCAAGCGACCCCATCGACTCCCCGGAAAATGCCCGCCACCTCATGCAAGTCTGGGCCGAAAGCGACTCCATCGCCGCCTCCGAGTGGCTCAGTCGCCAGCCTGCCGGACCGCAGCGCGATGCCGCCATTGAAGGCTTTAGCGAAACCATCCAAAGTTTCGAGCCCGCTGCCGCCGCCACCTGGGCCAGCGCCATTGCCGATCCCCGGCGCCGCGTATCCCGACTCCGCGAGCACATCACCGAGTGGTCCCGCAACGATCCCCAAGCCGCCGCCGAATGGATTCAAACCGCCGAACTCGCACCGGCCCTCCGCACCGAGCTGGCCGACCAAGTCGGACTGGATTGAGAGCTTTTTGAGGGCTGAAGGATGAGACCTGAGACCTGAGTTGGCTTTGAGGATGTAATACTTAAAGCCCAGCTTGGAGGTTTCATCCCTCTAAGGATCCCCCAACACGCATCGCCGCCCTACGCTCTTCGCCATCCGGTGTCCGCCTTTCCCACGAGCTCCTCCAGCACCCCTCCACCACGCTGCGCGCGGTCCCCCTCCCCTCAAAGAGGTGAGGAATTTTAAAGAAAAAACTCCTTCCCCCTTGGGGAAGGTGATCGGCTTGCCCGATCGGAAGGGGGAGCGTCGCCGGAAGCAGCCCTCAGAAAATGAATCCTGCCGCATCCCCATAATGCCCGCTGATGCCAAACCGATCAAAAGTAAGCGCCTCTACCGCCCTCCTATACAGCCTCACTCCCCGATGATCAATCCTTCGAGGATCGCGGGCTTGGGGTCGAGACTCGCCCATTGCGCGACGAAATCGGCTTCGTCAGCTGCGAAGCGGGGGCTGATCTCAAATGTCTGCGCGGGCAGTCCGGTCGCATCTGTCTCAACGGCCACTCCGGCCGCTTTCAGCCAGCGGGCGAACATACGTAATTGATCCGCCTTGCAGCTCTCGGGGGAATCCACCCCCTCGGCATTTTTCACTGGACTGAAATCATCCCCCCGGGCCGCTTCGATGATTACCGGATTCTCCGCCAGTGGCAGCGCGTCGAAAACAAACATCTCAAATTTGATCCCGTTGGGCTCGTCGGGTGTCACAGTCTGCCCGGATGCATCCACGTGGGGGATCTTCTTGTTCGCGCGGTGGAAGGGCAGCTTGGTTCCGGCTCCATCGCCCCCGACCCGCTCGATGAAGTCGCGGTCGAAGACGTGGATCGCCACGCTGCCCGCATTGAAGCGTAGCCCGCCGTCCTCCGCCGTCGCCTCCTGCATGGACTCCGGCATGTCGCTGTATTCCACGACCAGCGCCTTACCGTCCTGGCGACAGAAATGCCCCACCTTCTCCAGCGCGTAAGCCTTGGGCACCATCTTGCTCGACAGCTCCGACTTGCCCAAAACATGGAAGCCGATAAAGGCCGGATCGATGCATTGCACGATCGGGTTGTCCACCTGAAAGTAACTCACAATGTCGACGCCCTGCGCCCGCATCGAATCGACCGCCCCGCTGCGCACCAGTGCCCGCAAAGACCCGCCATGCCCGTCCGGGGTCATGGCGATCTTCCCCTTCTCGGCCAGGAGGATCTTACCCTCCCCATCCACCGCCGGAACAAGCCCCTGCACAATGAAATGCACCGAGTCCTTCGGCAGCCCGAAATAATCCGCCGCCTCGAAGGCAGCCATCGTTGCGTCGTTGTTGATCTCGCTCGTCAAGATATACCAGGGGATCGTCACTCCGAAGCGCTCGCTCGAACGGGCGATTTTTTCGGCAAAGACTTGGAAAAGAGTTTTTCCACTCACCGGCGTGACCGGGTAGGTGCCCTTCGGCCCATCGTAGCCAAGGCGTGTGCCCTGGCCGCCCGCGACCGTAAAGGCTGCCACGCGGCCCGCCTGGATCGCCGCCGACCCGGCATCCCAGGCCGCCGCCCATTGGTCCGGATCCCCGCCTTGCTCGGGCAGCGCGATGTAGGGGGCCGGTTCGAGCCCTTCCAGGTCAACCCCGCCGGCGTGGTCTCCCCGGACATGTGTTTCCACCAGCGCCGCCACCTCTGCCAAGTCGATCGTAGCCGCCTGCGCCAGCAGCGCCCGCCGCGCGTCGCTATCCAGCTCATCGAGGAACTGAAAGACCTGCCCCTGGTCGGCATTGTTAAACAATTCGATGAGATCTGCTTCAGATTCTGCCATGGTTACGGAGATAGGATTCTTCAGAAGGATTGCAAACCAGTATTCATAGATCGTAGGCAGGTGGGCTCTGCCGCCTGCCAGACGCCTGCTCCCGGATCAGGCTCAGCGGTAATGCTGCCAACAACGCTGGACCGGGCGGCAGAGCCGACCCGGCTACGTAAGCCGCTTGCTTTAGCTGGCGGCACCGGATCTGCCGGGAAGTTCGGTGCGTTCGATCCGCTCGGCCCCCGCACCTGAAGGAGCGGGGTTACGTAAACAACCGGATTCAAAACCTTGCTCGGTCGCGAAGTTTCAGATTTCGCAATCAACCCGTCCGATGCCGAGAAAGATAATCGGTCGGCGCGAGCACCAAGAGCGAAGCATTCGACGGAAAATCTTTCGCGTTGCGGGTAATCAGATGCGTCGCCCCCCAAGCTAAAGCCGATTCAAGCTGCAACCCGTCCTCCAAGTCGGGGAGTGCACGTTTGAGCGCCGCATCCACGTTATCTGAATTTAAAGGAGCTATCTCCAAAAAATCCCGCAAGCGTCGAAAAACCGAGCAAATCTCGCTCGGAGGCGTTGCCCGCTGAATGTAGCTTATGTTGGAAATCGAGAGGGCATTCGTCGCACCCCGACATTCACCTGATCGAGCGAGTGACAGACAAGCGGACGATTCCGGAAACCAGGGCACCCGGCGCTCCAGCACGTCCAGCAAGACATTGGTGTCGTAAAAGAGACGGTTCATTTATCCATGTTTCTGACGGATATGAGCCGAGCGGGCATCAAATGGCCTCTGTGACTGGAAAACACCGAGCAGATCCTCCATTCCGGAACCCTCACCTGCTTCTATTGCAGACATATCCGGGGATAATTGTGACGCATTCGCCTTCCAAAGTGTTAACGATTCAGAAAAAAGGCCCGAGACAGATAAATCGCGTTGTTTTGCAATCATCTTGGCCTCTTGGATGGTTTCCGCTGGCAGGGAAAGAGTGAGTTTGCTTTTCATACGTATAGAAAACCTTTTTTTCTACGTATGTCAAACCAAGAACCCAAAGCAGCTGCGGAGAGCTGCGTTCCCGGGATCGCAACGCACCCGAGTTGCTCAAAGATTTTCAAAGTTAAAAACGAGTTTTGGACTTGCAATACTTGCTATTGCAATTAGTTTGTATTTGATGAGTGGTTCGATCACAACCAGTATTCGACTCGATCCTGAGCTTCGGCGCGCACTCGAAGCTCGGGCAAAAAAAGAAAATCGGGGTAAGAATTGGATCATCAGCCGGGCGCTGGAAAGCTATCTTAAGCTGGATGGGTGGAGCGAACTGGCAGCCGAGGCCGACCGCCAATCCCGTATTGCCGCAGAACAAGCGACCGATGACTGGACTGATGACGCCGATCTTGAGCAATGGAAATAAAGCGTGGAGACATTATTCTCTGCGTCATTGCAGGTGACTACGGCAAACCGCGGCCTGCGTTGATCATCCAATCCGACCTTTTCAATCCGACACATCCTTCAGTAGCACTGCTCCCGATCACGTCCCATTTGCTGGAGACGCCTTTGTTTCGTATTCCGATTGATAAAAGCCCAGGCAATGGCTTGAGCCAGCCTTCGCAGATTATGATCGATAAAATCACTGCCGTGCGGCGTGATCGTATCCGCAAACGCATCGGGCAGGTCAGCCCGGCCCTTCTCATAGAAATTGAAGCCAGCGTGCTCCGTTTCCTGGGCTTTGAGGGGGGCTAGATGCGGTTGCGGGCATCGGAGAACCAGCGCGAAACATCACGGATGGCAATCATCTTTGATGAAAACATGCCCTGGCCGCAAGACGGTAGCTCGCTTCGCATGAAGTAAACTCCGTTCGAAAAGAAGGATTCAGTTTCTACATGTCCTTGAGTCCGGCAGAGCCGGAAACCGCTAATTCCCGCTGATGAACGCTAATGGGGATTTTTTTTTCATTTTATAAGCGTAAATTAGCGCCAATAAGCGGTGTCAAAATTCTCTTCTATATCAAATAATTGATTCTTAGCCATCGGCGAGGTCGCTCGGAACTATAGCCGTTTTTAAGGCAGAATGATTTGGGGCAGAATCATGGGGAACCAAGGAAGCATTCGTGCCTGTGAAGAAACTGCCTGAAATACTATTTCACCTCTCTGTCAGAACTCCGTCTCACCCAATCATCCTGTCCCCAATTATTCTGTCCTCAATCATCCACGCTGAAGCCTCCCAAGCAGCTGCGGAGCGCTGCCTTCCCGGGATCGCAACTCTCCTGAGTTGCTGCGGCAGCCCAGGCAGGGGGCAGCTGCGGAGAGCTGCGTTCCCGGGGTCAAAACGCACCTGAGTTGCTCAGTCCGATTTCTTCTTTTGTGGTCAATTCAACCGCCCACAAAAAAGCCCCGCCAGTTGGCGGGGCTTTGGAAATTGTTTGCGCAGTTCGCTTAAGCGCGGCGGCGGCGCATCATCACGAGGCCAAGCGTCATCACACCCGCAAGCGCAGCAAAGGAGGAGGGCTCGGGGACGGCTTGGAGGGTTAGGGAGCCAAATGTTCCCAAATACTCGATATCCCACTGGTTTGCTCCATTAAAGTTCACAGACCGCGTAGCTAGCTCGACGACCTTTGTTGTGCTTCCCACGAGACCAATTTGATCTAATTCAGTCAAATTGTTAAACGAATTTGAAGTAGTGATTAAAAGCAAAGGCGTGTCTCCGATCTCTCCAGACTTATTGGCGAGATTAAAATCGTTGACACCTGCTAATAAGCCAGAGGCGGGACTTATGGCCTCCCAACTTATACTTCCCAAAGTTTGGTTCAAAGAAACAACATCGGACCCTTCTCTGAAGGCAGTTATCCCAGACTCAAAAGTGCCTAATAGATCGCCTTGTGCTAAACCGGCCCAGGCAAACACAGAATCATTTCGTAGATCGACAGAGTTATCTTGGCTCCTAATCGGACTTCCGTCTTCTAAAAAAACTTCGCCTTTCTCGACAAAGAAGCTGATGCTTTGTGCCGAAGCGATTTGAGCGATAACCGCAATCGACAGTGTAGAT
Organism: Verrucomicrobiota bacterium; assembly: GCA_009908325.1. Taxonomy (GTDB): domain Bacteria; phylum Verrucomicrobiota; class Verrucomicrobiia; order Opitutales; family Coraliomargaritaceae; genus Thalassobacterium. Next base: position 1,436 of record JAAAPI010000198.1, on the reverse strand, counting down.
AACAATATTTTCATAATTTTGATTACTTTTTATTTTTTAATAATATTTCAGAATATTTCGATTAGTTTGAGGTATAGGCAGCAGGCAGAACCACACCATCCGTACTTTGAGGAGGAGCGATCACTACTGCCACGCCACTCTCGATCAAATCATCATCACCCAGAAATTCGGCATCTCGAACAAACGTTTTTCCTTCACCTAGGCCGAGATCAGAGCTGTCAAAAATATCATACGTCGCCAATGTCGAAAGAGTACCGTCAGATGACCTCAACGAAATTGTCGATCCAATCGGCAAATCTCCAAAGGCTTCTTTTAATGTCACTGAGTCCGACGGCGATAGAGTTCCTGTGAGCGAAAATGTCCCTCCAAACGGATATTTCAATGGATCCGTTGAAACAGCACCTGAAATAATGATAGCAGAAGCACTGCCCGAGTCCATCACAAACCCTTCGCTTGGTAAAACAGCGACGTTCGATGCGTCTTCGAAATCATCGTCAGCCCAGAGACCTTCCGGTAAAGACAAAGATTCTGCCGAGAAATAAGTGAAACTTTCACGAGTTCCATTTGATGTAAAAACGACCAAAGAGGTGCCATCTGTGAACTCCGGATTCCCTTTGATGTCCGCCAGTGTCATATGTGGACGAACCGCGATACGGTCTCCCTCTTCCAGATTCGGAATGGTCGGCTTAACGTCAATGGTTCCGCTTCCAGTGCTGGTGATGGATGCGATCGCACCGAGCGCACCGGTTGATTCGACAACCTGCACATAGGAGAAAGCGGAACCCAAGTCAGAAAAGTTAGCGCTTATTGTGGTACCGTCTACACCATCTTCAGGATCGGTAAAAGTCGTAACACCCGTGACAGCGCCTTCAAAAACCTTTGATTTTTGAAGTGGCAGCGAAATCAGCGATGTGCCCGCAGGGACATCAATTGTGACATACCCAACCGGATCCGTCGTAACCTGTCCAAAGAGTGAGCTTGAGGCGAAAAGGGCAACGCACGAGAGCGTGGAGACAAGTTTTTTCATGGTAATTTTCTTTGGTTTTGTTGAGTTGTCTGAGGAGTTGATCACGAAGGTCGGCCCATTGCAAGCGTTAATGTGTTACATTTCTGTTTAGAATGGTGCCCCACTTCGTCGGGGTTGACAAGTGGAATTATCGCTCGAATGCGAAGATTTTTCAAGTCTCCTCTAAAATTGAGGCCTTAACCGCCTCAATCTCCCCAATCCAGGGTTTGTGAAAATTATTTTTTCATAGCTGGAGCTGGCTGTTTCGGACGCTCGCTTCAAATATAGAGACGCACCAAGCATTTCCTATCCGCTGCCGTTCCTGCCAAAAAAGGTTCGAAATTAATTTTACCTTGCTGACCGGGTGATCGTGCGCCATCCTGAAATGGCATCTGTTTCCTCTGCGCACCGCGAACCCCTCGACAAAATG
>JAAAPI010000259.1 GCA_009908325.1 Verrucomicrobiota bacterium | reverse complement strand
ATCGCGTCGCCGCGAAAGAGAAACGACGTCACGTGCCCGCGCAGGCGCATCCGAAACAGCTCGGCGTGTACGCCGTGCTCGCGCAGCGCCTCGTACAGCACCCGAGCATGCTCGAAGGGCACCGTCTGGTCCAGCGTGCCGTGGAAGAGAAAGAACGGCGGGGCATCGTCATGCACATGCGTGATCGGCGAGGCCGCCCGGTAGGCCTCCGGCGCCTCGTCCTGCCTCGCCCCCATGAGCTGCCGCAGCAGCTTGCCGCCGGAAAACAGGCTGAAATCCGACGGAATGCCGCCGACCACAACCGCGAAAAAGCCGTCGTCCGCCGGCCCGTATTCGGCATTCAGCGATGAATCCGTGCCGGCCACCAGCGCGGCCAGCGCCACCAGGTGCGCCCCGGAGGAAAACCCCAGCCCGGCAATCCGGTCGGGATCGATCCGCAGCCGCGAGGCCTCTTCCCGCATCCACCGATGCGCGATCTGCAGGTCATGGAGCTGGGCCGGAAAGCGATACTCCGGCGCGAAGCGGTAGTCGATATTGACCGCCACGAACCCCCGATCGGCCAGCCGCTCGGAAATGCCCGTCATGTCGTCGCGGCTACGCCGCTCCCAGCCCCCGCCGTGCACCACCAGCACCGCCGGCCAGGCCGCCCGGTCGCCCTCGGGAACATAGACATCCGCATACAGCGCCTGCGGCCAGCCCGGAGGCGAAAAGCGCTGGTCAGCCAGCACCACATGGCCCCGCTGCGGGAAGGCCACGTCACGCCCGGGGTTGTTGACGTGATGCGCGCAACCGACGAGCACAAGGCAAGCCAGAAGCACGAAAAGGAAGGCTATCGAAGGGTTCATGCGCACTACTAAACCATACCCGGGTGAACCGAGAGGAAAGCACTGCGTTCGACCGGGTGTTCCGCGCGGTACCCATTTCGCGACAATCCGGGTTGCTGGTAGGCTTCATGAATTGCCAGGCGGCCCAGCGGCTTTAACGGATCTGATCCAAGGCAACTCCAATTGAGCACCGACCAGCCATGCCCATTCTGTCACCCGGACCCGGACCTGGTCTTCTTCGAGACCGAACTGGTCCTGGGCCGCGAGGCCATCGCCAAGCACCACAGCCCGGACGGATTCAATATCGGGATCAATTCCGGAGAGGCGGCCGGACAGACCGTCTTCCATTTGCACGTTCATTTGATTCCGCGCTTCGAGGGAGACCGGGAGGACCCGAGGGGCGGCGTGCGTCACGTGATGCCGGATAAGGCCAACTACTGGGAAGAATGATCGGCCATGGGCCTGCTGGACTACGAGCAACGATTTTCAAAGCTGAACATGAATGCTGCAGCGGGGCAGAAGAGCCCGCACAAGGTGGCCATGTTGCTGGCCATGATCGAGGGCATTCAGTCTGGAGAGATCCCCGACAACCGGATCTTCTTCAGCAAGGCGCTAAAAGCCAGATTCAAGAGGCACCTCGATCGGCTTGCTGGCGACAGGGACCGCAATAGTCCCCATCTCCCCTTCTTTCACCTCCGCAGTGAAGGGTTCTGGCACCACCAGATCAAAGCAAGCGGCCGGGCGGAGTACGCTTCACTCGGAACCGTGAGTGGTCCTGGCGTGATCGAGCGCTGTATCCAGTACGCATATCTGGATGACGAGTTGTTCGAGCTACTGAGCAACTCCCTCGTCGCCGAGCTGCTCCGACAGGCGCTGTTCATCAATCTTGACGACGCCAGGCGCCAGGAGATTCTGCGGTCGGGCAATCATTGGGATTGGTTCGAATGCGAGCTCGTTGTGCAGGATTACTTGACCATGCTTCACAAGGAACTCCGCGGCGAGCCCTACAACAAGGCTGCTCATCGGAGAGCACTGGCGCCTCGCCTCAACCGTCGGCGAGAACAGGCGGTGGAGTACAAACACCAGAACATCAGCGCCGTGCTTCTGGAGCTGGGTCTCCCCTACATCCCGGGTTACAAGCCTGCTTTCAACTACCAGCGACAGCTCAAACAGGCTGTGCTAGCGCACATCGCGCGTGACCCCGCGGAGTTCGATCAGCTGACTCAGGGAGCGGACGTTGAAACCGTGCCACCCGATCCGGAGAAAGTGGACTGGACGACGGTCTTAGATCCTGAGCCACCCGAACGACTGACCGACTACAAGCGGCCTGATCGTCGCTACCTGGGGCGCAAGACTGATTTTGCAGCACGCGAGCGGCTCAATCGGGCACTGGGCGAAAGCGGAGAAGCCTTCGCTCTCGAATTCGAGCGACACCGCCTCATTCAGCGCGGCCGCCCGGATCTGGCCGAAGAGGTGGAGTGGTTCAGCCGAGAAGAGGGCGATGGACTGGGGTTCGATATTCGCTCGTTCGATCCGGATTACGAGAAGGAGCTGTTTGTCGAAGTCAAAACCACCAATTCCGGCAAGTACCAGCCCTTCCTGATCAGCGAGAACGAACGGGCCTTCTCCAACGACTGGGCAGACAGCTACCGGCTATACCGCATCTACGAGTTTCGCCGCCAACCCCGAATATTTGTCCTGCCCGGCGCCGTCGAGGGCCATGCCCACCTGCTACCGCAGCAGTATCGGGCAGTTTTCGGGCAGTAATGTGACGCTTTTCGCGCTACCGTCGCGCGGGCATTGCGAGGGGCGCCCCAGATCGTCATAATTTCAGCTTGCTTGCGGGTGCAGGGCCAAGGGGCCGCAAGTGATCGATTTGTCAGTTCGCTACAGCCCGTCACCTTTCGCCGTTGAGCCTGCATAGGCGCTTCAAGGCCACCCGCCTCTCCACACAACGCGGAAGATCACTTAGAGAAATGGCCGAAAACTTCAGCCAAACCGCGAGCTTCCTGTGGTCCGTCGCGGGCCTGTTGCGCTGCCCTCGCCAAAACGGAATGTGCTACCAGATGCTACCAACCTTGAAAGGCATCCTTCTTAACAACGCCCGCGGTTTGCCTTTCAAGGCCCCGAAAAAGCAGCGCCAACTAATCCGCGAAAAAGACTACCGTTCCTTGGAGCTGGAAACCATCGACTCGGTCCCGGTCGCCGTCCTCTCGGACCTGCGCTCGGCTACCGTCGACCCCAGCTCGGCTACCCTCAATGCAAACGGAGAGCTGTTTGTCCTAATGTTCGACGTCGCCATCGAGCCAGTCAACTCCGCCTTGCACTTGGACTTTCGCTTCACGCTGACTGCCCCCGTTGTCAGCCACTACATGCTGTAGGTGCCTGATAAGGTCGGGCGAGCCAACATAATTTCAGTCAGAAAATAACGAAAAGCGAAAAGTCCAGATAAATCCCACACATATATCGCTTGCATAGATCACATATTGTAAGTATAGTCTACAAATCACCGCTGTTTGTAACGCGTATCGAATAGGGTTCGTCGCATGAGGAACAAGTCTGAAAAATTCATCGAGCTGGCAAATAAGCGGACCAACCGGGCTATTAAGGATCTAAGGCTTATAGCCAATCTCGCAAATCCTCGGAATTATGATTACTCAGAAGCCCAAGCTAAAAAAATTACCAAAGCTCTCCAGGCAGAATTGGATAATGTCAAATCAGCCTTTGACTCGCAGAAAGGTGGCTCGTGCGAAGAATTTTCCCTCTAAAATGCATGTGAGCACCAAGTAAATGCGAAGTGAGCTAACGGCAGGGGCGGTCTTCTCCGGCATAGGGGGATTCTGTCTTGGGCTAGAGCGTCAGGGCATAAGTACGCTCTGGGCCATCGAAAACGACGAATCAGCAGTCTTGTCTTACAACCACAATCTTAAAAGGACTGATTCGCTGATGGCGGAGCAACCGCTACGTGACATAAAGGCGGTTGGAGTCAAAGCCAACAACTTGCCCCCAGTAGACATCCTCCACGCGGGGTTTCCCTGCCAGAGCTTTTCCCAAGCAGGTGCCCGCAGAGGCTTTGACGACCCTAGAGGCAAGCTGTTTTTCGAGCTCATGAGGCTAGTGAATGAATTCGGTGAAAACAAGCCCTCGGTGTTGCTGTTTGAAAACACCCCTTTTCTGAGGCACGGTGCAGGTGGTCAGTGGTTCCTAGAAGTTCAAAAGCAAATCCAAAAAGCAGGTTATTGGTTTTCAGATTCTAGTTGCGCTGAGCTTGACCTTTTTGATCATACGGAGCTACCCCAACAACGTAACCGCCTATTCATGGTCGCATTCCTAATAGACCGATTCAAAAATGGACGCTTTTCCTTTCCAGAGAAGAGCCACGCAAATAAGGTCAAAACCCTCGAGAGCTACATAGATTTCAGCGGCAATAAACAGCCCCAGTATTACCTTCCGAAGGATAACCGTTACTGCAAGATGATTGAGGCCCACGTTGATGGGCAACCGCGCATATATCAGCTGCGAAAATACTTAGTCCGCAAAAAAGACGTTGGAGTCTGCCCGACTCTAACCGCGAACATGGGCCAAGGTGGCCACAATGTTCCATTCATCTGCGACGGCCAGGGTCTTCGTAAGCTCACCGAGGAAGAGTGTCTAGCCCTTCAGGGATTTCCTGAGTCATTCGAGTTTCCAACAGACATCCCTCCCCATAAGCAGTACGTTCATATCGGCAACTCCGTGTCTCCATTACTCGCCGAGAAGCTTGGGCGTCAAATACGCATAAAGATCGAAGAAGAGAGGCTTTGACCATGGCAGACTACACCTGGTGTCATCCTGTTGATCACTCGGATCAGTGGGATGGCTTCAATGACTCTGGAATAGAACACTTTCGCGCGAACCCAGTCAATAGCGTCGCGAGAGAAGTTATCCAGAATTCGATCGATGCTCTCGTCGAGCCTCCGGTGAAAGTCTGCTTCCATAGAGAAAGCGTGAAAACGGACACGATTCCTGGCGTCGACCAGTATAGGGAAATAATGGAAGCGTGCCGACGTGCGGCTGAATCTGAAGATGAAAAAGCGCAAATCTTTTTTGAAAACGCTGTCGGTCTACTGGAAAAGACCCGTATCACAGTGCTTAGAATCTCGGATTTTAATACGAAAGGACTGGAAGGCCCCTCGACTAATGGAACCCCCTTTTACGCCTACCTCAAGGCCAAGGGACAAAGCCGAAAACCAAGCGGCCCAGACCAGGGCGGCAAAAGCAGCTTGGGTTCCTATGGGATCGGTAAATTTGCTCCATACGCAGCATCCGCACTCCGTACCATATTCGTATCAACTGTTTACAAAGATGAAAACGGGGAATGTAAGCAGCTTACGCAAGGAAAAAGTATCCTGATGTCGCATGACCGCAAAGGCAACAGGCATCAGGCCACTGGTTTTTATGGTGTGCCGAATCTCTGTAAGCCTATTGAGGGAGCAGCAAGAGAGTTGCCGAAGTGGATTCAACGTGAGCACGCTGGCAAAGGAGCTAATACCGGGACGGGCACGGATCTAGCCATTCTTGGCTTTGAAGCAACTCAAACGTGGAAACAGATCCTTCGCCAGGCTGTTTTTAGAAACTTTTTTGGAGCCATCTATAGCGGAGCACTTGAGGTTGAAATTGATGATGAAAAAGTGTGGAATACTCAAACAATTTCAGCCTATGTCGATCGGATTGAGGAAAAGTCAATTTCTGAGGATGGGAACTCAGATTTTGAATATGCCGATTTTTACCTCCGGGCGCTAGCTCACAATCCGCAAGTTGTAGTCGAGGAAAGCCAAACGTTACATCTCGGACTAGTAAGGCTTCGAATACTTGTCGGGGAAGGCTTGCCAAAGAAGGTTTGCTTTCTGCGGAGTGGCATGTTCATCACTGACGCTCTAAGTGGCCTAAAGCAGTTTTCTGACTTCAAGGAGTTCGTGGCGGTTGTAACCTGCCACAGCGATGAAGGCAACAGCCTCCTTAGAAAAATGGAGCCGCCACGCCACGATACTTTTGAGCCCAATTTACTTTCAACCAAGAAAGAGATTGCTAAAGGCCGAAAGGCCCTCAGAGATCTAGCGGATTGGGTGCGGGATAAACTGAAGACCCATGCTAAAGACCCTGTAAGTGATGTCACTCCGATTGATGAATTAAAAGACTTTTTTGCCGATGAAGGTGACAGCCAAGCCGGTTCTCCGCTAGATGAAGTCAATCCCCTCGGCGAAATTGTAATACGGGCTAAACCGATCTCAAGAAAGTCACGTCTTAGAAAAAGTGAACAGGAAAGCCGTGACGGGGAAGGCGGAGACGTTGAGGATTCAGATTCCCCGGGCGGAGGCGGTAAAGATGGTTCCGGCGGAGGCGATGGCATGGGCGGATCAGGTGAAGGTGAAGGGGGCGCCGGGAAACAGGGTGGCCTTACCCCTGTGGAACTAAAGAATGTGCGTTGCGCTCAGCATTCCGGCTCGAAGAAGATCATAAATTTCTCGCCAGACATTTCTGGACAAATCCGGGTCGGGATCAAGCAAGCTGGCGCGGACGCTGACTATGCTGTCAGAATCAGATCTTCTGACAAAGGAGAAACCAATGGAGACGGCACAATTACTGTTGACGTTGAGCGGGATCGAAGGATTTCTATCGAGCTAATGCTGGAAGAAGATTTTGACGGAGCTATGAAGGTCGTTGCGTATGCGGTTTGATAGCGCAAAAGCTTTCCCGTACCCCGTTCTGAGGCCCTACTCAGACGACTTTACACAATCTGCTATACAAAGCACCTGCGATTTCATCTGCACAGCAGAAGGCGTGACTTTATCAGTTCATGTAGCTTTGTCGTCTGATGAAATCAGGGAAGCGATTAGTAGGGACCAAGCGCAGTTTGTAGTTCTGGTCTCTTGTCGGGCCACCTATTTTCGCTCCGTAACATCCTTCTCAGAAAGCACAGTAGAATTAACAATTAATCCAGCAGACATCGGTGGAGAGGTTTCAGTCGATGTCTATGTTGTAGCAACAACCACGTTTGATTTCGAAAGCCCCGAGATAAACAATGAGTTTAATTCCGCCCGCTTTACCTACAGAGCCGGTGAATTACTCGCACAGGCCGAGCCGGGGATGTTTTATTTCGATCGCGAGCTTTTCAAGCCACTTACCTCTGTATTCGATCTTGTCAAGAATGACTCTCTTGTCGGTGCCGACTGGAGAATAGCGTTAGATGGGAATCACGTTGAGATTTCCCTTAGCGCAGAGATGAAAGAAGTCATTGACTCCGCCAGAAACAGCAAAGCCCATAAGGCCGTGCTCCTCAATTCCCTTTATTACGCAGCAGTTTTACATGTTATTGAAAAAGTTAAAAGCAGCTCGGAAGAATTCAAGAATCGCAAGTGGTGGGAGATACTAACTAAACAAATCCACAATAACGGCTTGGATATTGAATCTTTGGAATCCTATGAAATTGCGAATATTCTTCTAAGGATGCCATTGTCTCTTTTAGAGAAACACGTATTTGAAGGGGCCTAAATGCCTAAGCTGAGACTTTTAAAACAAAGTACGATGGATCGGCTCTATGGCGACGTGCACAACAACATTGAGCTATATCGTTCGGGAGCCTTTGACAAGCTGGTGGAAGACGGTACCAACTATATCGAATTAGATCTGGAATATGACCAGGAACATTTGGGTCCCTTGGATCACTACAAGGAAGATGGTCAGTCAACAGACAACTTGCAGGAGGTTGAAGCCTGCATAGCAGTGTTTAGGTCGTTTGAGAGTTTAACGCCTTATTTGGCGCGAGACAGCAGACTTTGGACCTATCTAACTCATCAGAGGTTACTTGTGTACTCACGCGCTCGGTGGCCTATTCCGCACAATCAGGAAGCAGCAGTGAAGCATATTCGAGCCCACTTCTTCGCCAATACAGCAAGAGGTGTAGAGAGAGATAATGCAGTTTCTCGCCTGTGGTGGATGGCTTACCTATGCTCTCGTGCAAATGGCATTACATTGGATGACGCATTACGCACGCTTTTGCTTCAATTTGACGTCCGGGCCAATATTCTTGAGCGACCAACCACATCCCAAAGTATAAATGTGTTTTCAGCGATCTTGAGACAACTCCAATCTTCTTATTACGGCGAGCGAGAGCTCTTTGTACGAAAGAGGTTCAGGGCGGCTATTAAGCAGATAAACTTGTTGGGCGGAACCATTTTATTGCCTTCGCTACGGGACGAGGATGTGGATGACTTGGTGGCAAAGTGCTTTCGTCAATAGCGCGACGACCAAAATGGCACAGGCGGTTTAGCTTGTGCTTTTTCGATCTGCTCTTGCCTCGGTTTGGTGGCCACCCGACACCTTGAGAAGAGCAGGTGATTCAAATGCAGAAATCCAGTCCCTGTATTCGGAGGAGTTCCGGAGACAGCTGGGTAGCCTGGTTCACTTCGGTACGGTCCCCGAATTCCTGGCGAACGAGTTGAAGCCAACCGCGACCGAGGCCAACGCAATAACGGCCTAAGGCCGGCTGAGCACGCCGAGCTGACCAAAGTGCGTAGAAAGAGTCCACGGTCGCGCCAAAACCGTGAGATCTTAGTCAAAACCGATAACGTAACGTATTTTGCGCAAAAAGGAGGCGGTGGTTCCGCTCTGGTAAATTGGCTTTTGACGAAGCAACCAGAACTAGGAGACCACCGCCATGGGTAAAAAGTCTACCGCATCCGGGGACAGAATCGTTCAAATCGACGAAGCGCAAATCCACAATCACCTGGACCGGGTCGTCCGCGGCACGGTTGAGGAGACCATCAACAACCTGCTCGACGCCGAGGCGGAGCAGCTGTGCAATGCCGGGCGCTACGAGCGCTCGGACAAGCGCCAGGACTACCGCGCAGGCCACTACAGCCGCAAGCTGCACACCAAGGCCGGCGAGGTCGAGGTCAAGATGCCGAAGCTGCGCAAACTGCCCTTCGAGACCGCGATCATCGAGCGCTACCGGCGCCGCGAGGCCTCGGTCGAGGAGGCCCTGATGGAGATGTACCTGGCTGGCGTGTCGGTTCGCCGGGTCGAGGACATCACCGAAGCCCTGTGGGGCAACCGCGTCTCAGCCGGCACGGTCAGCCGGCTCAACCAGAAGGTCTACAAGCGCATCGAGGCCTGGCGCAACGAGCCGATCGAGGGCAAGCACACCTACGTCTATCTCGACGGTCTGGTGCTCAAGCGCACCTGGGCCGGGGAGGTGCGGCACGTCTCGGTGCTGGTCGCTGTTGGTGTCGATCAGGACGGCTTCCGGACGATTCTCGGCATCTGCGAGGGCGCCAAGGAGGACAAAGCCGGCTGGAGCGCCTTTCTCAAGCATCTGAAGGATCGGGGCCTGAAGGGTGTCAAGCTCGTCATCTCCGACGCCTGCCGCGGCCTGGTCGAGAGCCTCGGCGAGCACTTCCCCGAAGCCCGCTGGCAGCGCTGCACGGTTCACTACTACCGCAATGTCCTGTCGCTGGTGCCTCGCGGCAAGAGCCGGGAGGTCGCCGCCATGCTCAAGGCGATCCATGCTGCAGAAGATCGCGCCGCGGCCTTGGAGACTGCCGAGCGGGTGATCGCCAAGCTCAAGGACATGAAGCTGACCAAGGCTGCCCAGCTGGTCGAAACCAGCATCGAGGAGACGCTGGCTTATTACAGCTTCCCTGAAACACACTGGCGCCGGATCCGGACCAACAATCCGCTCGAGCGGATCATGCGCGAGATCCGGCGACGAACGAAGGTGGTTGGCGCGTTCCCTGACGGTGAGTCCGCCCTGATGCTGTGTGCCGCCAGGCTCCGGCACATCGCGGGCACCGCGTGGGGTACGCGTCGCTACCTCAACATGGAAGCACTGAAACAACACGAAGCGGAGAAGCAATCCGTTGCCTGAGAATCAGACTGGAACCGCCGCCTCCGAGAAAGTGCGCAAAAATCGTTGCACTACCCCTCGT
>JAAAPI010000159.1 GCA_009908325.1 Verrucomicrobiota bacterium | reverse complement strand
AGCGAGGGGCCCAGCGCGAAAAAGAGGGTGAGCACCGCCCCGGCGAGCAGCACATGCAAGCTCCACACCTCCACCCCGCCGAGCCCCCAGGCCGTGAAAGCCAGGGTGAGGCCGCCCGATACGGCCACAACCCAATCCCGCACTGCCGGACCCGTGCCTCGATACACGCGCACGCGTTTCGGGGATTGTTTTGGTTGGTCACTGCGCATGATCGGAGGATGTAGTGACAAGCTTCCAGCTTGTCGAGCGGCAGATTCGGCAACGTAGTGACAAGCTTCCAGCTTGTCGATCCGCCGCAACGTCAACGTAGTGACAAGCTTCCAGCTTGTCGAGCGGCAGCCAGAGGCTGTTGCTGCCTCCAGCCGCACCCGGCGCGACGGGCTCGACTATTCGACTCGCAGCTCGAGTTTGACCTCTCCAACGGCACTTCCTTTGCGATAGAGCTTACTGTTGGACCGGCGTTTTTCCCGGGATTTCGGCCCCGGCGGTTGGTTTGAGCGGCGCATACTTTCCGCCAATTTCAGGGGGATGGCGATTTTTCCATTTTCGAGGGTATCGCTCTCCAGGTCGATACCGCCGACCGCGACGAAGGCTGGCGTTTCGTCGGCAATGGAATCCACCACCCGGTCGGCCGCCGCATCGGCCAAATCATCGAGGATAGATGCGCCCGTGGCCGCAGCCAACACGGGTGAGAGTAGGTCCATGGATGACTCAAAACCGGTTGCCAATAGCCCGCGCAGAAAGCGCCGGAGCTCAGCGTTGCGCATTGGCGTCGTCGCGCTGACCTTAATGCCGAATGGGCCATCGACTTTTTCCTTGAGCAGACCTGTTTCGTAGAACGGAGCCCGGACGAGGCTCCGTTTCCCAGCAGTCAGCCGGAAACTCTTGAGCGCCGTCTTGCGCGCGATCGCATTACGCGGCAAAACGAGCTCGGTCAGGATAAGCGACTCGCCCGTCTGATTGAGTGGTGCTTCGAGCTTTATGGAATTCAGGCTTAGAATGAGCATAGAGCGGGGAGTTATTGGCTTGGTTTAAATGACATCTGTCGGACCGGTATCGTCGGACGAGAGCAGGGAGCGGCCACCCGCGAGCACGGCCAGGGCCAGCGGTAGAAGCTTCTCCGTTCGGCGACGCCAGGTGCGCAGGGTGTTGAGCCGCTGCTCTGCATGCTTCCGGAGCGGAGTGTCGGCTTCATCAGCCAGCTGCGCCTCAATCCGGTCCAGCCGCTCAGCGCTCGATTCGAGGTGGGGGGCGAACTGATCCTTTATAAAACCGCGCACCAGGCGCTCCATGGAGAGCTCGGGCAGATAGTGATCCTTGCGTGAGCCCGGCGTGTAGTGCAGCTTGACCGCCCCCAGCTGGCGCAGCGTCTTCAGCCCCTGGCTGACCGAGCCTGCGCTGATACCCAGCCGCTCGACGATCTGGTCAAAGGTCATCGCCTCCGGGCTGCAGTAGAGGAGACCATAAATCTCACCGATCGAACGCGGCAACCCGATCAGGCTAGCCGCACGCACGAAACTATCGATCATGGATATCTCCCATGATGCGAGCGATGAAACTGGCGGCACGTCGGGCATCGGGTATGAGGCGTAAATACTTTGTTCAACTATTTCAAGATTTTCTGAAACCGGTCGCTGACAAAGAGTGAAGAGCGGCTCGTTTGCAGGTGTTTCCCTCGCAGCCAGGGATGACCCGGGCAACCTGGAGGTTGAGCCGAGTCGCCAGCAAAAAATGATTTTCCCGGCATAGAAATCTTGTGCTGTGGCTTATGGTCGCTATCAAGCTATCTACTATGGAAGTCAACCATCCCCGAGCCCATCGGCGCGCCTGTCTGAAAATTACCCTGAGTTTGCTCGCTGTCTGGTTTCTTATCAGCTACGGCGCGGCGATACTGGCCCGCGACTGGCTGGATGCGCATTTCCCTTCGGTCGGGCATGCACCCTTCGGCTTTTGGATGGCGCAGCAAGGTTCAATCATCGGATTCATCGCGATTTTGGTGATTTACGCTGTCCTGATGAACCGGCTCGACCGCAAGCACGGCTACTACGAAGAGCGCTGAGCAAGCCGTCGAACGACCGCAAGCGACCCCAAGCGGCCCCAAACATGACACAGGATACCCTCAACTTTATCTTCATCGGGCTGAGCTTTGCCCTCTACATCGGGATCGCGATGCGTTCCCGCGCGGCTTCGACCAAGGAGTATTACACCGCAGGCGGCGGCGTTTCCCCCTTTGCCAACGGTATGGCGACGGCGGCCGACTGGATGTCTGCGGCAACGTTTATCTCCATGGCCGGCACGGTGGCGATCAGTGGTTATGATGCCTCGCGTTTCCTCATGGGCTGGACGGGAGGATTCGTTTTGTTGACCATATTGATGGTGCCCTATCTGCGTAAGTTTGGGAAGGCGACCGTGCCCGACTTTATTGGGGACCGTTACTACTCGCGTCTGGCCCGCGGCGTGGCCGTGGTTTGTGCCATATTCATCTGCATGACTTACATCATGGGGCAGATGCGCGGGGTGGGGGTTGTTTTCTCCCAGCTTTTCGGGATCAGTATTCCCTTTGGCGTCGTCATTGGCTCGGCGATCGTCTTCGCTTACGCGGGTTTGGGGGGGATGAAGGGGATCACCTACACGCAGGTGGCTCAGTATTGCGTGATGGCCTTCGCCTATACGATTCCGGCGGTTTTTATCGCCATGGCGCTCACGGGAAACGTCATCCCACAGCTTGGCTTGATCGGCACCTATACGGCAGATGGTGGCGGGGTGTCGTTTTTGACGAAGCTCAATGCCATCAACACCGAGCTTGGGTTTCAGGAATACACCTCGGGCAAGATGTCTACGATCAACTTGTTTTGTATCACGGCGGCTCTCATGTGTGGCACGGCAGGTTTACCGCACGTGATTGTGCGCTTCTTTACGGTGAAAAACGTGCGCTCGGTCCGACGCTCGGCAGCCTGGACGCTGAGCTTTATCGCTGTGATCTATCTGACGGCACCGACGATCGGCGCGTTTTCGCGAGTCAATTTGATCGAGAAACTGAACGGCACGGCCTATGCCGAGGCACCTGATTGGTTCTACGAGTTCGAGGCGACCGGCCAGATGGCGTGGGTCGATAAAAACGGCGACGGGCAGATCCAATACGCCGGTCCGGGCAAGTCGGAGGCGGGTACGTTCAGTGTCTTTCAAGGCAAAGCACCGGTGTATCCAACCTACGACGCACCCGAACACCAGCGAATCGGCCCCAGTGGCGAGCGTCTGTTGGCCAGCAAGGCGGACGACTCAAACCCGAACGAACTCTGGTTTGGCAACGATATCATGGTCATGGCCAACCCTTACATGGCGGGTCTTCCCATGTGGGTCATTGCACTGCTTATGGCGGGCTGCATCGCGGCCGCTTTATCGACCGCAGCGGGGCTCCTGCTCGTGCTATCGACCTCCATAGGCGCTAGGGGTGGCGGCGTATTTTGGGATCAATCCGCCCTCCGCTTTCATCGCCAAAACGGTGGCCTTCGCCTTCGGCCTGGCCGCTTCGTCATTTTTCCCGACGCTCTTGATGGGCATCTTTTCGTCGAAGATGAATAAACAGGGTGCCGTTGCCGGGATGCTCGCCGGCATCACGTTTACGATTGGCTACATCGTTTACTTCCAATTTCTCGACGGGCGGGCGGATCAATTGCTTTTCGGTATCACGCCGGAGGGGATCGGATTTGTCGGTATGTTGATCAATTTTGTCGTCGCCTTCACGGTAAAAGCCTTCACCGGAAACGCGCCCGAACATATCCAGGAGATGGTGGCCGAAATCCATATCCCCAGCGCCAAGAAGCCGGTGGAAACGAACGAGTTCGAGATCTAATTTCGCTACGCGTTGACTTCATTTTTCCCCATGGCGATGCCAGCTTTCTCGAGGTCGGCCCCGCTGGGGGATTGGAAAGCGCTGAGGCCGAATTCCGGGAGGATGGAGAGGAGGTGGTCAAAGACGTCCGACTGCACATCCTCGTAGCTGACCCAATTCGTGTCGTTGCAGAAGAAATAGATCTCGATGGGCAGGCCCGTCGCATCCGGGGCGAGTTGACGCACCAGTAGCGTCAGATCCTGCCGAACCTTGGGGTGCTGGCGTAAGTAGGCCACACAATAGGCGCGGAAGGTGCCGATGTTGGTCAGGCGGCGACCGTTGATCAGCTCGGAGAGTTCCTCGCCGACAGATTCGTTGTGCTTTTGTATGTCCTGAAGCTTGGACTCCAGGTAGGGGCGCAGCAGATGAATACGTTTAAATTTTTCCAGCTGCGCCTCGTCCGTGAATCGCAGCGTCCGGAGATCGATCAAGAGGGGGCGTTTGACCCGGCGACCACCGGTTTCCTTCATGCCACGCCAGTTTTTGAAGGAGTCCGTGATCAGGGCGTAGGTCGGGATCGTCGTAATCGTCTTATCCCAGTTTTTCACCTTAACGGTGGTCAGTGAGACATCAATCACGTCACCATCGGCACCCCGGGCGGGCATGGCGATCCAATCGCCGACCATGACCATGTTGTTGATGGACAACTGGAAGCCCGCGACCAGCCCGAGAATCGCGTCTTTGAAAATCAGGAGGAGGATGGCCGTGACCGCCCCGAGACCGGAAAAGAGGACGATCGGGGAGCGGTCAATAATGGTGGCGAGTATGAAAATGAGCCCGATCAGGTTGATGACGAGTTTGGCGGCCTGGACGAAGCTTTTCGCGGGGTAGCGCTGCCCCGCCGGGCTGCGCTCCCAAAATGCGCGCAAGAAGTTCAGCGTG
Organism: Verrucomicrobiota bacterium; assembly: GCA_009908325.1. GTDB lineage: Bacteria > Verrucomicrobiota > Verrucomicrobiia > Opitutales > Coraliomargaritaceae > Thalassobacterium. The sequence continues at coordinate 31,697 of JAAAPI010000159.1, read as the reverse complement.
GCATCAATGACGAGAAGGACGATGACGATCAGGTAAACATTGACCAATTGACTGAAAACGTTGGCGAGGGCCGGATAGTCCTCAAAGAGAGTGGGCGCGACGAAATGGACGATTGCGGCGGGAACAATGTGCGAGAAGCGGACCAGGACATTGTGTTCGATCAAAAGATCATCCCAGGTGATCGCCGTTTTCTCGATGAGCGGGTGCGCGACGTAGGCAATAAAACGCTTGGCGATGAAGTTCGCCAGCAGGGCAAGAACGAGCAGGTAGAGCGTTGCACCGAGCAACCCGAGAAGGCTGGTCAGTTCCGCAGGCATCTGCAGGTTTTCGAGATAAGCGCTTAAAAATTCCGGGGTCATGCGAGGAGTTTTGGTCTCAAAACTCCCAATTGACAATGCTTCGTTTTCAGAGGGTGCAGTTTCAATTGCGAGGTAAAATTCATCCGCCTGTGGTGTCCTAGCTCGTTCCGCACCTAAAGGAGCGGACATACGTATGCAGCTTCCTTCAGGTAGCTGCCCCGCGTTTTCAGAAGTCAGGAATGTCTTGCCTTGGGACGCGTCCCGCTTCCGTATGGTGGGTGATGCGATTTTTTATTTTCAGCGCTTTGTTGGTTTTCTCGTTGAGTCCGATATCGGTTTTGGCGCAAAACGAATTGCCCTACCAGTTACAACGTATTCTCGGCCAGTATACGGAGCTATATGGGGGCATGCGCGATGCCGCTGCGCTCAGCTCCGTCATCGTGGAAGGGTCCATCGAGCAGAGCGGTAAAAAGATGCGGTTTATGACGCACCGCAAGGGGCCAAATCTTTTGCGGTATTGTCTTTTTCGGGACGCGAATTCGGTAACCAGTGGCTACGATGGGGAGGTGGGCTGGATCCGAAGGGAAACAAACGGGGCCGTTGAGATTGAGCGCCTTGAGGGAGCGGACTTGGACCGCATCAAAGAAATGGCGCGGTTTGAAAGTCCACTTTTCCGCCATAACGAGAAAAGCGACTACGTCTTCAAGCTACTTCCACAGCGCTACTGGAAAGGCCGTAGTGTCAACGTGATCGAAGTGACCGGCTCAGAGGGGATGGTTTCGCATTATTTCCTGGATGCCCAAAAAGCGCACATTCTGCGCCTTGATAAATTCGATGCCTCCGGTGGTTTGCGCGGTCAAACGCTTTACCGTGACTACCGGGAGGTGGAAGGCTTCCCCTTTGCCTACGAGGTGGAGCAGCGCTCTGCAGATGAGACACTTTCAGTCGCTAAAGTTGACTCGATTTCCGTGAATCGGGGCGTGCTCAGCTTTTACTTCAAAGAGCCTTCCCGGTAGGTTGATGGAGCATGGGGCTTGGGGCATAGGGCTTGGAGGGAGAAATCAATTCTGCCCGATATCGTCGTCGTCCAGGCCGCCTTTGAGGTGGCGGTCTGTTTTGAGCCGCTCGATTTGTGACCGGAGGGCGCGCTCAAACTTCTCGAAACGAGTGAGGACGCTGCGCGTTTCCAAAAGCTCTTGCTTGAAACGGCTGTCCGGGCAAAGCGTGTAGATGGCCAAATCCAGCACGCATTCGGAATCGCGAATGTTGGCGAGAAATTTCAGAACTTCTTCGGGGATGCGTGCTCCCAGCCGGATCTGGGTTTGAATGAGGGCGAGCAAGGTGGGTTGGATGGCATTGAGCGTTTTTTCCGAACCATCCGACTGGCTCATACGTTGGCGTATGCGGGCCCGGCGGTAGGGCTCTTCGCAAATGATGTCCTCAAAGTCGACCCGGGCGAGACCCTGAAGAATCAAATTTGACGTGCCATCCGGGTTTTGCTTGCAAGCGCGGATGACGCCCACACCGGCCACATTGTAGGGTGTTTCAAGAGCCTCGGCATCTTCCTCGCGATCATCCAGGGCCGCCACGGCAAAGATGCGATCGCTTTCGAGCGCATGCTTCAGCATTTCCCGGTAGCGCGGCTCGAAAATGAACAAAGGCATCATGGCCTGAGGAAAAAGCACTGTTTGACTCATGGTCATGACAGGGACCTCGCGCGGAATTTCTATTTCCTGTAGTTGCATGGTGCGTTTATGTGGTTGAGAGAGGTGCTTAGTTCCAAGCATCCGGATGGAGCCGGGCCGGCTCGGGCGCTTCGCATTCAGCATAATACACAGCCATGCGGAAATAGCGAATTCGGTCCTGTGGAATTTCCGAGTTCTTCGAGCGGGCGTCCTCCATCAACACCTCAGGCGCGCGCCCCTGCAGGTCGTAAATCTCGCGAATACCGAGGTCGATCAGGTCGCGCGCGGCAGCCACATCCATGCGGGGTATCCGCATCAGCGCTGAATTGAGCGCCTCGTAGTCGACCTTCTTTTTCTTTTTAGGCTCAAACATCGCAGTCATCAATAAGCCGGGCCCCCGCTATCGTCGCCGGTGTCGGCTTCCTGACCCCTGCAGATAGCCTCGCAGGATGTCCAACCGACACCGAGGCGGTGCGCACCCATTTCGACGAAACGCTCGGCTTCTTCCCGATTCCGGATCCCGCCGGAGGGCTTAACGCGCATGCGGCCCGCTGCGGTGTCGAGCATGCATTGCACGTCCCCGGGGCGCGCCCCTTCGCCGTTGAAACCGGTGGATGTTTTGACGAAATCGGCACCCGCGCGAATGCAGACCTTGGTCATTTCTTTGATTTGCTCGAGGTCGAGGTGAGCGGTTTCGAAGATGACTTTCAGGGGAATGCCAGCCGCCCGCGTCAGCTCGGCGACACCGGCAATGTCGGCCTCGACCGCTGCCCACTTGCCGGAGCGTATCCAGCCGTAGTTCGCCACCATATCGATTTCGTCGACTCCCGAGGCGAGGTAGCGCTTGGCCTCCTCGACTTTTGATCCGGAAAGCTGGACACCGTGGGGAAAACCAAGCACCACGCAAACTGCCGTCCGGGTGCCCTCACAATACTTTTGCGCCAGCTCAATATCGCAAGGGCGCACGCAGGCACTGTAGGTTTCGAGGCGCACGCAGCACTTCAGCGCTTCGATAACGTCCGCTTCGGTGAACTCCGGCTTGAGGATGGCGGCGTCGAGGTAGCGGTTGATCGGTTCCATTCCGTGAGTTCAGCCAGAGAGCGGCGACTGTCAACCGGGATTGTTCGGCTGGATGCCCTTCAAACAAGTTTCTCCACACTCCGTGCGGTAGCGACTGGCTTTGTGCCAGGAGAAAAGCATGGTGCGGGTAGACGGAATCGAACCGACGACCTCTGCGTGGAAGGCAGATGTTTTACCTCTAAACTATACCCGCAAGGCTCGTATGCGTGTAAGATGTCGAACTCGGGACCGATGGGTCAAGCTGGAATTCAAAGAATCCCGCCAAAAGACGCTCAAATAGAAGTGCCCTGACGTATTCGGCTTCCCTCAAGTGACCGCTGTTGCGGTGTGTTGCGATACGCTTTACCGACTGCCCGGCCTCTTTTCTTCGATAAAATCCTGCAGGATAAGGGCGGCGGCACGGGAGTCGATTTCGCCACTTTGGCGGCTCGGTTTTCGCTTTTGCCCTTTCAGGCCCTGTTCCACGGAGTGACTGGAGAGGCGCTCGTCAATGCGGTGGACGGGTAGCCGGAAGCGCTTTTCCAGCTCTTCGATGAATCCATCCACTTCGCGGGCCTTGAAGCCGACCGATCCATCCATGTTCAATGGATAGCCCACGACCAGAGCTTCGACGCGCCGTGTCTCGACCACAGTCTCGATTTGCCGCATGCGCGCCTTTTTGGAAGCGGCGACCGCAGCGGGCAGGGGAATGGCAATCCCGACCTCATCGGCGAAAGCGAGACCGATGCGCTTTTCACCCCAATCGATGCCCAGGTAGTTCACGTCAAATAAGATGCTTATTGGCTGCCTTCAGGCTCAGGGTTTTGACCAGATGTTTGATTTCCTGCGCTTTATCTTTGTGGCAGACAAGCGTGGCATCGTTTGTCTTCACGACAATCAAATCCTCCACGCCCAAAAGGGCCACGAGGTGATCGTCGTCACGGCAATAGACAATATTATTGGCGGCCTCCACGAGCTCGGTCTGGCCGCGAGTCACATTGCCCGCCGGATCCCGGGGGTAGTGCCGGGCAATGGCGGGCCATTCCCCTACATCATCCCAATCGAAATTGGCCTCCAGCATGACGATTCGCTCCGCTTTCTCGATGACGGCATAGTCGATCGATATTTTTTCGAGGCCGGGATAGTGCTGAGCGAGCAGCGCTTCGAGGCCCTCTCCGGCATCGAGCCCCGAGTCGATGGCTTGCAGTGCCTGCCAAAGGCTCGGCGTGTTTTTCTGCAACTCGCTGGCGATGGAGCCGACCGACCAAAAAAACATCCCGGCATTCCAGAAGTAGCCTCCGGCTGCAAGGTATTGCTGCGCGGTTTCCAGGTCAGGTTTTTCCACGAAACGCTGCACCTCGAAGACAGGGCACCCGACATAGTCGCCGAATCGTTCGCCCTGTTGGATGTAGCCATAGCCCGTCGCGGGAAAGCTGGCCGGAACGCCAATCGTGGCCAACACGGGCTTGGCTTCCACCGCAGCAAACGCCGCTTCGAGGGTTTTTCGAAGGCCGTCCGCGTCGTGGATGACGGCATCGGCCGGGAGCATGGCAAAGCTGGCATCTGGGTCCTCACGACGGACCAGTAGCGTAGCGAGGCCGACCGCTGCCGCCGTATCGCGTCCGACAGGTTCACCGATCACCTTGTCCGGGTCGAGATCGGGGCAGACTTCCAGCACGGCGTCGCGCTGTTCTGCATTCGTAATGACAAAAATAGCCCCCGGGGGAACCAGTCCGGACAGGCGTTCCACGGTCTGTGCCAGCATCGGCGTCTCGCCCACGATGGGTAAAAGTTGCTTGGGTCGGGCGATACGGCTTTCCGGCCAAAAGCGCTCGCCGCGTCCACCCGCCATGATAACTACAAATCTTTTTGACATAGTTGCCAGCGTCCTCCGCTCGGACGAATTGGCAAGAACAGAAACCGGGACAATCTCGTGGGGCCCCAAATAATTTGTCTTATTCTCAGCGTCCATTCGTAGCCGAACGCCTTCGCGTTCGGAGGTTTGTAGCCGAACGCCTTCGCGTTCGGAGGTATGTAGCCCGATGCCGTCACGTTCGGAAGTTTGTAGCCGAACGCCTTCCTCCTTCGCCGAGGCTACGGCGGACAGGTCGCGTTTGGAAGGACGTGCAGCGGTGCTTGATCTCTCATGATACTTGCCTAACCTTCGCTTCATGTATCGGCGCGTGAGTATAAAAATCTGTGGTCTGACCCGGGAAAGTGATGTTGATTTGGCGCTTTCGCTGGGGGCGGATTATTGCGGGTTTATCGTCTATCCGAATTCACCGCGCGCCCTCAGTTTGGAGCGGGCCCGGGAACTGGCATCGCGTGTGCCGGAGGGCAAGCGGGTGCTCGTCGATGTGGAAACCGGCACCGAGGAATTGGAGCGGCACCGGGATGCAGGATTCGATTACTTTCAAATTCACAGCGGTCTGCAAGTGGGGCTGGCCACGCTGGCCGCCTGGTCCGGGCTGGTCGGATCGGAAAGGCTCTGGTTGGCACCGAGGGTCGCCCCGGAGGACGATTTCCCAACGGCGGCGCTGCAATTCGCGGAAACCATTCTGGTCGATACCTATGTGAAAAATCAGGTAGGCGGCACCGGGGTGGTTGGCGACTGGGGGCGTTTCAGTCAGCTCAGCGCCGAATATCCGCAGAGAAATTGGGTGCTGGCAGGTGGACTGGCTCCGGACAACGTTCTTCCGGCGGTCAGCCAGACCGGTGCCGAACACTTGGACATCAACAGCGGTGCAGAGAGTGCCCCCGGTATCAAAGATCCGGCAAAACTGCGGGAGGTTTTTCGCGTCCTGCGGCCCGAGTAACGGGAACGGGCTCCGCCGTCCTTGGCTTGCAATCGCCCGGACGAATAGTCAACCTTGGCGGTCCCATGGGTAAACGAAAATCGAAAAAGCGCAAAAACAAGCTGGCCCGCCCGCCGAAACGGCGGTCGCGTCCAGCGGGGGTGTTGCCGCCTTTCCCTGTGGATAGCGCGATCGACTATTCGACGGACGATGATGCCGATTTTATGGAGACGGATGCCGGGTATCTGGATGCGCCTCCGGCATCACCGCGTCTTCCGAAAAAGAAACAGGCCTTTGGCTCGGTCGATCTGTCACTCTACGAATCCATTCGCTATCAAAAATTCCGCGATTCGGTGGCTGCGCTGCGTAAGACCCTCCCGGAAACGGTGGAGACATTCGCTACCTACAATTTACCCAACGAAAAGGACCGCCGTTGGCTGACCCGTTATTGCATCAAAAAAGAGGAGGGCACCCTGCCGGGGTGGCAGCAGGTCATCCTCGAGAAAGCCGGATTTAATTGGGTGCGCGGCTACGGGCCCCGATCCAAAAATAAAAAAGGGGTGCGGCGGGGGCCGGATGTTTTCGAGCTGCGCTGGCAGGCCGCCTACGATGCGCTCCTGGAGGCCTGCGCTTCGCAGAAAACGCCCATGCTGGGCTTGCTGCATTGCGACGAGACCCACTACACATGGCTGCGCAGGCAGATCACCGCACTGCGGGCGGGTAAGCTCAAAGAGGAGCGACTGGAGAAACTGTGGGCTCTTCCGTTCGACTTTGATACGGTATTGAATGATCAGGGCTTTACGCGTTGGCGGCAATCGTTTCGGGCCTATGCTGCCGGGGACCTGCCGAACCGGGAACGTTGGGTGGAGTATCATGCCAAGGCCCGCAAGGCAGGGAAGCTGGCGCAGTGGCGTATCGATGCGTTGGATACTCTGGATTTCGACTGGACGGTGGCGTCAAAGCGTCCGCGTAAAGCGGCCAAGCCGAAGAAACCGAAAGTCGATCCGCAAAAGGCGATGGAGGCACGCTGGCGAAAACGGTTGGACGAGTATTGTGCGGCGAAAGCACGGTATCGCGGATCGGGTCCGCTCCCGTTGCATTTTGACAAATCGCTCCGGCCCTGGATTTCAAGGATGCGCATGCTCCACAATCAGGGTAAACTACGACCCGAAATCGTGGACGAGTTCAAAAGCCGGGGCTTTGATTTCGACGGCAAAGCGGGCGTCAATCAGAGCTGGCATGAATCGTTTGAGAAACTTCGCGCGTTCAAGAAAAAGTTTGGTCACCTGCGGGTGCCAAGCAGCTATTGTGACGATCCGGACCTCGGCAAGTGGCTGGCCAACCAGCAGGAGGGCATGCGGAAGAAGAAACTGAAACCCGAAAAGTTACGTAAACTGAAAGCCCTGGGCGTAACGCCGCGTCAACGGGTTGACGGGGTGAAATCAAAACGAGTCCACATTTCGCCCTGGCTAAAAACCTTACGGGAAATCGAAGCGATCCTGGAGAAGGAGTATGGAGGCCGCCTGCCGGAAGTTGGGCAGTTTCCAGAGCGGCTTCGTGTCTGGATGCGGCGACAGATTAAAAACCTCGAAGGGAACCGGCTGGAGCCTTGGCAGGTCGAGCGTCTGAATCGTATCGGTTTCGATCCGAATCATCTCCCCGAGCCGCCGCCACAGGTCGACTGGGCGGACCGCCTGGCACGCTTGCGTCGATTCGTCGAAAAGCAGGGGCATGCGCATGTTCCGCGCAGCTGCGAGGATAAAAAACTCGTCGCCTTCATCGAAAACATCCGCGACCGCAAGCGCCGTGGAAAGCTGAACCGGCGCGAGATCAGCGAGCTGCGGGCCGCCGGGTTTGTTTTTTCGCCCAACCGGGAGGTCTCGCCCCGGTGGAGAGCGCTCTACGCAGAGCTCAAAGCCTACTATGAAGCGCACGGGGACAGCCATGTTCCCCGCTTCTACAAGAAAAACCAGCCGCTCGCCGAGTTTGTCGCACAGCAACGCCAGCGCGGCCGTAAGGGCCTCCTGCTCGCAGAGCATATTAGATTGCTCGACGAACTCGACTTCCGCTGGGTCGGCGAGCACCCGGTCGGGAAGGACACCTTGGGAAGGGACTGATCCATCCGTGGCGTGTCCGCTTGCCGGACGCCCTAGCGTCGCCCTTGGCAGCCAACCTGCCCCAGGCGCTCGCGAGCGAGCACGCCACGCAAGGCGACCTCGTGGCGTGTCCGCTTGCGGACGCCCTGGCGGTTCAGCTCGGCTGAACGATCCAGACGGCTCCTCAATACACAGCAGGCGCGAGCAACCGTCTTCGCTCTTCCACCTTTGCTAAGGCTAGGGCGGACGTGTCGAGCTACGCCGGTCAAGAGCGAGCACACTATGTCGGCCTACCTTGGATTGGCTTCCTGACTATAGCTTTGAATCGAGCGGACGTCGAAGCCCTTTTTGCGAAGTGCTTTGATGCCATCGACGGCGGCGGATGCGGCCGAGATCGTGGTCATGATGCAGATGTTGTGCTTCACGGCCTCGGTCCGGATTTGGTTTTCGTTTTGCCGCGGCACGGTGCCCTGCGGGGTGTTGATGATGAGCGCCACTTTGTTGTTTTTGATCAAATCGATCACGTTGGGGCGCCCCTCGCTGAGACGGCAGACGTTTTTCACGGCGATGCCGTTTTCTTTGAGTATTTTGCCTGTGCCCGCCGTGGCGAGGATGCCGAAACCCAGCTCGCTGAGCCCCTGACCAATCTCAACGGCGCGTTCTTTGTCGCTGTCCTTTACGCTGATGAAGATATCGCCGCTGTCGGGAAGGCTTGGTTTGGCCGCCATCTGCGACTTGGCGAAAGCGACGCCGAGATCCTTGTCGAGGCCCATGACTTCGCCGGTGGAGCGCATCTCGGGTCCGAGCATGATCGGCGCTCCGGGGAAGCGGTTGAAGGGGAAGACAGATTCTTTAACCGCCCAGTAGGGCGGGATGATCTCCTCGGTATAGCCGAGCTCTTTCAGGTTTTCGCCGGCCATGACACGCGCGGCCAGCTTGGCCAGCGGCACGCCGATCGCCTTGGAGACGAAAGGGATGGTTCGGGAAGCCCGCGGGTTGACTTCGATGATGTAGAGCTCGTCGTCTTTGATGGCATACTGCACGTTCATCAGGCCGACGACTTTTAACTCTTTGGCGAGGGCGTAGGATGCGGTGCGCACCTTTTCCAGCATGGAGTCCGACAGGGTATGCGGCGGCATGACCATGGCGGCATCGCCCGAGTGCACGCCGGCGAATTCGACGTGTTGCAACATGCCGCCGATAACGGTGGTCTCGCTGTCCGAGATGCAGTCGACATCCAGCTCAAAAGCATCCTCAAGGAATTTGTCGAGCAGAACGGGCTTGCCCGGGGCCACATCGAAGACTTCACGGACAATCTTTTTCATTTCCTCCATGTCATAAACGATGAACATGCCACGTCCGCCCAAAACGAAGGAAGGGCGCAGGAGGATGGGAAAGCCAATCTCTCCGGCCAGTTCATAAGCCTGCTCCAAAGAGTGGGCGATGCGGTTCTCCGGCTGTTTCAGGCCAACCCGCTCCAGGATGGCGCGAAACTGGTCGCGGTCTTCCGCAGCATCGATCATGGAAGGTGACGTTCCGATAATATTGACCCCGTGGGCCTCCAGGTCGGTAGCGAGATTGAGCGGTGTCTGACCGCCGAATTGCACGATCACACCGTCGCACTTCGACTGGGTGTAAATTTCGAGAACATCCTCCAGGGTGAGCGGCTCGAAGAAGAGTTTGTCCGAAGTGTCATAGTCGGTCGAGACCGTCTCGGGATTGGAGTTGACCATAAGGGTCTCGTAGCCCGCATCGCGCAGAGCGAAGGAGGCATGGACGCAACAGTAATCGAATTCGATGCCCTGTCCGATCCGGTTGGGGCCACCGCCGAGGATCATGATCTTTTCCTTGTCCGACACCGAGATCTCGTTTTCCACCCCGTAAGAAGAATAATAGTAGGGCGTGAGGGCCTCAAACTCCGCCGCGCAGGTATCGACCAGCCGGTAGTTGGTCAGGATGCCGAGCTTTTCCCGGCGCTTGCGGACAGACTGCCGGTTCGAGCCGACCAAATCGGCGATCAGCGCATCACTGTAACCAGCCTCCTTGGCGGTGCGCATGCGTGGCTCATCCAGGCGGGTCAGACTGAGCTTTTTGAGGTCGAGCTCGATACCGACGATCTGGCGTAGCTGATCGATAAACCAGGGGTCGATTTTTGAGAGATCAAAGATTTCTTCGTCGGTCATTCCGTTGAGAAAGGCATGGCGCAGCCAGAAGACCCGTTCGACCGTGGGGATGGAGATGCCGCGGCGAATGGCCGGCAGATCGGAGATTTTTTCGGCAAACTTACCCGGCCCCACGAAGCCCTTTGCGCCGATTTCAAGCGAGCGAAGGGCCTTTTGGAAAGATTCTTTAAAGGTGCGCCCGATGGCCATGGCCTCGCCCACTGATTTCATGGCGGAGGTCAGCGTGGTATCGGCACCGATGAATTTTTCGAAAGTGAAGCGGGGGATTTTTGTCACCACGTAGTCGATGGTGGGCTCAAAACTGGCCGGGGTCTCGCGGGTGATGTCGTTTTGCAGCTCATCAAGGCTGTAGCCGACGGCGAGCTTGGCCGCGATTTTGGCGATGGGGAAGCCGGTGGCCTTGGAGGCCAGGGCGGAGCTGCGGGACACCCGGGGATTCATCTCGATCACCACCATGCGGCCGTTCTCGGGGTTGACGGAGAACTGGATATTGGAACCGCCGGTTTCGACACCAACCTCGCGGATGCAGGCGAAGGACGCGTCGCGCATGAGCTGGTATTCCTTATCGGTCAGCGTCATGGCCGGAGCGACGGTAATGGAGTCGCCCGTGTGCACGCCCATCGGATCGAAATTTTCGATGGAACAGATAACCACGCACTGGTCCTTGTGGTCCCGCATAACCTCCATCTCATATTCCTTCCAGCCAAGTAGGCACTCCTCGACCAGCACTTCGTGAGTCGGGGAGATGTCGAGGCCGTTTTGCACCATCTGCTCATACTCCTCGCGGTTGTAGGCGATGCCGCCGCCGGAGCCACCCAGGGTGTAGCTGGGGCGGATGATGATCGGAAAATCGCCGATCAGCTCCTCGGCGGCTTTGAGCGCATCCCCCAGATTGTTGACCGTGGCGGAGCGGGCCACATCGAGGCCGATCTTGAGCATGGCCTGTTTGAAGATTTCGCGAGCTTCGCCCTTTTCGATAGCCGCCGGGTTGGCGCCGATCATTTGCACCCCGTATTTCGCCAGAATGCCTGCCGCATTCAAGTCCATCGACAAGTTCAGACCCGTCTGTCCGCCCAGCGTGGGGAGGAGGGCATCGGGGCGCTCTTTATCGATGATCTTTTCCAGAGCATCGACCGTAAGCGGCTCGATGTAGGTGACATCCGCAAACTCCGGGTCCGTCATAATGGTCGCCGGGTTGCTGTTGACCAGCACGACCTGGTAGCCCTCCTCGCGCAGCGCCTTGCAGGCCTGGGTGCCCGAATAGTCAAATTCGCAGGCCTGACCGATGACGATCGGGCCCGAGCCAATAATGAGGATTTTTTGAATGTCAGTGCGTTTTGGCATAATAAAATTGGCAGAAGGCTGGATTTTTTGCAGACCCATGCAAGCACGAAGGGGCGGGCCAGAAGGAAGCCTCATCATCCGGAAGCTCAAACCGCGGCTTTTACGCATTTAGTCGTAAAAATAAGGCTTAACTTCGGGTAGAATAACGGTTACGTCCAAACATGCTGAAAGCGTGGGTAAGGCCCCGCGCACGGTCAAAGACCCCCTCTCGCGGCGTGGCCGCCAATATCCCATCGGCCCGATTTGCTCTCAATCGACGGCAAAGTCGTCGCGAACAATGTGGCCAACATCGTCTCGCTGGTTGACGCTACGGACGGCATTCCGGTCGCCCAAGCTGCTGCCAGCGGCAGCGGTTAGGAGCAAAAGCTCGCCGGGAAACTCATTAATGAACCCCCTTGAGAAGTGCTCGAAGGCAGGACGTCAGCGGCGACGCGCTCTACTCGAATAAAGATCTCGTGTAGGAAACCGTCCAGGAACGCGGAGGCGAAGTGCTCGTCTAATTCAAGGCCAATCAGAAATGGTCCTTTGGAAACGGACCTGTCGCGGTTTAGGTCTCTCAGCTCAATTCATCTTCCGCAAGGTCGGCGAAGACTTGGAAGTCGGCGTAGGCCTCGTTTCCGTGCTCGGAGATGTCGAGACCTTCCAGTTCGGCGTCCTCACTGACGCGCAGACCCATGGTAACTTGGATGACCTTGAAGAGGAGGAGCGAGACGGGTAAAACGAAGGCGAATACAGCCGCAACGCCCAGCGCCTGGATGCCGATTTGCGCCGTTCCGCCGTAAAGCAGGCCGTTTGAGAGGAGTCCTGGATCGATGGCAGTCGTGCCGAATAGACCTACGGCGAGCGTGCCCCAGACGCCACAAATACCGTGTACGCTGACCGCGCCAACCGGGTCGTCCACGTGATCATGACGGCTCGCTCGGGTAGATTGGTGTGGTAGCGCGGCAGAATATCCAGACGCGATTGCGTCATACCAAGAATGAGGAAGGCTCGGTCGATCAGTTCTTGGGTGGGAGGTTGGCTCTATTGCCGGCTTTCTCCCGTGCCATACTCGCCAGGACGATACGTAGTGACGAGCTTCCAGCTTGTCTCCACTCAGACCGACAAGCTGGAAGCTTGTCACTACGCCACACCGCACAGCCCGCTTCAAATATTCGCTATTTAAGTCTCGTATGCTTTGTGAAGGGGGCATTTTGGAATGGCGCTAACTTAAGTAATGAAACCGGATATGTGATGTTTTTTTGCAGGGGTTCAATCGTAGGGCTGTCGCTTGCGACATGCCGCAGAGCCACTCGGATGTAGAAGAGAATTTTGACACCTCTTATGTGCGCTAATTGACGCTTATAAAATGGAAAAGAGAAAAGCCCCATAAGCTTTCATCAGCGAAAATTAGCGGTTTCCGGCTCTGCGACTTGACTGAGCTCATCGAAGTCCAAATCTAACCAGCATAGTTTCAAAAGACTTATGTGCGCCCTCTTTGACAATCAGATCCTGTTGTTATTTCCGCCGTGGCTCTCAAAGCGAAGGAGGGTAATTGCCACGGCTGATCACATGAAACATACCGCCCTCGCGCTCAATCCATGAACTTCATGCCATCCCGCGATGTTCACGGCGAAACCGCAGCACCAAGCAACTTTAAACTTTATTTTTACGCCCCCCCCCACTTTCTAAAAAAACCGATTCTGGACTTGACAGGTGCGTTAAGTAATTTTTATCATAGGCATAAGTGATTGTTTTGATCACGGCCGAAAATACTACTGAAACCCCAAATGAAATAAACCATGAAATACACGCAACAACCACTCCGCGCCAACGGTGCGTCGCCAGCTCAAACAATCGCTATCATTGCAAGTGCAATGCTTTTTTTCGTTTCAGCTTTTGGACAGTCGGGAGCGGAGGCCGAGAACTACACCAACGAATTCGGAACGCAATTAACCCAAGGCGGGGAGGCCGTGGGCTACATTAACGCGGGTGACTACTTAGGCTTCGATAATTTCTTTTTACCGCCGGAATTCGACTCGATCGAGATCGATTTGGCGATCTCCCCTGGTGCGAGTAATCCGGATGACAGGATTATCCTGACCGTCGGAGGGCAAGCCGGATTAAAGCTAGCCTCCCTCAAACCGGCCTCGACCGGTGGGTGGAATAATTTTGAAACCCAAACTTTCAATGCGAGTGTGGTTAGTATCTACGGCGGTAATACAGTTGACTTCTACTTTAATTTCGAAGGGAGCGGCTACATTGCCGACCTCGACGCTTTCCGCTTTATCAAGGAAGCTGAAAATTACGACGCTCAATCAGGAACGCAACTCGTGGAGAACGGTGATGCGGTCGGCTATATCAATGCGGGTGACAATTTCGGATACAACGATTTCACCTTGCCGGATGACTTTGATACGATCGAGATCAATCTCGCGGTGCCCGCGTATCAGAACAATTCCGATGATCGAATCATCCTGACATGGGGCGGCCCTCAAGGCTTGAAGCTGGCCTACCTTAAGCCAAACGCCACGGGCGGCTGGAGCAATTATGAGAAGCAGCAGTTCAATGTAGGGGGGCTTGAAGCCTTTGCGGGCAGTACCGCCGACCTTTATTTCACCTTCGAAGGCACGGGCTATATCGTGAATATCGAATCATTCCGCTTTCTAAAAAGCGGACAGTGATCTGCGGATTATAGAAACTTTTCAGCAACGCCCGAGCCGTCAACCGGCCGGGCGTTTTTTATGCCCGCGCTCCGTAGAGGCGACAAAAAGGGGGAATTTTATAAATCATAGCGCTTTAGTTGATGAATTCCTCCGGAATCGTATCGGTATTGCTACGGCTATTACAGAGCATACTCAGGCTACTATCGCCCTGCCGAATACGAATCGCCTTCCTATGTCCGATTGGTTAAGCATAAAATACGGCGGGCATCCACCGTGCCAATCTTCGTTGCAGTATAAAAGACTACGGGATTCGGTAAAACTTTTGCAGTGTGCGCTCACAACGGCGGTGTATGCGTGTAGGAGTCCCGTTAGGTAGCCCCCAACCGAGCCTCCGCCGGGCGTCCGGCTAGGGGGCACGCCACGGGGTTGACCGGCGTGGCGTGCTCGCTTGCGAGCGCCTGTCGCGGGTTAGTTGCCGAGGCTGAAGTCAGGGCGTCCGGCGAGCGGACACGCCACGAAAGAGCCGTGCTGTGGGTGGTGGCGGGCGAAGCGCGTTAACGCGTAAATGGGGAGCAAATCGAGTTCCAAAGGGACAGGTAACCCTTAACTTGAGTGCCGTTTTTTTATCAATATTTAAATATTGAGCGCTTCCCTTGCAGCGTTCTCCAGCTCTGCCAGCTTATCCCTCTGGGGTGCGGCGCCGCGGGCCATGTCGGGCTTGCCGCCACCTTTGCCGCCAGCGAGCGGGGCCAGGGTTTGGATCAATTTGCCCGCATTGTGCTCGGATTCTTTACCAACGAGTGCGCCGAGGTGGAGCTTGTCGCCGTTGTCGACGATGCAGAATGCCGCCTGACTGAATTGTTGTTGCTTGAGTCCGTTCAAAAGCTCCTGGAGCAGTGCTGCAGGGCCTTCCTGCGCAATGACCAGATTCGTCGATAGATCGAGTTCGTCGAGGAGAGCGTTGGCCGCCTTGGCGGCACCGGCTGCCTGTGCTTTCTTGAGTGCTTTATCTGCTTCGATGGCGGTCGCTTTGAGTTCCTCTGCGGAAGCTTCTGACACGGGGGCGTAGGTATCGGCCCCCAGGTCCCGGAGAGCCTCGTTGACGGCATTCAGCTTGTCCAGCGCCGCGGTCCTGGCCTCGGCCTCTTGCGCATCGACTTCCTTGAGATAAGCCTCCGCCGCTTCGCCGCAAAGCGCCTCAATCCGCCGCACCCCGGCGGCGATGGCCCCTTCGGACTTGATTTTAAACAGCCCGATCTCCGATGTGTTGCGCACATGGGTGCCACCGCAGAGCTCCATGGAGTAGCCGTCGAGCGCACGCGGCTCACCGCCGATTTGCACGACGCGGACCTGATCGCCGTATTTATCGCCGAAAAACTGCATGATATCGCTCCGGCCTTTGACTTCAGAGTAGGGCACTTCCCGCCAGGAAACCGTCTCCGCTGCCTCGATACAAGCGTTGACCTGGTTTTCCATCTCGCTGATTTGCTGCGGGGTAAGGGCTTTGGCGTTGAAGTCAAAACGCAGGCGTTCCGGCGATACGCTGGAGCCTTGCTGCGTGGCATCCGGCGAGACGACTTCGTGGAGTGCCCAATGCAGCAGGTGGGTGGCCGTGTGGTGGGCCTCGATAGGGCGGCGCCGCTCGCGGTCGAGTGAAATCGTTATTGAGCGTTGAGCGCTGAAGGTCGAGCGTGGAACGTTCTCAAAAATATGCGCGACGGCGTGACCGATCTTTTGCACACCGATAATCTTGTACGTTGCTCCGTCGATCTCAGCTGTTCCCGTATCGCCTTCCTGACCGCCCATTTCGGTGTAGAGGACTGTTTTATCCGTAATGACCAGCACCTGGTCGTCCTGCTCGTGGATTTCGAGGATGGTCGCTTCGCAGCTGTCCTGCTCAAAGCCGAGGAATACGGTCTCGGCCTCGGTGCTCAGGTCGAGCGCACGCACGACGGTGCTTTTCTGAGCAGCCCGGGCACGCTCGCGTTGCTGCTCCATGTGTTGCTCGACGGCAGCTTCGTCGAGCGCGATGCCGCGTTCACGGCATAGCAGCGCGGTCAGGTCGATGGGGAAGCCATAGGTGTCGTAGAGTTTGAAAGCTTCCTCTGCGGGAAATGAAAGAGCCTCGCTTGGAACGTTATTTTGTCTCTTCGCATATTCAATGATCTGCCTTTGAATATCAGGTTCTTTTATCCCTCCGGGTTTGCGTGAAATTTCCGAAATGAAATGCTCCACGTCTCTCGAAATTGAGTCTGGGTAATCGTAATACCCGGTTGTCGCTAATTTCATTAGGAGGTCAGCAACTGATTCTTCAAAGATGTCTAATCCCCGGTCCAGGGTGCGGTTGAAGCTTTCTTCCTCGGTGGCGAGGACTTCTCTGACGGCTTCGGCGCGGCTTTCGATTTCGGGGAAAACGCCGCCGAATTCTGCGACCAATGTATCGACCAGTTTCGGCAGGAAGGGCTCGCCCCCATCGAAACCGAGGGTGCGCCCGTATTTGACGGCGCGGCGCAGGATGCGGCGCAGCACGTAGTTGCGCCCCGTATTGCCCGGTAGGATACCATCAGCGATGGAGAAGCCGAGGGTGCGGATGTGGTCGGCGATGACGCGGAAGGCGATGCCTTGGGGGATGCGGGATTCGGGATCCGGGGTGCGGGATTCGGGGTCCGGGTCGGGGTAAACGTCTTCGTAGGTTTTGCCGCTGAGTTTTTCGAGGGTATGGAAAATTGGCTGAAATACGTCGGTGGCGTAGTTGGTGGGTTTTTGGGAAAAGTCGGTGAAGCCCTTGGTGTTTTGAATTAACGAGCAAGCGCGTTCGAAGCCCATCCCGGTATCGACATGCTTGGCGGGCAGATCGCGGAAAGAGCCGTCGGCCTCGGCGTTGTATTGAATGAAGACGAGATTCCAGATTTCGATGCAGAAATCGGAGTCCTGGTTGACCAACGTGCCCTGGCTGTCGCCCTTCGGCGTGAGGTCGACATGAAGTTCCGAACAGGGGCCGCAGGGGCCGGTTTCGCCCATCATCCAAAAGTTGTCCTTCACGTTGCCGTTGATGATGTGGATCTTTGGGTCGAGTCCCTGCTTCTCGAAGAGGGCCGCCCAATAATCGTAGGCCTCTTGATCGAACGCGGAAGGATCGCCTTCGCCCGGAGCGTAGACGGTGGCGTAGAGTCGCTCGGCGGGGATGCCCCAGACATCGACGAGCAACTCCCACCCCCATCCGATGGCTTCTTTTTTAAAGTAGTCGCCGAAGGACCAGTTACCCAGCATCTCGAAGAAGGTGTGGTGATACGTATCGTAGCCGACATCTTCGAGGTCGTTGTGCTTGCCGCCGGCGCGGATGCATTTTTGGGTGTCGACCGCGCGGGCGGGCGAGTAGGGTGCTTTTTCGGTGCCGAGAAAGTAGGGCACGAATTGGTTCATGCCCGCATTGGTAAAAAGCAAGCCCGGCGACTGCGGCATAAGCGAGGCCGAAGGCACCACGCTGTGCTGCTTGGAAGCAAAGAAATCAAGAAAGGACTGGCGAATCTCGGAAGCGGTCATAGAAGTGGAAGTCTGGTTAGCTTGGGTTCGGGTTTTTGGAACCGCGAATGAACGCGAATGGACGCGAATGAGTGTTTATCGGGACGACTCGAGGACGATTCGCTCCCATTCAAGTTTTGGGCGTTTAAAGTTCAGGATGAGACCGGTTTCGAGGCCGGTGATTTTTAGGTAATTGATCATTTGGGCGCGTTCGATGTTGGTGATTTGATCGATTACTTTGGTGTCGACCACCACCTTAGCGAAGGCGATTAAATCAGGGATATATTTTCCTACCTTAACATCTTTGTAGATGACGTCGAACTCCTCTTGTTGCTCGTAGGCGATATCCCTCAAGTTAAATTCAACAACCATCGAATTTTCGTAGGGTTTCTCCACGAGGCCGTGCCCCAGTTCATTCAGCACCTCGAAGGCACAGCCTACGATGTCGTATACCTCCCCGCCGTTTGGGCCATCAAATTCGCGTGCATTCGCGTCCATTCGCGGTTCCTTTTTTTTGGGGTGGTTTACCCAATTTTATTTAGAGGTTTTTTAGGATGGTGGTGCCCATGGTTTTGGTGTCGACGGGTTGGAGGCCGAAGGCGATGTCGCCGGTGCGGGTGCCGCTGGTCACGGTTTTTTCGACAGCGGCTTCGATGGCGGCAGCGGCTTCGAGTTGGCCGAAACTGTAGCGGAGCATGAGCGCAGCACTGAGGATTTGCGCGCAGGGATTGGCGATCCCCTGACCCGCGATGTCGGGGGCCGTGCCGCCGGAGGGCTCGTAGAGGCCGAAGGGGAAGCCGAGGCTGTTCTGCGTCGCGCCGAGGCTGGCGGACGCCAGCATGCCGAGGGAGCCGCAGATCACGCCCATTGCATCGGAAAGAATGTCGCCGAACATGTTTTCCGTGAAGAGCACGTCGAATTGGTTCGGGTCGCGGGCGAGCTGCATTGCGGCGTTGTCGACATACATGTGGCTCAGCTCGATCTCGGGCGCGTGCTTGGCAAAGTACTCGGTGACCACTCTCCGCCAGAGCACGGAGGTCTCCAGCACGTTGGCCTTATCGACGGAGCAGACCCGCTTGCCGCGGGCCCTCGCCGTATCGATGGCGACCTGAGCGATACGCTCAATCTCGCTGGTCTTGTAGACCATGGTGTCGATAGCTTGCTCTTCGCCGTTTTCGAGTGTGGTGGTGGCCTTGGGCTGGCCGAAGTAGATGCCACCGGTCAATTCGCGGATGCAGACGATGTCGATGCCGTCGGGAATGCGCTCCTTTTTCAGCGGCGACGCATCCGTCAGTTGCGGGTAGAGGAGGCCGGGGCGCACGTTGGCGTAGAGGGAAAAAGCCTTGCGAATGGGGAGCAGGGCGGCGCGTTCGGGCTGTTCTTTGGGAGGAAGGGATTCCCATTTGGGTCCACCAACCGAACCGAAGAGAATGGCTGCAGAATCTTCGCAGACCTTCCGCGTGCTTTCCGGAAAGGCGGTGCCGTGGTTATCGATGGCGATCCCGCCAATATCGGCGGACTCGTAGTCGAGGGCGAAGTCGAACTTCGTGCCGACGACCTTGAGGACGTCGAGCGCGACGTCCATGACCTCTGGGCCGATGCCATCACCGGGTAAAACTGCGAATTTGAGTGTTTTCATAAGTTTGTGCGTGTTGGGCGAAAAGCGCAGTAATCTGGATGCGCAGCCCGCTGCTTCAAGACTTTTCCGGGGAGAGTCGGCGCCTGGGCGTAGCCGGTCCGAACGCGACTTGTCCGCCGAAGCCGCGAAGCGCGAAGGAGGAAGGCGTTCGGCTACGGGGGACTATTGGTCCGAACGCGAAGGCGTTCGGCTACGGGGGACTATTGTAGCCCAAGCCCTTCGGCTTGGGATAGGCGGGTCTGGCTGATTCGGCGCGTTGCGAACTCGTCCGAACGCGAAGGCGTTCGGCTACGGGGGATGATCGTAGCCCAAGCCCTTCGGCTTGGGATGGTGGTTGATTTGGGCGGATTCCGGCTATCATCCCAAATAGACTTGCTGAAATAGGGTGGATTCTCTTTTCATTGAAGATAATGAAGGGGAAGTTACCACGTCTCCCTGCCGAGTATTATCGCGGGAGGGCTTATGTCTTCTGGACGCATACAACTGAAAAGCGGGCACGCTTTGACTTGGGCGCCGAGCTTCACCTTCAGTTTCGCGAAGTATTGCTGCATGCCTGCGTGCGCTATGCCCTGGCGACGCCGATTTACTGCATAATGCCGGATCACATTCACTTGCTCTGGATCGGTCGGAGTCAGGACAGTGATCAGCAAAAAGCCACTGCGTTCCTACGAAAATATTTCGGAAAAAGAATCGTGCCCGTGCGCTGGCAAGCTCAGCCGCATGACCACGTGGTTCGCGAGCAGGAGCGTCAATCCGGACGTCACGTTGACACGTCCAATTATATTTTGGCCAACCCAGTCCGCGCGGGTTTGGTTGAGCGATGGGAGCAATACCCTTGGCTTGGAGCGATAGTCCCGGGGTTTCCCGACTTGGATCGTCGTGATCCCGATTTCGCCGAACGATTCTGGAAAATAATTGAGAAAGGGATGTAGGCCAAGCGAACCGGTCCGAACGCGAAGGTGTTCGGCTACGGGGAACTATTGTAGCCCAAACCCTTCGGCTTGGGACGGTGGGTCGGGCTGGTTCGGCGTGTTGCGAACGGGTCCGAACGCGAAGGCGTCCGGCTACGGGGAATTATCGTAGCCCAAGTCCTTCGGCTTGGGACGGTGGGTCGGGCTGATTCGGCGTGTTGCGAACTTGTCCAAACGCGAAGGCGTTCGGCTACGGGAAACTATTGTAGCCCAAGCCCTTCGGCTTGGGATTGGTGGGTCTGGCTGATTCGGCGTGTTGAACTCGTCCGACCGCGACTTGTCCGCCGAAGCCGCGAAGCGCGAAGGAGGAAGGCGTTCGGCTACGGGGAACTATCGTAGCCCAAGCTCGGCGACCGTTTTTCTGCGCAAAACTCGTTGCTTATCGGCGCGTTCTGCGAACACTCGCAGCTATGCCAAAGAAGAAAACGACCAAAAAATCGGTATCGAAGAAAAACAAAGCCTACGAAGCTCCTGAGTTCCTTGTGGACTTGCTCAACGCGCGTTCGCCCACAGGGGCGGAGTATGAGGCGCAGGCGGTGGTGGATCAGTATGTGGAAAAGGAGGTCGATGCTTACCGTCGTGATACGATGGGGAACCGCTTCGCCACCGTCAATCCGGAGGGCGATCCGAAGCTGCTTTTTGCCGGACACATCGACGAATTGGGGCTTATCATCACCTTTATCAACGAGCAGGGATTTCTCTACTTCGACACGCTGGGTGGGCATGATAAGAGCATGATCTCGGGGCGCCGGGTCTCCATCCTGACGAAAAACGGCGTGGTCAAGGGGGTTACGGGGAAGCGCGCCATCCACCTGATGAGCCCGGATGATCGCAAAAAGGTCCCGGAGACCCACGAGATTTGGATCGATATCGGGGTGAAAACCCAGGAGGAGGCGGAGAAAGTCGTCGGGATCGGCGACACGGCTGTCTACGACCAGAGTTTCGAATTGATTCGTGGCAGCGTGGGGGTGGCGCGTGCCTTCGATGACAAGGCGGGGGCCTATGCCGTGCTGGAAGCAGTTCGTCGCCTCAGCAAAAACAAGCTGGCCGCCCGTGTTACGGCGGCGGCTACGACTCAGGAAGAGATCGGCACGCGCGGCGCAATCACGGCGGCCTACTCGGAAAATCCTGATTTTGCGATTGCCGTGGACGTCGGTCATGCGACCGATTCGCCCGACTGTGATCCGCGCAAGTATGGTCTATTTAAGCAGGGCGGTGGCCCCATCGTTTGCCGGGGCCCCAATATCAACCCGGTGATTTTTGAGCACATTGTCCGCGCGGCGAAGAAGAATAAGATTCCTTATCAGGTGGAAGCCGACTCACGGCCGACGGGAACGGATGCCCGTGCTATTCAAGTGGCGCAGTCCGGGATCGCGACGGGCCTGCTCTCGATACCGCTCCGCTACATGCACACGCCCAGTGAGATGGTGGATCTGGAGGATGTGGAGCATACCGTGCAGTTACTGGTGGCCGTGGCCAGGTCTTTGAAGAAAGGCGAGCGAGGGACTTGGTAGTGCCCGGCGGTCTTCACAAGTGAAGCCCCTACAAAAATTGCGGTGCTCGGCGGTCTTCACAAGTGAAGCCCCTACCTTTTGAAATCCCTTTGAACAAAAATACTCTAGACGTCATCGGTTGGAAGGAAACGGTCGATCTCCCGGATTGGGGGATCGAATCGATTCTGGCCAAGAGCGATACGGGTGCCCGGCGTTCGGCGCTCGATGTGGAGAACATCGTCGAGCTTCCCGGGAACCGGGTGCAGTTCGATATCGTGCTGCACCGCAAGGATCGCTCTTTTACCAGGAGCGTTGTCGCGCCGATCAGCCACCAGACGCATGTGCGCTCCAGTAACGGGGCGCGGCATGAGCGCTACTTCGTGCGCACCACCGTGTTGATCCACGGGCGGGCCAAGGAAGTCGAGTTCAGCCTGGTCTCCCGTGGCAGCATGGTTTGCCGTGTCCTATTGGGGCGGAAAGCCCTGGAAGGGGATTTTCTGGTCGATTCGTCGCTCAAACATGTCAGCCGGCCACGCATGAAAGCTCGTATGGTCGCTGATCCGGCTGAATAATTGAAATCTTTTTATGAAAATTGGAATACTCTCACGCGGCAGCAAACTCTACAGCACGCGGCGCCTCCGTGAGGCGGCGCTGAAGGGCGGCCATAAAGTGCGCGTCTTTGATACGCTTAAATTCGGTCTCTACTTGAGGGAGGGCGAGCCGGACGTCACCTATGGCGGCAAGCCGATCGCCCACTACGATGCCGTGATCCCGCGTATCGGCACCTCGATTACCTTTTTTGGCACTTCGGTGGTCCGGCAGTTTGAGCAGATGGGCACGTTTTGTCTCAACACCGCCGATTCGATCATAGCCTCGCGTGACAAGCTCTCGTCGATGCAAGCGCTCAGTCGCCACGATGTGGGTATCGCGGAGACGGCCTTTGTTCGCAACCAGAAGGATATCCTGCAGGCTATTCAGGAAATGGGGGGTGCGCCAGTGATCATCAAACTGCTCTCCGGCACGCAGGGCGTTGGCGTGATCCTGGCAGAAACCAACAAGGTGGCCGAGGCGATTATCGAGACCCTTTCCAGCGTGCAGCAAAATGTGCTCGTGCAGAAATTCGTCTCCGAATCGAAGGGGCGGGACATCCGCGCCTTTGTGGTGGGCGACCGCGTGGTGGCGGCGATGCGTCGGACGGCATCCGGGCAGGAGTTTCGCAGCAATGTGCACCGTGGCGGCAGGACTGAAATTGTGAAACTGGATGCAGCCTACGAGCACACCGCCGTGCGGGCGGCGCAGATTCTCAACTTGAAGGTGGCCGGCGTGGATATGCTGGAGGGCAGTGATGGACCGGTCATCATGGAGGTCAACTCTTCGCCTGGATTGGAGGGGATCGAAGGGGCGACCGGCCTGGATATCGCGGGAGAAATAATCCAGTTTACGGTGGAGCAGGTTAAATTCGGGAACTTCAATGTGCGCGAGCGGCTTTCGCTGACAAAAGGCTACACCGTGACCGAGTTTACGGTTTGGCCCGGCGCTTCGTTCATTGGGCAGACCATCGAAACGAGCGGCCTGCGGGACCACGACATCGTGGTCCTACGGCTCAACCGGGGCGGCCAACATATCGCCAATCCCCGCAGGCACCGCGTGATCGAGGAGGGGGACAGTTTACTTTGCTACGGCAGTCAACAGGCCCTGAGCAATTATCTGCCGGAGCGTCTGACCAAGAAAAAACGCCGCCGACTGAAGAAGATCGCCCCAGGCGATGGGGGAGGCGAGACGTGAGGGCTTGTTTCTTTCGTGGCGTGTCCGCTCGCCGGACGCCTCCGGAGGTTTCGGGCTTTCGACTTTGCTGCCAGGCGCCCGGCGAGCGGGCACGTTACGTATTGCATCACCTTAGCTTGAAACCGTTCCACAATGCCACGTAGACCCTCGTTTATCATTGCGGGCGAGCGCATTCCTCTCGGGCAATCGAGGGATGTGCGTCTCGTCATTTCCGAAACCTACACGGGCGAAAAAGTCCATGTGCCGCTGCGCGTCATTCGGGCGAAAAAGCCGGGGCCAACGGTTTTTATCACCGCCGCGATTCATGGTGATGAAATCAATGGGACCGGCATCATTCACGACTTCCTTTTCGGTGATTTGATCGAGCTGAAGCGCGGCACGTTGATCCTTGCCCCCGTCGTGAACGTCTTCGGGTTCGAGTCGCACGAGCGCTATCTGCCGGATCGGCGTGATTTAAACCGCTCGTTCCCCGGGTCGGCCAAAGGCAGCCTGGCCGGGCGGATTGCCCATACCTTGATGACCGAGCTGGTCGATAGATGCGACTACGGCGTCGATTTGCACACGGCGGCCATCCAGCGGACGAATTTCCCCAACATCCGGGCGGATCTGAACAACCCGCAGGCCCGGCGCCTGGCGGAAGCCTTTGGCTGCTTCATGATCGTCGACGGGAAGGGGCCGATCGGCTCTTTTCGCCGCGAGGCGACAAAGCGCGGCTGCCCCACCATCATTCTCGAAGCCGGTGAGCCCTGGAAAGTAGAGCCGAGTGTTTTGCAGATTGGCACACAGGGGATACGCAATGTCTTGGCCAATCTGGAGATGATTGATGAGCGACCGCTCAAACCCCCGTTTCTGGCTAAGGTGCGCAAGACGCAGTGGGTGCGCGCCACGGTGGGGGGCATTTTAAAATTTCACCTCAGTCCGGGGGATTTCGTGGAAGCCGGTCAGGCGCTTGTCACGAACTATAGCATCATGGGCGAGGAGCAATACACGCTGCAAGCGGAGAACAACGGTATCATCCTCGGCATGACGACCATGCCCGCCGTGAAACCGGGCGAGCCGATTTGTAATATCGCCACCCTGACTGCCAAGCAGCTGCAGCGCTATCGCACGAAAATGGAGCGGGCTAAGACGGACCCACACACGCAGGCGTTTACCGATTTGGCCACCAGCATGGACGTGGTGGACGCGTAGGCAGGCGGTGGCCGACGCTGGCGGGGCAAGTCGGGAGACTTGCGATCCCGGGAACGCAGCTCTCCGCAGCTGCTCTTCGGCAAACGGTTATCGAACGCATAACGGAAAGAAGTGGGGGAGAAGGGGTTGAGGATATCCGAATCTTCTCTCATTGTCTGACTGATCCTTATTTTTGAAGTCGAAGGGAGTAGCAGCAGAAGAAAAAAGAAGGTGCAGGCGTTGGTAAAATTGGTGGCTGAAGGTTGTCCCAGAGAGAGCAACGGTATTATACTTCATTCCATAAGCGCCTCTCGGTCAATGCTGACGGAGTAAGACAGGAAAGCTTAGCTCAATTTGGCGTGAGATTTGCTACCTTCCCTGGTTCAGGAAATTTTGTAAAAAATTCCTATAATTAATATTTGACATAAGCTACTATCATAAGGCAAGCTGACGACGGTCTTGTGGTAATGCGCCAATTTTACTAAAATAAACGATGAAAGAATATCTGCTTCTCGCCGCCTCACCGGCAATTGTTTGTTTATTTCTGAGCGCGACGAGCCAAGCTCAATCAGTCATCCCGGGGCCGGGGGATTGGGGCGCTGATGCCGACGGATTTGTGGCGAACCGTTCCTCTACATCGGGGTCCACCAGTCCGTTCCACTTCGGCAACTCCAGTGGTCCGTTAGCAGATTTGGATCGTACCAGCACAGTGCCGGAGCCTGCTTCGTTTGGCTTACTGATAGGCCTCGGAACCGTCGGCTTGCTTGTGCGGCGGCGCGGACGCGCATAAGTCTGTCGAAAACGCGATCAGCTGAATTTTAACGGGCCAAAATTCAAAACAAAAAAACATAACAGTAATGAAAATAAAGCGTATTCCTTCGGTCGCAGCATCCGCTGCTATTTTCTTGACCACCGCCTCCCAGATGTTTGGGGCGTCTTCAACCCCGCAAATCATTAGTTTTGCAGGGGATTCGGACGGAACGTTTACCAATTTGTTTCCGGGAGCGAATATTGACTTAAGTCTTTTCATCCCTCTCAATGGATTTACGAAATTCGATCCATCGCTGGGCACGTTGAACGAAGTGCAACTAAGTATTGAAGTGGATGCGACTGTTTCGGTTGCTATTGAAAGTGATTCGATCATTGATGATCAGTCATTCTTCGACCTGTTTTTGGAAGACACGGACAGCTTGTTTCAAGTTTCCGCTGCTTACCGACCGGGTGGTGGTTCAGCCGCGACGGCGCTAACATTTGACATTGGTGGTTTTGGAAGCGTCGGTGATCTCTCTCTCGATCCCGCAGACTTCTCCTTCCCCGATTTTTTCTATTCTGATGATGTCGATGATCGGTTTGGTGACCAATTCCTTCAAGGAATCCCATCCGAGGGGACGCTCCTGACCAGTGACCCTGACTACATCGCGTCAGACTTCGAGGGTTTTGGTACGGTGGTGGCCGATGCTTTGGGGATCGAATTTATTGCCGAATTAGATGCAGGTTCATTTTCTTTCCAGATCGATAACCTTGATGACGCTTTTATTGAATTTGAGGTAGCGTTAAGCGGTGGGGACGCGACCCTTATCTACGATTATACGCCCGTTCCAGAACCGGCTTCGTTGCCTATTATTTTCGGAGCAATTGTTACGGTCTGTGCGGTTGGCCGTCGTCGGCGTTAAGGGGTTTTTATAGCTGACGGAGCAAGTCGGGAGACTTACCCCTGATAAATCCGCAGCAGGGCGTCGGCAATTTCCGAGGGATTGCGGGCGATGGAGACATCGGCTGCTTCCATGGCGGCAAACTTGGCTTCGGCGGTTCCGGCACCGCCCGCGGAAACGATGGCACCGGCGTGCCCCATGGTGCGGCCCTTGGGTGCTGACGCCCCGGCAATGAATCCGGCGACCGGCTTCTTAACGTGCTCTTTGATGTAGGCGCAGGCGTCTTCCTCCGCGCTACCACCGATCTCACCGATCATGATGATAGCATCGGTATCCGGGTCTTCGTTAAACATGCGGATCGCATCGGTTTGCGAGGTACCGTTAATGGGGTCACCCCCGATGCCGATGCAGGTCGACTGGCCGTGGCCGCGCTGGGTGAGTTGCCAGACGGCTTCGTACGTCAGGGTGCCGGAGCGGGAGACCACGCCGACGCGGCCGGGCTTGTGAATGTAGCCCGGCATGATGCCGATCTTGCACTCGCCGGGGGTGATGATGCCGGGGCAGTTGGGCCCGATGAGACGTGTTTTGGTGTTGTGAAAATAGAGACGGCGGCGCACTTCGGCCATATCGCGCACGGGCACGCCTTCGGTGATGCAGATGACGAGCGGGATCTCGGCCTCGATCGATTCGAGGATCGAATCGGCAGCGAAAGCCGGCGGGACGTAGATGACTGATACGTTGGCACCATGCTCTTTGACAGCTTCTTCGACCGTGTTGCAAACGGGCACCGTATCCTCCCAGAGTTGACCGCCCTTGCCGGGCGTTACCCCGGCAACGACGTTTGTGCCGTATTCGATGCATTGCTGCGTGTGAAATGTGCCGGTCTTGCCCGTGATCCCCTGGACGACGAGGCGCGTGTCTTTGTTGACGAGAATACTCATTGGTTCGGTTTGGTTTAAAGTGTGATCGCAGTGGAATAATCCGTTTATTAGCCGGCGTTTTTGACCTGCTCGACGATGATCTCAGCGGCCTGCGCGAGGCTGTCGGCCGGGGTGAGGGCAACGCCACTTTCGCGGAGGATTTGCTTGCCGGCTTCGACGTTGGTGCCCTCGAGGCGGACGACGAGGGGCACGTTGATATCGACGTTCTTCGCCGCAGCCACGATACCGCGGGCAATCACGTCGCACTTCATGATACCACCGAATATGTTAACGAGAATACCTTTCACATGCGTGTCCGAGAGGATGATTTTAAAAGCTGCGGTGACCTGGTCCTCATTGGCACCGCCGCCCACGTCGAGGAAGTTGGCCGGCGAACCGCCGAAGCTTTGGATAATGTCCATCGTCGCCATGGCAAGCCCCGCACCGTTGACCATGCAGGCAATGTCCCCATCGAGGGCAATGTAAGCGAGACTGTGCTTGGAGGCCTCGATCTCCTTCGGGTCCTCCTCGTTGAGGTCGCGGAGCTGCTGGATTTCCGGGTGTTGGAAGATCGCGTTGCTGTCGAACGATACCTTGGCATCCAGTGCCATGAGCTGACCGGCGGTCGTCTCAACCAGCGGGTTGATTTCCACCAGCATGGCGTTTTTTTCCCAATACATCTTGTAGAGGCCGGTGAGCAGGCGCGCAAATTGCTTAACCTGTTCCCCCTCGAAACCGAGCGCAAAAGCGACCCGGCGGCAATGGTAGTGGCGCAACCCCATGGTCGGAGAAATGGGGACGCGGATGATTTTTTCCGGTGTGTTCTCGGCGACGGATTCAATATCCACACCACCTTCGGTCGATGCGATCACCATGGTCTGGGCGGTCTCGCGGTCGAGTACCACGGCTAGGTAATACTCGTGCTTTATGTCGCAGGCTTCGGTAAAGTAGAGGGTCTGCACCTTGCGGCCCTCGGGGCCGGTCTGTTTGGTGACCAGCGTGTTATCGAGCATGTTGTTGGCCGCATCCTGAGCCTCTTCGCGGTTTTTGACTACTTTGACGCCACCCTTGTAGCCGTCAACGAAGGTGCCCTTGCCGCGTCCACCAGCGTGGATTTGGGCCTTCACGACGATCATGTCGTCGCCAAGGTGGGAGATAGCGGTTTCCACCTCCCGGGAATTTGTGGCTGCATACCCGCGCGGGATGGGCACTCCATATTCCTGAAGAAGGCGTTTTGCCTGATACTCGTGGATGTTCATTGTGTGTGTTTTCGCAGTTAAAAAACGTAAAATCGGAATGAATGCCAAAGGCTTAAATCAGGTGCAATCTCTTTCGTCTGTTTTTCTGAAAAGAAAAAAATGCGCCGGGTTTCAGTCTCGCACCGGAAAGTTTGGCACTCAGCTCACTCGATTCTTGCATCAAAAAACCTATTATATTTTAACATAATTTTACAAAGTCTGAAACTAGTTTATGCGCGCAGGCCATTCTATTCTCATCGTCGATGATCAAACCGAAAATCTTCAGGTTTTTGCTTTTGCCTGCAAAAATCTGGGTTTTGAGGTGACGGCCGTGGACGATCCGACCGATGCGCTGAAAACCTTCTTAGCGACGCGCCACGAGGTGGTTTTGGCGCGTTATGAAATGAGTCCGATCGATGGGGTCGATTTAGTCGACCGGATTCACGCTGTTGATCCAAGCGTCCGGTCGATCCTGATGGCCGAGAAGACGGACGACACGCTGGCTCGTTTTCTCGGTGAGACGGATAGCGCCACCTTGATGCTCAAGCCAATTCAAATGAGTGAACTAATTGAAGAAATTCGTTCAGCGGCGGACAAGGGCTTTGGCGCAGCGACATCATTGGGCGAAGTTGCCATGTCGAACAAGATGGACCAGTGCTTGCCTTTGCTTGGAACCAGCCGCGAAGTCCGCGAGGCCCGTGGCGAGATTGCCCGGCTCGCTAAGACGAGTGAGCCCGTCTTGTTGGAAGGGCCGTATGGAATTGGAAAACCCGATGTCGCCAAATTTCTGCACTACTCAAGTTCCTATTCCGATAGGCCGATTGTTCTCTGCGCGTGCGATCAAATGAATCGGGAGAAGGTGGAAAAAGAACTGATTTCGTCCGACGGGACGTTAGGCGCTCACGTCGAAGCGGCTCGAAATGGCACGCTACTAATAACGCACATCGAAGCCCTGCCGCTGGATTTACAAGTCGTGCTCGCGAAGAATTTCAAGGAGCTAACACGGCTTTGCCGGGTCGTCACCTGCGCGAATTCAATGATGGATGATTTGCTTGAAAGCGGACAAATCGACACGGCTCTCTACTTCCAGTTGACGCTGCATGTCATTCACCTGCCGGGGCTTGCGGCGCGGCCCATCGACATCGAGGCGATTACGCGTTTTGTCGCCGCAGATCCCGAAAGGTATGGCCTTGCACGCAAGATGGACGCGGTCGAGGTGGATTTCCTTGTGGCTCGGCTTCGGCGGAGCGAATTGCGGGGAAATTTGCGCGAATTGATTCAGAGGGTGCGGGCAGGTGCCGAAGCTGAACCTGTGATGAGTTGAACGGGCATCTGCCCCGGCAGTTTTCCCGGAAAACCTCTCGACAAAATCCCGCAGAGTGAGAGCCTACCCGCTTTCACAAATTTACAAGGCCCTATGGAAGCAGAGTTAAAAGCAATCGTCGCCGGAGTCCGGGAAAAAGTCGCCAAAATCACTACGCGGGCGGAGTTTGAGGCGTTTAAAGCCACCATCTCCGGCCCGAAAGGTGCGCTCACTGAGGTGATGAAAGGCATGGGCAAGGTTCCCAAGGAGGACAAGCCAGCCATGGGGAAATTGATCAACGAGGCCAAGACTGAAGTGCAGGCCGTCTTTGACACGGTGCTTGAGCGCATCGAAGCCGCCGAGATGGCCGCGCGTCTGGGGCCGCCCATCGATCCCACACTACCGTCACCCGATTCCGCCCGGGGAACACTGCACCCGATCGCCCAGGTGCGGGGGGAGATGGTGAATCTCTTCCGCCGCATCGGCTTTTCCGTGGCCGAGGCCACCGAGGTCGAGACGGAGCACTATTGCTTCGACGCATTGAACATCCCCGCCGACCACCCGGCCCGCGATATGCAGGACTCCTACTATCTGCCCGATGCGCTCGAGGTCGGCAATGTCAGCCGACACGCCGACGAAAAATACCTGCTCCGCACCCATACATCGACGGTGCAGATCCGCACCATGCTCGCGTCCAAGCCGCCCATCCGCATCGTCGCCCCCGGGCGTTGCTTCCGCCGCGACACCCCGGATGCCACGCACAGCGCCAACTTCCACCAGATCGAAGGGCTCTACGTCGATCAAAACGTAACGTTGCTCGATCTCAAGTCCACCCTCGACCATTTCGTTAAGACGATCTTCGGTCCCAAGGCGAGGACCCGCCTGCGCCCCAGCTTTTTTCCTTTTACCGAGCCCAGCTTCGAGATGGACTTCTTCTCGCCCGACCTCGGCAAGCTCAGTAACAAATGGCTGGAAATCATGGGCTGCGGCATGGTCGACCCGGAGGTCTTCAAAGCCGTCGGCATCGACCCCGAAGTCTACACCGGCTACGCCTTCGGCATGGGCATCGAACGCATCGCCATGATCCTCCAGGGCGTCGATGATATCCGCTACTACTACCAAAACGACGTGCGCTTTTTGAAACAATTCGCCTGAAAATAAAAATTTTTTTAACCGCGAATGGACGCCAATTAACGCGGATGAATGAAAACCATTAAATAATATTCGCGTGTATTCGCGTCGATTCGCGGTTCCAAAGATAGTTATCCATCATGAAAGTTTCCTACAACTGGCTTAAAAACTACATCGATCTCAACCCACTGGAGCACTCGCCGGACATTTTGGCCGAGGTGCTGCCATTGCTCGGCTTCGATGTCGAGGAATATGAGAAACTCGGCCCGCCCCAGTTGGACAACGTGGTCGTTGGGCAGGTCCTCGAATTTGAACAACACCCGGACGCCGACCGCCTGCGCTGCTGCAAAGTGACGACGGGCGAGGGCGAAGCCGTGCGGGAGATCGTCTGTGGAGCCAAGAACTTCCAGCAGGGCGATAAGGTGATGGTCGCACTCCCGGGGGCTGTGCTGCCGGGTGATTTCAAGATCAAGGCATCCAAGCTGCGCGGGCAGCCTTCCGAGGGGATGCTGTGTTCGGCGAAAGAGCTGAAAGTCGGCCAAGACCACGACGGGATTCTCATCATCGATCCCGAAGTTGCGCTCGGCACCCCGCTCAATGATCTCTATGCCGACGGTGACACGGTCTTTGATCTGGAGATCACGCCCAACCGGGTCGACGTGCTCAGCCACATCGGCGTGGCCCGCGAACTGGCCGCCAAGTTTGGCCTCGCGGTGAGGTATCCCGAAGTTCGGGCCAGCCGCCAGAATGAAAGCAGCGGGGACCCG
>JAAAPI010000382.1 GCA_009908325.1 Verrucomicrobiota bacterium | reverse complement strand
CTATTAAGCGGCCTGTCTGAGATCGTGCCAATATTGATCTTCGCATTGATTAGCGCGGCAGACTCTGAGATGTGCCATATCGGCAAGATTGTCTTGTTTCCACCAAGCCCCCGATATCTTGAGTCTTTTTTGCAGGACGTGGCGATGCCCTCCTTCGATCAAGCCGGAACCGATAGGCAGGCCGTTTTCTTTGGCATAGGGATAATCGAGTTGATCCATTCGGGCCGAGATGTAGCGGTAAGCAGAGCGGACGGGGGTTTGTTCGTCGTCGGCATCTTCGTTCTCCAAGAAGGGCTTCAGGGCGGCGAGTATGCGCTCGGGGTGGCCTTCGAGCAATCTGCGTTTCTGGACATCGAGCCAACGAGCATGTGTGGGCACTGCCGCAGCTGCGTCGGCTAGATATTCGCAGACATGGAAAAAGTCCAAGAGGAAGCGCCCCGGACACAATCCAAAGACCTGAAGGTATTGCAGGTAAATCCAGACGGCACCGTCGCCCAAGGCGTGGATGCGGCTGTTGACGGCCCACCCGGCCAGCATGACGGCTCTGGCCCAAGCCTGCCCGCATTCGCTGACATCATCACTGCCGAGGGCATAATGGGTTTGTGTCCTTCCATGGGCCCGGGCCGCAGCCAAGCGGGTCTCCTTCCATAGGCACAGGCGGTTCTTGCGCGCGTTTCCTTCGCTCCCGGGAGAGGTTTGCACCACCGGAAGCATGGTCCCGTCGATCTCTGCGACGATATCCTCGGGACCCTGTGCCGGCAAAGCGCCCGAGACCGCCCCTGTTGTCCCGCGTAGACGCATCCCCCGGGCGTGTGCAAGGGTTTTGCGTCGCACACTCGATTCGCTCAAGCGCACACGGTGATGGTAATACAGACGCTCCGAAGCCCGCGAGAACGACTCCTCTGCCCCAAAGTCTACCAAGGCCCTCTCCAGCAAACGGGTCAAACCTCCCGCCCTTAGTCCCAGCATCTCAGCCAAAGGCCGGAAAGTTACGCTCCCGCGGCGCATCACCCTTTCCTGGCAACAGACCGCTCCGAGCAGGCTTGTGAAGTTTAGTTTTTTTTACTGTGGATGCGGCAGGTATTACGCTCTTTGGCCAAATCCACAGCTTTCGATTCCTTCGCCTGCACACATCGGCCCAAACTGCCCGCTCCCATCGATTTGACCAACTCCAGCATCTCCAGCTCGATGCGGTCGAAGTCCGTCTCCGATTCGTCTAATTCCATCTGGCGCATTTGCTCCAGTTTTTCCAACAGCTGCGGATTCTCACGCAACCATGCCAGTGTCTCTTCTTTGTTTTGTTTCTGTACCATCCCAAGCCTAAAGCAGACTTGTTAGACAATGTACAGTGAGAATGGTTCTCAATTAAAAAATGACAACTTTTTGAATTACACCCTTGACCAGGGCACTGGGACCTTCGCCGTCGACGCCGTGCCCGAAAACTCGCATTTTAGCCTGTTTCTTGGAATGGCTGTAGGTCTCTGTATTTGCCGAAGACGCTACACTGCAGGATCTGAGTAATTTCTGATCTGATAGGGACTCAAGGGACTCAAAAGGGGTCAGAGTATCAAGATAAAAGTGCATATTTTTTAAGGCCGAGACACTTGGGCATGCGCGGCCCTCCGTTAATATTTAACGGTTTTTAGCCACGTTAAGACATGGATCAATAAGGGTTCGTAAGCGGGGTTGGTTTTCCACCTTTTGGGGGCTCCGGACCATTGCGCTGACTGGTTGGGTGCCGTAACCAGAAGACAGGTTCGGCGAAGTATCTTTCTGCGCTTTTTGAGTTAAACCTCAGAGGGCCGGAGTGGCGGAGCTGTCTGACCCATGCCGTCGTTCTGTTGGACGCGGCTTCCGTAATTGTGCCTTGCCGCCACTCCGAACCCAAATTGATGCCTGTCCTTCACGTAGATGCTATAAGGGAAGTTCTATCTCATAAATTTCTTGAACAATGATTCGCCAGTTCCCGAGTGGGGTTTCTGGTGCGAAAGCTTCTTCGTGAAGTCCGAGGCGTTTCCACTTCAGTAGTAGATCGGGCCAAGTCTTGATGATGTATTGAGCTCTCGCTTCGGCCTCAGCGACGGTGCCAGTTTGCTCTGTGCGCAGGTGGCTGGGCAAATAGATGCAGTGGGTCTTGGCCAAGGCGCGTGCAATGCGCAGGAAGCGCCGGGCCATGGCGGTGTCGACGGCTTTTCCGGCAAGCTTACGCCGGGCCGCATCGTGAAGTAAATCGGTCGGACCGTGAAGGTAGAGATGATTGCCAGCTTGAAGGGTGTAGTCTTTAAGGATACGGTTAAATTGCCTGCGCTTGCCTCCAATGCGGGCCGGGGTTTCGGGGCCGCCGGTCTGCTTGACCTTGGGTGCGATTCCAGCGAAAGCGTTAATCTGATCACAATGCTGAACCTGGCTCAAGCTGCCTATTTCCGCGAAAACAGATGAGGCAAGTGTGATGCCGATGCCTTTGATGGAAACGGCAAAGGCTTCTGGCAATTGAAGGAGGATGCGCGCTGACGCTATGTCCAGCTCGTCCAGGCTGGACTGAAGGCTTTGGAATAAGCACAGCTCGCTTGCAATGAGTTGGGAACTCAGGCGGACCGTGGCTTCGTCCGCGCAAATCGCATTCCGCGCCTGTTCTTTGAGTTTGGCGGCTACTTCGAGGGCATTGCGAACACCTTGGCGGCTGAGCATCCGGGCCAGTGTTTTCTCCGATTTTCGAGCCAGTGTGGTGGCACTGAAGTTGCGCCCCATTAATTCCAGGCTGGCCTGCCTAAAGGCGGCCACGGCACTGTCTTTGGCTAGAAAACCTGGGAACAGGCAATCTGCGTGCGTGTGAATGCGGTTTTTGACTGCCGTGCTCAGATGAACGATGCGGCGTCGCTGCCGCGTGAGGCCACGCAATTGGGCGTAGAGATCGCTCCCGCCGGTTAGCCTGGCGTCACGGTTGAGCAGTGTCTTGGCGATCGCCCTAAGCGCGGTCTTATCTGTAGAGGAATCGACGCTTTCTGCTTGCCGGTGAACTTCCTTCGAATCAAGGCGGACGGTCAAATAACCCAGCTCGAAGAGCCGGTCCATAAAGTTGCGCGTATAACTGGCACTGTCTTCACCTCCGATGATCACGTGCCGTTTACTTTTGATTGAACGTGCCGCTCGCGTGCGCTCGATCTGGTCGACTAAATAGTCCACGCCCTCCCGAGTGTTTTTGACCGTAAAGGCTTTGCGAACATAGGTCCCGCGCCCGTCGCAAAAACAGGCGTAGTGGGTGATCTTGGCGAAGTCCAGTGGGACCAGCAATACCCTTTCGGGAAGACCCGCCTCAATAAAGGCGGCATCGAGTTTTTGACTTTCGTTTCTGAATATGCTTTTCCTTTTCATCGCGCCGAGTATAGGTGCTGCCGCCACGTTTGTGGACGGCATTTCAAAAGCCACGTCGTGGCCGCGAAAGCGGCTGCGACGATGGCACTTGGGCGACTTTTTAAGGCCGCACCGTGAACTTGGCGGTCGAGCCGAGCTTCACCCTTTCAGGGCTCCGCTCGACCGCCAAGATTCACGGTGCTGAAAACAACCATTCCGTAGGTATCGATATTTTCCGACTTTTCGAAGGGGTCTGTATTACTCGATATAAATTCCTCATGTCACAGTTTCATTATTAGCTTGCATCAAATTTTCAGAAGAAGAGGGGATCATAGCAAAAGAAATATCGCAATATACGGAATGACCCCTTTGCGTTCCCCGTCTGGGGATTCTGTCCTGGAAACGCTGGCCACAGTCCGCGCAGATGGCCTCAGTTCCAATACCAAGATTCCGAAAGGGCTGATCGATGCCGTTGCACGTGCCGGCTACGAATGGCATGTCTGGACCGTGAATGAGCCTGCGAGTGCGAAACAGATGCAAGCACTCGGTGCCCGTTCGATCACGACCGACGCTCCTGCTGTGATCAAAAGAGCGCTTGCCCGATAGACGTCGCCAAGGCACTGAATTAAATTAGACTAAATCCAAGACTTGAGACGATCCAGAATCGGGCTGATATCCACATCCGGTGTCTGAAACGCGAATAGATCCAGCAAAAGCACTCAAGGGGGCCGGCCTGCAGGTTACGGCGCAGCGGCTTTCGGTTCTGCGCCCAAACCCGCAAAACCGGAGTTTTGCGTTCCCGGGAACGCAAAACTCCCGAGCTGCGCGTAGCAAGCCCATCAAATTGATCGGCCACCATATCTCCCTTTTGTTTCCAAAATTCAAGGCCTACATCGAGTCCCATCACGAACTGATCCGCAAGCGCCACGTCGCCAATAAGAACCCGCGTTCCTGGTTCAAGACGATCGACCGCATCTACCCTTCCCTCAGCCAGACGCCCGAGCTCGTCATCTCGGATATCCAAGGCGAGCCACAAGTCGCCTACGATCCGGGCGAATACTACCCGTACCACAACCTCTGCGAACGCATGGTGCAGGAACGCCTCTACACAGCTGCCGCCGTCTTAACCTCACCGCCAAACGCAAGCAAGTCCAGGGATTTCAAAGACCTCTCGACCGCGACCTCCCTCAACCGGCTGCTGCAGAAGTTCCTTGCCCATATTCAGATCGAAACGGGTGGCTGAGGAGGCTTCGACCATCTGGAAAGGTTGCGCACCGGGATCTATTCAAACACCCGCCGTTTCAATCCATTGATGACTGAAAGGTCACCCCAATCGGCACCGCGCAGGGCGTTCACTTTCGGGGGATACTTTCGGCCTTTCTCCATTTGCCAAGCGCCGATGAAACCACGAACAAATTCCTGTGACCCAAAGATCGCGCCATCGGTAAAGTAGCGGACACGACACCGCAGTATCGTAGCCTTTGGTAGGCAACCGTTCTCTTTTCCCAATACCTTCAGCGCCTGCTGCCGCTCAGAGGCGGCTAGGCCTGGCTCCGAGGCACGTTTGCCAAAGATCAACAAGCGGTGCGCATTGAGAGCCGAATCAATCCGCTTCGCACCATGATCACTCCAGATATGAATCAAACCTTTCTTTGATCGCGTTTCATCGGCAACCGCCTCTGCGTAGCCGCAGAAACGGTAGTCTTTCGGATCGCTAACCAGACCCGCCCGCACGGGGTTCAAATCGATATAGGCAGCCATGGTTTGCAGCGGGTTCCCCTGCCCTTCAACCAAAACGGATTTAAAACGCTCCGCCCAAAGCGTACCGTAGCGCTGGTGAGAGCGGTTATACCAAACGGAGAACCGCTGTTTCACAGCTTTCATAAATTCAGAGACATCCCCCATCCGGGCCTGAAGCTTGCGACGAATGGCATCAGCCTCTTCGCCGCCTGACTCCAGGGTTTTTGCCATCTGAGCCGCAGAAGCTTCCTGATACTTCGTCGGTTTCGGGTAAAGCACCTTGTAGCGACGCATCAGCTCTGAATCCGAGACTTCCTGCCCGTCGGGCACCTGGAGCAACACATGGAAATGATTGGACATGATACAGTAAGTCAGGATTTCGACCCCGGAAAATTCAGCCACCTGCCACAGCATTTTCCGCAGAATCTCTTTCTCGCGATCTCCAAACAATCGCTCTCCGTTCACCGTGCGCGTCATGCAGTGATACACCGCACTCGCACCACTTACTTTTGTTCTTCGTGTCCTCAATTTTGCTCAAATCACGTTTTTAAAGCATAGCTTTTCTGCTCGTTTTTAAAGCATAGCTTTTCTGCTTTCAGCCTAGCTCTACAAAATACCTTGTCAAATATATTTAGCCTGTCCCTTTTAAATCTTTATTTAGCCTGTCCCTTTTAAATCTTTGTCCCTTTTAAATCTTTGTCCCTTTTAAATCTTCAGTAATTGGGCGAATGCGCATCTGCTTATAAAAACACTCGGCCGCCTCGGATTGGATTTGTCCCGGAGTCAAGGGGTTCCCCTCCTTATCAAACGCATCTGTCAACGCGAAGACCACCACCCCGTTCACCACATGGATGGCACTGTCTCCGAGGACGTATAAGTCCAGAGTATTCCATTCGCCGTTGGGGAAGTCCGGTTCCAACTTCGCGTGAATATAGCCCCCTTTATTGATGTATTCTGGAGCGTTGGGATCAAAAACAATGCGTCCACCCTGCCGCACTCCCCGGTAAGAGGCCTTCGCTCCCCCTAGGGGAATAAAATCCCCCATATCCTTTTCCTGAACCTGGAACTCGAGGCTACTTTTCCACGTTTCCCAAAATGCACCGTGCTCACCGTGGGCATGATAGATGATCCCGCTGTCGCGTTTCTCATTCAACCGAGGAGCCCATTTTCGCTCCCCCCATTTGAAACGGGTTTGAAAATGATAATTTTGATAGGTCTTCAGAGTCGTGAGTCCACCGTAGATTTCGCCCGAAATCAATAGGAGGGTTTCCTCGTCCGTCTCTTGGGTGGAAAAGACCTTTTTTGGATCCTGATGCAGTCCCAGCGGTTCGCCCTGATGAACATTATCACTTTGGTAAGTGCCTTCCGGTAGACCGACCACAGAGCTATGCGGCACGCCCAGCCAAACCTCCCACTGGGAAAGTTCCCTATCAATTAAGTCATGCCAAACGACTTCGTTAGCGGCTGCCGCGCTCGGGGCCAAACTCAGAATCAGGCGTAAGGCGAATTGTTGGCCGATACGGAGGCCCATCACTCGAGGGGAATTGAATCGTAAACGACGACGCGCTCCCAAAGATCTTTGCAAGCATCGACAAAAGCTTGGTGAGCGGCTTCCGCCTGGTAATTTTCCTGTGCCTGCGCCGACTCAAAACTTAGGATCAGTGAGTAGGTAAAGGAATCGTCGACCACACCACGGCTCGCCTTCGGAGCAACCCCGATAAAGCGGGTTTTGGCGTATTTCGAATCATGCATGAATTGCTTGACTGCTCCCTCAAACTTACTGCGGTCTGCGGCACTCTCGGGATCTTTCAGCCAGAAATAAACAACATGAGTGAAGGCCGGATCAAACTCACGCGTCTCGGCACTTGAAGCGTCGCTTTGCATCGGCAGAAGAGAAATAACGAGGATAACGATCAGGAGTAGCGGTTTCATATTGAAAACGGTTGAAGAAAATTTCATCAAAGGCAACCTTAAAGCATCAGTGCTTTCAACTCTAAGCGATTCAAGCGGTAGGTGCCTCCCGAATTTTGGAATAGCCACACAGATACGCGCAGCATTGTGCGATCTCGGGAAAGTTTTACCATTGGCGCGGAGTGCTAGCAAAGCTGAAGCGGCCGGAATCATGGTGAGGATGGATCGTCTTTTCATTGCTCGAACCGAAGCGGAAGCGCTCCGACTACGTGAAAAAACTTATTTGAAAGAATACGAATGGTTTCACTCTCCAAAAAATTCCAGCGCTGGCAGAGGCTTCTTATTACTCTTATGAAACTGCTTCTTGATCAAGCAAGTTTCATCTCTGTCTTTCCCCGGTCGCGACCGGGAGGGGGGCTGATAGGAATTTGCTTTTCGGCGGCGTAGCCGCCGGGGTGGCATCGGGGGTGAGGGTTCAGCTTCCAGGCGAGAAAATGGTCGGCAACCACCTCGACTTGCGAAATCAAGGTGCCGTTCTCTTTGCGTTTTTGTCCAATTGAAATAAGAGGCAAATCGGGCAGCGAAGTTCGGGCGAGCGTCCAATCCTCGCGCTCACCATCGTCACCTGTCGAACCTACCTTCGCGACTGTCTTAAAGCCCGGGAACCGCTTTTGCGGCTCGGTGGTTGAGGCACCTGCCAAAGGACTGGACCGGTTCTCAGTCGGTGAAACCTGCCCCTGTGGATGTGTTAATGGCTCCGGTGAAGGCTTATTATCCTCTAATTCTAGCCCCGCTAATGACTGCCTGGTTGGGGCGGTAATTTCCTCCAAGGACTCCGACCATGATGCACTCTGTTTTAAAGAGACGAAAGAAAAAACCAGCAGGACGATCAGCGCAAAGAAAGAAAACAAGTAACGGCTTTTCATAGGAGCAAACCGTCAGTCAGTTGGGTTGAATCAAACTAGTCAACGTCATTACAGGCAAGATCCGAATATTACCAGGGCACCTCACTCCATATTTGTAAGTCGTTGATTTTTGTTCAAAAGAGCAATTTGGGCGTCAATATTTCTTTGATTTGAGCGAATAAAATCGGCTGCGGTGCGTTTTGGTTTGGATTTTTTCCAAAGCATGAGGACTGCCCCGCGCAGTAGTGCGAGGTTTGCGGCGGTATTTCTGGTCCGGCAGCGGCACTTATCTTCGAGCAGGGTCGCGTCGCGTCGATGGTGGTTTTTGTTTTCGACACTCCACCTGTCGCGGACCCTTTGGAGGATCTTCGCGGGTGGTTCACTTGCACGACTGCTCAGGTAGATGCGTTGTCCTTTGGACTTTTGCCCGCTTTTCTTGTCGGTGGACCGGCGATGGATATCGGCGACGGAGTAGATGCAGGGGAACTTTACCTGAACCGGTGTGACCGGGATGTAACGCACGCCACGGATATCGATTCGCCCATGGCTTAGTTCGGGCGGTGTGTACAAAAAGGGGGAGCCGACTGGCTCAATCGGCGGGTGCTTTCTTCGAGTGTGGTTTTCTGATTGGCCTTGAGTTGGACGAGCACTTCACCTCCGCGTTCCTGGACGATTTCCCGCACGAGATTTTTATTCGAGTAGAGCGCGTCGCCGCTGAGCGTCTTACCTTCGAGCGCTTCTTCGGGCAGTGCATCAATGAGTTTTTCGGTGAGCTTTTGCTCCTGGCCGTTGCCGCTGGCAGCGGCTTGGGCGACCGGACTGCCGTCGGTGGCGTCAACAAGCGAGACGATGGTAGCCAGATTGGTCGCGATGACTTTGCCATCGATTGAGAGCAAATCGGGCAGTTCGCCTTTTTCCTGTTGGCTTTGCATCCAGCGGTTTAAAGCCTTGGCCAGTTCTTCGGGATCGACCGCGCCGAGCACCTTGCGCCAACAGCCTTCGCCCGGCGGAGGTACAACCTTGCGCGCCTGCGGGTTGGACCGGAAGCCGAGGCTGGCTCTTTGAGGGGAAGTCAGATCCTGACAAAAGCGGAAGATGCCCGTCAGGTTCGATTCGCCGCAACTTTGCGCGAGCACGGCGGTGGCGAGCATCGCGCCTAGGGGATATTGGCGGCCACGCCGCGAGCGGGGGTCTTTGACCGTGCGCAGGGCCTTACTCAAGCTTTCAGCCTGTTTGCCTGTCACCGGCATGACCCCCGGCGCGCGCGCCTTGGGGTCTTCACCGGGCAAGAGGCGACTGGG
Source organism: Verrucomicrobiota bacterium (assembly GCA_009908325.1). Lineage (GTDB taxonomy): Bacteria > Verrucomicrobiota > Verrucomicrobiia > Opitutales > Coraliomargaritaceae > Thalassobacterium. The sequence goes on along the minus strand of JAAAPI010000382.1, from coordinate 699 downwards.
GTCGCGCAATCGCTCCAAAGCGTCTTTGGTCAGGGTTTTCACCCAAAGATGCTTTGGGTGCTCGTTGTCTTGGTAATACTGCGGTGCGCGCACGCGGGCGTAGCCCTTGGTCGAGCCAAGACGAGTCCATCCCGAGGCATGGTAGCAAGTGCCTTTGTAGCCCTCCGGATCGACAAAAGTCTCCGCCAGTAAAGGACGTTTGCCGTGGCGGGCCTCCCAAGCCTGCGGCAGGACTTTGACCGCCATCCCCAGTATCCGGCTCGCCAGATTGGCCGGGCGCTGCTCAGGTAGTAGAAGAAAGCGGCTGTTCTGGACGATCCAGCCCAGGCGCTTCTCTCTTGTGCGGGGATCCCAACCAATAAAGGCCTCGCGGCCAGCTAGCTTGCGGCTGCAGGTCGTCCAGACCAGCAAGCCGACCGCCCTGCCTTCGTAGAGCACGACCTGGCGCAGATGCATCTTACGCGCATCCGGGCAACCAAGGTAATGGTGCTCGTTCAGTAGCCCGGTAAAGGCTTCGTTTTCAGATTCCCGCCATTCGCGCAGCTCAAGAGCCCGCATTGATTCCTCAGGCAGTGGTTCGGTCCATGCTTCGATATTCATCCAAGCCTAACATACTGAGCTTTATGGGATTGTCTAGCGCAAAATCTAAAAATTTAACTAGCAACTAATTAGAACTCATCAGTAATGTGCCCTGAGTCG
>JAAAPI010000276.1 GCA_009908325.1 Verrucomicrobiota bacterium | reverse complement strand
TCAATCATGACCTTCGGGTTACTCGCTTTCATGGAAAGACAAATCTCGTGAAAATTGTGACTCTCGGCGATGCGGATGAATTCGAGAGCGCACTCCACCATGCCCAGTGGAGTGTCGCCGTAGCGGTTCATAATGCGGTCGGAGAGCGATCCGTGATTCGTCCCGATGCGCATGGCGCGGCCCAGCTCTTTGCAGCGCAGCACGATCGGGCTGAAGGCTTCGTGCAAGCGCTCCAGCTCGGCCTCGTAGTCCGCATCGCTGTATTCCTGCACGGCAAACTTCTTCTTGTCCGCGTAATTTCCCGGGTTGATGCGGACCTTCTCAACGTGCTTGGCCGCCTCCATGGCCGCAGCGGGGAGGAAATGGATATCGGCCACGAGAGGTACATCGCACTTCGCAGCGCGCACTTTTTTTGCAATTTCGCCTAGTGCCGCCGCAGCGGCCTTGTTGGGCGCGGTGATGCGGACGATTTCGCAGCCCGCCTCGGCCAGGGCAAGGGTCTGTCGCACGGTGGCCTCGACATCCCGGGTATTGGTCGTGGTCATCGACTGCACGCGGATCGGCTGGTCACCACCCACGTAGACCCCGCCGACATTGATGGCCCGCGAAATGCGGCGACGCACCTCATAGCGGGACGGGCAGTAAGGGAGCGCTTCTGTATCGAGCGTGGTCATAAAATTCGGGCAGGCAGTTGCGATGCTTCTATTTCGTGAACGGAACCGATTTTCTCGTCGAAGCAAATCTTAAAATGATCTTAAAACTGAATCGAACCAGTCGCCCAGAAGAGAGCCACCTGGGCGCAGCCGATGAGAAAGCCGAGCACGGCCCCGAGGCGCTCGATGGTGCGAAACTCGTGCTTGGCGACCTGATTGACGATGGCCTCGAGGCGGTCGAGGTCGAAGGCGGCGATGTTATCTTCGATCATTTGCTTGAGGTTGACGGAGGCCTCAAACTGGGTGGCCACCCGCTCCATGAGGGGGCCGGCCTCTTCCTTCATGGAGGCGGCGGCGATGACTTCGAATTTCGCCAGCGTGCTGTCGTTGATAAAGCCGCCGAGCAGAGGAACGGCCTTGAGCTGGGGGCCGATGCGGTCCCAGACGATCGTATGGGCGGCGTCCTCGAGGTAGGGGCCGAGCTCGATCTTGCGGATCTCGTGCAGAATCATATGCTGCTGGAGGATCTCACGCTCGATGATTTCGGCCGCCTCCCCCGCCAGTTGCTGCTGGCGGCGGGGGATGAGGCCCTGCCATTGCCAGAAAAAGATGCGGATGGGCCGACGCGGGCGGAAGAGCATCTGAATCGCCACCCAGTTGGTCAGCCAACCGATGCCCGCCGTGATGAAGGGCGTGAGAATGAGAAGAATGGGGGTTTCCATTCGCGGATTTGTGAACGAAAAGAAAGCCGGTAGCAAGCGGTGACGGGCTCTCTTTCCACCTTGGGCGCAATTACAGATGCGGTGCAGCTACCTGAAGGAAGCTGCATACGTATGTCCGCTCCTTTAGGTGCGGAACGGGCTAGGCCAACTCCGACGGATCAACTTTACACCGAACTTAAAACTCCATCCTACCACCAATGGTAAAGAAACGCGTAGATGAGCACGCCGGTGACGGAAACATAATACCAGATGGGAAAGGTCCAGCGGGCCCATTTTCTGTGGCGCTCGTGCTTGCCCTTGATGGCCAGAGTCATGGTGGTGAGCACCAGGGGCACGATGGCGATGGCCAGAATGATGTGCGAGATGAGCATCGTGTAATAGATGCCCCGCCAGATGCCTTCGCCGCCGAAGGGCGTGTGGACTCCCTGCACCAGATACTTGTGCAGGACGTAAAAGAAGAGAAAGACGACGGAGACCGAGAAGGCCGAGACCATGCAGGCGCGGTGGGCTTTTTCGCGCTCTGCTTTGATGCAAAGGAAACCGGCCATGAGGAGCACGGTGGCGGAGCCGTTGAGGCAGGCGTTCACGGTGGGCAGCGCTTCGGTGAAGGTCATGGCAAAGGTCGAAGCGAGCTTAGGCGAGGAGCCAGAGATCCAGCACGAGGGGAATCAGGAGGGCGGGGAGATAAAAAATCGATGCGATGAACAAGCGCCTCGCGGCGATATCGCGGGCTTCCCCTTCAAGAAAGCGCCAGGCCGGGCGCATGATGTAGCAGGCGCTGATGATCGCCACAGCGCCGTAGCCCCAGCTGGCATAGCCTAGCAGGGTGGGCAGAAGCGAGCTCACGACCAGCGCGAGCGCAAAGACGAAGGCCTGTCGGGCCACCTTGCGTCCGCTGCTGTCCGCATTGGAAAGCATGACAAAGCCGCCCTTTGCGTAATCCTTCCGGTAGGTCCAGGCGATGGCGAAGAAGTGCGGCATCTGCCAGAGGAATAGAATCGCGAAGAGCAGCCAGCCCAGGGTGGAGATTTGCCCCTCGGCGGCGGCCCAGCCGATGAGCGGTGGCAGGGCACCCGGCACGGCACCGACCAGGGTGTTCCACGTAGTGAGCTTTTTCAGGGGCGTGTAAAGGAACACGTAAGACGCCACCGTGGCCGCCGTGAGGAGGCCGGCCAACGGGTTGGCACCGGCGTAGAGCAGGTAGGCACCGAAAACGCTGAGGCCCAGCCCGAACATGAGTGCATTGTAAGGTGCGATTTGTCCGGAAGGAATAGGGCGGTCTTTTGTGCGCGCCATCTGCGCATCGGCCGCGCGTTCCAGCCATTGGTTGAGCACGGCCGCGCCGCCTGCGGCCAGCGAAGTGCCGATGAGCAGGCTGGCCAAAACACCGAGATCGCGCACCGGGTCCGCCGCTAGGTAGCCGATGATTGCCGTGACCACGGAAAGAAAGCTCAGTCTCGGCTTGGTCAACTCGTAATAGCCCTGCACGCGCTCGCGCAAGGAAACGACCGATTCCGGTGTATCAGCTGCGGTTTCTTCTGTGCCTGTGCCGGGTAAGCTCAATAGGTCTGGATCGGTTCTTGGATGGGTTCGGGTTCAGGGCTGGGCCGCTGCTGCACGGTCGCAGCAGCGGCTTGTCCCCGGTGGTGCGCTAGAAAAGTTAGCCCCCACGTGCTGGCAAGGAGAAAAGCGCCCACCAGGTGATGCGCGGTGGCAGCGTAGGGGTTTTTTACCGTCCAGATCGTCAACGCGCCCAGAAAGATTTGCAGCGCGAGGGCGAAGGTCACGATCAGAGCGCCGTAGCCGAGGGCCTGCCGTGCCCTGGGGGAACCCCAGATTTTCCCTAGAAACATCAAAAGGGCCACGGTGACCACGATGGCCCCGGCCCGGTGAACAAAGTGAATGCCGACGCCGAAATTCCAGTAATGCGGAAGCAGGCTACCCGGAGCGGACAACGGAAACTGCGGGATCGCCAGGCCGGCATCGGCATGGCGCATAATGGCCCCGGTCAGGATTTGCAGAAAAATGATCGACGTGGCGATGATCCCCCAGCGTTTTACGCCGAGGCTCTGGGTTCCGCCGAGGCCGCGCGAGCCTTCGATCCAGCGCCGCGAGGAGGCCAGGGTGATGGCCACGAGCAGACCCAGCACGAGCATGGCCCCGCAGGCGTGGGCGACGGCAAAGCTCTGCGCCAGCAGGTTGTGCTCCGTCATGATATTGAGCTGATCGAAGCGCACCCGCGCGCCGCCCAGAACGCCCTGCAGGACGACCAGCCAGACGAGAACCCGCGCGAGCGTGCGCACCCAGTCACGCGACTCGCGGGCCCAAGTCCAAACGAACAAACCGATCGAGAGCAGACCAATCTTCATGCCCAGCAAGCGGTGGCTGTGTTCGGCCAGCTTATCTGTTTCTGTGAGCCAGCCTTCGGGATTGACCGAGCCGTTAGAGAGGGGCCAGTCGAGAAAGGCCATACCCGCTTTGATGCTGGTGGTGAAGCCGCCCGCGTAAAGCAGCACGGTGATCCAGCAGAGCGCGAAGACACAGTAAAGAAAGAGCCATGGTTTGTAGTGACCAGAGCGGTTTGGCAGGCGGGAAAACATGGGCGAATGACGGAAACTGCCCGAAACGGTTGGAATTTCAAGCGGTTTGCGTTCGTTTTCGCCGGGTTGTCGGGTGGGGCGTAGTGACAAGCTTCCAGCTTGTCGGGCGGGGAGAGATCGACAAGCTGGAAGCTTGTCACTACGGGGTTCCTTACCAGTTACTGAAATCCGGGTCGTTTTCGCGGGCGGCTTGGTTGGACCAGCGGCGCATGTCGCGGAGGGCATCCTCTTCGAGGAGGCGTACGCTGCCGTCGAGCTGTGCGGTGATGGCACGGTCTCCGTATTCGAGGGAGACATGACCCATGCTGGCCGGAATCTCCGGGTTGTAGTTACCCCAGTTTGGTGTGAAGGGCGCCTTCGGTGGCAGGACGCGGTGAAAGCCCAATGGATTCGGGTAGTCGGATGGTGGGCTGGAAAGAGCCGAGGCGAAAACAATGAGGTCGGACGGGGCGTGGGCATCCCAGGGACTGAGCACCCAAAAGTCATTCTCGTAGGTCGATTGATCGCGGCTTCGGGCGCCGGGCGCATAAGCGGGCGAGTGTTTGCGCCCATCATAGTGCCCGCCGACGAAGATGCTGTTTATCCCGAATGAAGGGTAGAGGCTGGCCATGTAAGCGCTGTCGCGCGCGGTGCGCTCGTAGTAATCGCGGTGCGGTCCCACGTAGAGGCTCGCGATGTTGTTGTCGAAATAGGGCGCGATACGCCAGGGGTAGCGTTTGGCAGCCTCTTGGCCGCTGGCGATGGGCGGGCCCCCGGGAGGATGGATGTTTTCGCCGGTATTGCCGTAGCCGATCATGTAGCGGCCGTTGTTATCGGCTGGGGTGAGGAGGAAGGCCTGGATGAGGGAGCGTGCGGTAGCGGAAGCCTTCGCATTGATCGCCGCTTGGCGGGCCTTGCTTATTCCGGTAACGGTGAGTCCGCCAAGCACCCCGATCACGGCGATGACGAGAAGGAGCTCGATCAAGGTGAAGCCGTCGGGCGTGCGTTGGTTGCTTTGGTGGCTACTTTTTTTTCTGTTCATGGCTGGGAAGGGAGAACGCGAAGGCGGAAAAAGAGTTTTTCGCTGGTGGGTAGAGTGGACGTGGGCTGGACGGTGACGGTTTCCGTCCCATCGCCGTTGGGCGCGGCCGGACCCACTTGCTCGGTGTAGGTCTGCCCCGAGCCGTCGCCGTTATGGTGCCAGTTGACCAGATCCGGAGATACCTCTACTCGATATTCGATGTCTTGCGCGGCCATTTGCCGGCAATGCGCGAACCGGATGCTTCCATCGGCTTCGACGTCGAGATGCGGGCGTTCGCTTGGAGGGGTAAAGGCTTCGGGGGCCGTCCCGAGGGCGTATTCAAGCAGGTTGGTCAGTCCGTCGGCATCGGGATCGGCGTCCGCTGGGGAGCGCTCCGAAAAAGAGGGGTTGGTGATAAAGGGGTTGATGTTGTTAGAAGTCCAGCCCTCGTAGGAGAGGGGGGCGAAGACGGCCTGAACCAGCGGGTCCTCGTCGATGGTCAGGGTGGCGGGGACGGCATCGCCGGAAAGATCGCCGAGCCATCCCACGAAGACGTGCTCAAAGATCGGGTCTATCACCGGGGTGAGTTCCACCACGTCGCCGACTTGGTAGCTGGCGCGCGGTTCTGACTCGCCGAGCCGATTGTGCTCGATCTCTCCGACTGTGGCGAAGTTGGCGTTGGTGGTGATGCGCAGCGCCACGCCGAGATTGTTGGTCACGGCATCGAAGGTATCGAGCTGCACCTCTTGCAAACTCATGGAGGTGCCGATTGAATTAAAGGTGATGAACAAGTCGTAAACGTTGAAGGCCGATAGATCCCATTCCCACATCGCGAAAGCATTGCCGCCGTCGAGCAGGAAGCCGTCGCCTGCTTGCGCCGCCCCGGCGCTCAGGAGCGGGCCGGTTGCACTCTCACGGTAAAATATCGCCGCGTTATCGAGGTCGGGCAGACCGCCAATCGAGCGGGTTTGGAGGAGCACCGATTCGGTTTGGAAGGCAGGCACGTCGTGGATGAGAAAGGAGAGCGGCGCGGCGAAGCTGTAAATGCCCTGCGTGCTGGTGATAAAGCCGGTCGAGGTGCCCGTCTGGTAGAGGCGGGCATCCGTGTTGTCCGCTTCGGGGCGGTTGACGGGATTGCCTTCGCCGTCGGGAAGCGGGGGGACGGTTGATCCGGGGTCCGGGAGTTGGAAATTTGTCTCGGGGTCGGTGAATCCATCCCACCAGGCGAATTCCGTAGCCGTTCCGGCAGGCGCGTCCGGCAGTATAAAAGCTGCGGCTGCTTGCGAGGCGGTCAAGAGACCGAGCGCGAATAAGAGAAATGGATGGAAAAGGTTCATGGCTGTGACGCCGAGGCGGTCGTTGAGCATAGGGAAGGCAGGAAACCGCCGGGAGTTCGACTCCCGGCGGTTTTTAACACACAAACAGACAATCCGTTTAATTCCGCGACAAGCGGCGACGGGTTGCCACAAAAGCCAAGGCCGCAAGCGCGGCGGCCAGCGGATACGCGGACGGTTCCGGCACGGCGCTGATCGAGTTTCCGGTGAAGGTGTCGCTGGAATCGAGCTGCAGGTTATAGGTCGTCACATGGGCGTCGGCAGTCCACTGGATCGCATAGTCCGTGATGGAGCCGACGGATGAGAGGTCCCACTGAAAGCCGAAGAGCGTCGTCGTGCCGGGATCGCCTGTCTGCGGATTCGTAAATGACGTGGGGCCGTTGCCGCTTTGCGTGAACGTCGGGCTCATTGCCTGGCTGCCGCCGTTGTAGTTGAGCACCGGAATGCCAAGCAAAAAGCTGTCGCCTTCCCCGAGGTCCAATTGCAGGGCGACGGTCTTGAGGCCAGCCAGCGGCGACGCGTTGGACACGGTGAATGTTCCCGGCGCGGTGAAGTTGTAGATCGACTGCGAGGCCGGGTAGCCTCCGCCGCTTACTTTGTCGAAACCCGCATTGCCCGCCGAGCCCGCGATGCTCGGCGCGATCGGACTCGGCCACGGATCGGTGAAGTCGAAGAATCCCGGATATCCGGGGTTATTGGCCGCCGTGAGACCTTCCCAACCCTCGTATTCGGTCACACCCGAAAGGTTCAGGTTGGTCAGCATTGTGCCGGAGGCGGCCAGAGGCAGCGCCGCCATGGTGACGGCAACGAGTGGTGTCCATGTGCTTGTCTTCATTTTTTCTTTTCTGGTTGATTACTGGTTTGGGTTGAAGGCTCTTATTGCGACAGAGACCGAGTCGCAAGAAAGGCGGAAAAAAGAATCCGCTTCGGCGGATTACTTCGAAAATGAGTCATTGAGTGGATTTCCGACTTATCTTGAGAGTCGGACGGAACACTTTAAGTTGCTCATGAGACACAATCTCGAATAAAGGCTTGCCGTCAACCTTTAAATCATTCTTTTTTTGGGCATGATCGAAATGATACATAGCGGAAGAACATGGACACTCGTGCTTTCGTGGCTGGCAATGGTTTTGCCGACTGCGCAGGGTGCGGAGACGCGATTGGTTACGGTGGGTGGCGCGGCGACGGAAATCGTCTTCGCCTTGGGGGCAGGCGACCAAGTGGTGGCGGTCGACACATCGAGCACCTATCCCGAGTCGGTGCGGCAGTTGCCGCAAGTGGGCTATGTGCGCAATCTATCACCGGAGGGCGTGCTTTCCATGGCACCGGACCTGGTCATTGCGACCGGAGCGGTGGGGCCACCGGCGGCCCGCAAGCTGCTGGAGCGCGTCGATGTCCCCCTGCTCTGGCTGCCGGATCCGGTGGGATTCGCCGACTTGCGGCAATCGATTCGGATGGTGGCGGCCCGCCTCGAGCGTGAGTCGGCAGGCGACGAATTACTGAAGACGATCAAAGCGCAACTGGCCACCGCGAGGGAGCGGGCCAAGGCGTTTGGATCGGACCGGCCCAGGGTTTTGTTTCTTCTAGAGCCGCCGGGGCCAGGTGCGGGTGGCATGGCCGGTGGTCGTGACTCGCGGGCGGCGGCGCTGGTCGAGCTGGCGGGTGGTCGAAATGCGGTCGAGGATTTTTCCGGTTTTCAACCGGTCTCGCGGGAAAGCTTGTTATCGATAAATCCGGACGTCATTTTCATCGGGCGTTCATCCGCGCATGGGGGCGGGGCGGGTGCCGCCAAATCGCTGCTTGAGGATACGACCTTGGCCGGGGTGGCGGCGGTCCAGCGTGACGCCGTTTTTGAAGTGCCGCTCAGCGACCTCGCGTTTGGCACCCGGCTGGGGGAGGCTGTCTTGCGCTGGAATAGCTATCTCACAGAAGCAATCAAAACGGATTGATCGGGCGGTGATGGAAGGTGTGGCGCAGACACGGAAGTTAGCCTCAACACCGGTGGGGCGGATAGGCCGTGGGCGAATTCTCGGGCTGTTCGCGGTTGTTCTGGCCCTGGTTTCGATTTGGGCGTTGGCCAGCGGACCGGTCGAAACGGGCACAGCTGATGTGCTGCGCGCGATCTCCGGCAGTGACCAATCTGTCGGCGATCTGGCGAGTGTCGCGATTCGGCAGATACGCATGCCGCGCCTGGTTTCGGGGCTGCTGGTGGGGGCTGCGTTGACACTGGCGGGGGCGCTTTTGCAGGGGCTTTTCCGCAATCCGCTGGCGGATCCCGCACTGATCGGTGTGTCCAGCGGGGCGGCGATGGGCGGTGTGCTCGCGCTGGTGGCTCTTCCCCTGGTGCTCGGCGCGGCGGCCGATGCGGGATGGGGGCTGCCGCCGTTGCTCAACGCCACGGTCCGCCAGCTCGGTCTGCCTTTGTTCGCCATGGGCGGGGCCGTCGGTTTAACCTTTGTCATCTACCGCGTGTCCCTCGTGCGGGGCCGGACGCATGTGCCTGCGATGCTGCTCACCGGTATCGCGGTGAATGCCATCGGCGGGGCCTTTGTCGGGCTGCTTGTCACGGTCTTTGCGACCGATGAGCAGCTGCGCTCTGTTACGTTTTGGACGCTGGGGAGTCTCGCCGGGGCGGGCTGGGGGAGCACGGGCATCATGGCGCTCTTCATTGTGCCGACGGGGCTGCTGGCGCTGCGCTATGGACGCGCCCTCAATTCCTTTCTCCTGGGGGAGGGGGAGGCCTACCATCTCGGTGTCGACGTGCAGCATGTCAAGCGGACCGTCATCGTGCTGAGTGCACTCATGGTCGGAGCGACGGTGGCGTTTTGCGGTATCATCGGATTTGTCGGCCTGGTGGTTCCGCATATGATCCGCACGCTTTTCGGGCCGAACCACCGCTTCCTGTTGCCTGCGGGCATGCTGCTCGGTGCAATCATTCTGATCGCGGCGGATGTTTTCGCACGCACCGTGGTCGCTCCGTCGGAATTGCAGATTGGCATCCTTACATCGCTGCTCGGCGGTCCTTTTTTTCTGGCCCTGCTGCTTCGCGCCCGTCGGCAAGGGACATCCAACATCGGCTTATGATCGACCCCAATCCAATACTGCTGGAAGCCCGTAAAGTCACGGTGAAAGCGGGCGACAAACCGTTGATCAGCGGTGTGGACTGCTCGCTCGCGCATGGGCGGGTGGACGTGTTGGTCGGGCCGAACGGTGCGGGGAAGAGCACGCTTTTGCGGACGCTGACCGGAGAGACCGAACCATCGGACGGTTCTGTTTTACTGGAGGGGCGGACGCTGAAAAGCTACGGGAACGCGGATCTGGCTCGTCGCCGGGCCTGCTTGCCGCAATCTTCGAACCTGACCTTTCCCTTCACGATTCGCGAGGTTGTGGCCATCGGGCGTTATCCTTACCATGATACGCCGGCGCAGCAGGAGAGGGTTATCGATGCGGCCTTGCACGAAGTCGGCCTGCTGGAGCGAAGTCATGAGACCTATCCGCACCTCTCCGGGGGGGAAAAACAGCGGGTGCACCTCGCGCGTGTCCTAGCTCAACTGGAAGAACCTACCGGCAGTGTTTTACTGCTCGACGAACCGACCGCCAGTTTGGAT
>JAAAPI010000175.1 GCA_009908325.1 Verrucomicrobiota bacterium | reverse complement strand
GCGTTCTCGGAAAAACTGGCCCCATCTTCCACGACATGCGGCATGCCACCGCAGATCCGCGCCGAGCACAGCTCAAAACCACAGCCCGCAAGGAGGTTCTCAAATTCCCCGACTTTGTGCGGGTTTCCGGTAGCGACGATCAGTTGTTTCATCGTTCAAAAAATCCCCGGGCCAGCCGATCATTGCCGAATGACTCCAGCCGCAAATCACGCAAGTGGATCGCCGCCTCCATCGACTGCGTGTTTCGAAGCGAACCGATTCCCGGCGAAGCCGCGTCGCACATTAGTTTCGGTGCCTGATAAATAAACCCATAGTCCGCCAACCCTTCTTCCAGCAGCGCCGTGGCCAGTCGCGGACCGGTCTCGACGTAGACCCCGAAAATTCCCTCCGCTGCACAGCGCCGCCGGAAGGCATCCCAGTCGAAATAGTCGCCCCGCTTGGGCAGGCACCAAAGCTGTAACCCCAACCTGCCCGCATGCGCACGGGCTTCCGCAGACAGTTCCGCATCGCACACGACTATGGTTTGATGCTCATACTCGTCCGTGTAAAGTTTTGGCAACGGTTCCTGCTCCAGCGTGCGTAGCGTGCGGTCGAGGACCAGACGCCTGGGGCACCAGATTTCATCACCAATACGCGCGGTCAGACTCGGATCGTCCGCCAGCACAGTGCCCGCCCCCACGGCAATCGCCGGGAAGTAGCGGCGCCAGCGCATGACATCGGCCCGGGCCTCCGCTCCCGTCACCCACTTTGCCCGGCCGGAGGCGGCCGCAAATTTCCCGTCCAGCGTCAATGCCATCTTCGCCGCGATGAGCGGCATCCCGTGGATGATCCAGTGGTTGAAGATTAAATTCAGATCCGCGCAAGCCTCCGCCAGCACCCCCTCGACCACTTCGATCCCCGCCTCGCGAAGAATGGAGAGCCCCCGCCCGGCATGCGCCGGATTCGGATCGCGCGCCCCCACCACAACCCGCGGAAAACCGGCCTCAATGATCGCGTCGGTGCAGGCCCCCGTCCGCCCGCAGGTGCTGCACGGCTCCAACGTCACGTAGAGCGAAGCACCGGCAGCCGGTCGTCGGCCCAGCATCTTCAACGCGGCCACCTCGGCATGGTCCTGCCCGGCAGCCGCATGCCAGCCCTCAGCCACTACAGAATTACCCTCCACGATGACCGCGCCCACCATCGGGTTGGGGTGCGTCTGTCCCCAGGCCCGCCGCGCCAGCTCCAAAGCGCGGCGGATGTAATAACGGTCGTCTAGCCTGACTTCACTCATCCTCGCACAAAAGGGTTTCCCGATTTTTCCGCGCGAACGGTCGTCATCGGACCATGCCCCGGATACAGCGTGGTGTCATCCGGCAGCGTGTAGACCTGCGTCTGAATCGAGCGGGACAATACGGAAACATCCCCTCCCGGCAAATCATACCGCCCGACACTTCCGGCAAAGATCACATCACCCGGAAAGGCCATCCCCTCACATCGCAGATAGAGCAATACATTCCCCGGACAATGCCCGGGCACATGGCGGATCTCGATCTCCGTATCGAGGAGTTTAATGACATCGCCCCCCGCGATCCAGTGATCAATCGGAACCGCATGAAACTCCAGCCCCGGCATCGCATAGCTCGCCATGATCGAGGGATCGGCAAACATCACCGCATCCTCTTTGTGGCCGTAGGTTGGAATGCCCGCCGCAGCAAATTTGTGCCCGTCCAGCATGTGGTCCCAGTGCCCGTGCGTCAAAATCAGCGCCACAATCTCACAGCCATGCTTCTCCGCCGTCCGCTTCGCCCACGTGTAGGCCTCGGCGGGCGCATCGATCACGACGCACTCTTTCAAGTCAGGATCGATCAGCGCAAACGCATTGGTGCCGATGGGCGGAAGTTCCGAAGATTCAATAATCATACTCCACGGAGCTTGCCGCAGGAAAGCCGATGTTCAATTCGGAACTTCATTTGGTTTCCGCCCAGGGCAAAGAAAGGCCCCAGCTGGACTAATTTGCGAGCCGGGTCGAATCGCCATTCGACGAGCTCATGGCAGGCAGGCATAAAGCCGCTTCCGGTCGGGCCCTTTCCTATCTGACAGAAAACCCGCCCCCGTAGCGACTGGGTTCACCCCAGGAGTCGAACCGGATCGATCTGACACCGACAACGGCTCGCTACGAGAAGTCTCTCCTAGCTAACTGCTTCGCCAGCTCCCGCGGCACGCCGTCGAAGGAACCGTTGGTGAAAAAAACGATGAGCTCGCCGCCGCTGGACGGATCGGCATCGCGGCTCGCTGGCTGCGCCCGCAAATGCGCGAGGAGCCCGGCATTCTCGTCAAACGCCTCTGCCGGACAGCCCGCTGCGCTGAGCGCGGCAGCCATGGCCTTCGTATCGAGCCGCTCCTCGGGTGCCATCCGCTCCGCCCGGTGCACCACACCGAGGCAGACCCGATCCGCCCGACCGAGCGCGGCCTCAAATTCTGCCTGGAAGCGGGCCGTTGCCGCCGTATTGCTGCGCGGCTCAAAGCAGACCGTCATGCGCTGCTCTGGATACGCTGCCCGGAGCGCTTCAATCGCCGCCGCCACGGCCGTTGGATGGTGGGCGAAGTCTTCCAAAACGACGCAGCGTTCGTCCGCATGGAGCACATCCTGCCGTCGCCGCACACCACGAAAGTCCGCCAGCGCGGCGAGATCAAAATCGGTCGGGTCGTCATCCCGGCCATCGGCCAGCGCCGCGGCCAGCGCGGCCAGCGCCGCGTTGCGTGCGTTGAAAAGCCCGTGCATGGACCAGCGAACAGCCGCCCACAGCTGCCCCCGCCAAACCAGCTCAAAGGATGCCCCCTCGGCAGCATCCCTGAAGCCGCGTATCACCAGATCGTTGCCGGGCCCAACCCCCACGCGCAGCACCCGCGTCCAATCGGCCGGTAGGAGGGCCGCAATATTGGCATCGTCGCCATTGATCAGGGCATAGCCCGAACCGGGCAGGATGCGCAAAAAATGCCGAAAGCTCCGTTGCACATCCTCCAGGTCGCGAAAAATATCCGCATGATCGAACTCCAGATTGTTCAAAACCGCAATCTGCGGGCGGTAGTGGATGAACTTGCTGCGCTTGTCAAAAAAAGCCGAGTCATACTCGTCCCCCTCGATGACAAAGGGCGCGCCCCCACCGAGCTTCGCCCCACCAGGCAAATCCTGCGGCACGCCCCCGATCAGCCATCCGGGGTCCGCCCCCGCCACATCGAGCAAATAGGCCGCCAGTGCCGAAGTGGTCGTCTTGCCATGCGTCCCTGTAACCACCACGGGCCACCGCCCCGGCAGCACCGTGTTGTGGAGCAGCGCCGGCAGCGAAATGAAGGGGATCCCCGACTGGTTGAGCAGCCACTCCACCTCCGGGTTGCCCCGGCTCATGGCGTTGCCCACCACCACCTGGTCGGGGGCGAGCGCGGCCAGCCGCGCCGCATCAAAACCTTCCAGCACCTCGATGTCGGCATCGGCCAGCACCTCCGACATCGGCGGATAGACCCCCGCATCGCAGCCCAGCACCGTGTAGCCCTGTGCTTTGACCAGCAGCGCGGCATTGCCCATGGCCGTGCCGCAGATCCCCATGAAATAGATGCGCACAGCGTCCGGTCTAGGCAGGGATTTCGTCAAATTCGCTCATCGGTGTGACCGGCAGTTGCTTGTCAATCCGCTTGGCGAAGCCGGCGAGCACCTTCCCCGGGCCACACTCATAGAACGTATCCATGCCGTTCTCCGCCGCCATGTTACGCAGACAATCCTCAAAACGCACCGTGGAAACCACCTGGTCAACCAGCGCCTCCTTGATCGCCTGCGGCTCGCTCACGCGGCCACCCGTCACGTTGGTATAAACCGCAATCTGCGGCGTCTCAAAGGTAAAGTCTTCAATGAATTCGGCAAAGGCATCACGCGCCGAGGCCATGAGGCGGCTGTGATAGGCCCCCGCCACATTGAGCGGCTTACAGAGCTTGAAGCGGCCCTTGGATGCCGCCACGGCGTCGAGCACTTTGCCATGATCCCCCGAGATCACGATCTGTCCGGGGCAGTTCAAATTGGCGATTTCGATGTCGAACTCCGAGCAAAAATCCGCCACCGCTTCCGGGGTGCCCCCGATCACGGCGGCCATCCCGCCCTTCGTCGCATCGCAGGCCAGTTGCATGAGCCGTCCACGCTCCGCCACCAGCCGCAATCCCGTGGCAAAGTCATACACCCCCGCCGCCGCCAGCGCGGTCAGCTCGCCCAGGCTCAGCCCACAGGCAGCCGTCAGCTCCCCCAAATGCCCCCGCTCCTGAAGAATGCGGAAGATCGCGTAGCCCTGCACGTAGAGCGCCGGCTGACAGACCTTCGTCTCCGTCAGCGCCCCCTCCGGACCCTCGAAACAAAGCGATTTCAGGTCCCAGCCCAGCACTGCGTTGGCCTCATCGTAAAGCGCCCGCGCCGTCGCCGAGTTGTCGTAAAGCGAGCGCCCCATACCCACGGTCTGCGCACCCTGTCCGGAAAAAAGTAATCCTGTGGCCATAATCTTTGAGTCAGTTTTTCAAAAAGAATACGTTATTCATTGGTCCATCCGCATGGGGAATCAACTCCGAAAACCAACGGCTAACCGCAACGTGCATCAAATATCAAGTTGGATATTGAGATTCAGGGAATCGAATCGAAAAGCTCGCGGACATCATATCTGAAAAGACGCACCTTCTCCAAAAGATTTACGGCGTCACTCTTTGCGACAGCGGAAATATCACCAGGGTATCGTAGTTCTACTGCATAAGGAGTTAATTCGTCGAAAATGTCGCGATGCCCCAGGATTCTGGAATGAACACTGAGTTCTGCCAGGTAACGAAGATCATGTTTACGCTCAAAGTGTATTCCCACGATATCGCTAGTGCCTTCCCGTGCTGCTCCTTTCGCATGCGAGCCAAACAAATACACTTGGTTTGAGTTCAGGACCTGCAAACGATCTATCAGCCGTGACAATTGTTTTTTTCAAGCACTGAAAGAAAGTCCTGAATTAAAGCTGGATTGTCAAGACCACTCCGCTGTAGCGGAGCCCCCGGCGATTCGTCACTCAGAGACACATTTGCTTTGCTCATAGCAGTGACCACTCAACGAAAAGACCGCCCGCTTCACGAAAAAACGACGGATGCGGCGGATGCCAGCCCCGCTTGAACTGGCCGACCCGATAGTCCCCCTTTCGCACAACCGTCTGCAAATCCGCCGAGACATAGTGAAGGTCCCGGTAAACGCAGTCCGCGTCGGTGTCTTCAAAGCACTCCGCCACGCCTTCCACGTTGCCGCGCTGTTAAAAGTGACCATGATAACTGTAATTTGCGTAATAAAAAGCGGGGCAGGTTAAACGTTTACCGGTTCCAGGTTCCGACCGCCAAGCAAATTCAGTCATTTCCGGTTCACATTAGCGTCCATTTGTGTCCATTCGCGGTTCCTTTCGCGTCACGCAGTTTGCCGCACGTCCGACCCCACCTCGCCGAAGCCTTTGAGGGTTGAACCCTTCGTGTTGAATGTTGAACGTTCAAATGTGAGGAGCGTGGAGCCAGTCGGGAGACTTACCTTCCCGGGTAATTTCAACTCGCTCCGAAAAAGCGATACGTTGGCACAGCCCAATAGCCCGGCTCGATTTCATAGACTTCCCTGCCCCGGTAGAGCACCAGTCCGCCCAGCCAGCGCGTACCCAACTCGCGCTCGATTCTCCGCATCGATCGGATATCCGCCCCGGAGACCGCCTCTCTCATTTTCACCTCCAAAGCTAATATTCCTTTCGATGTTTGTAGCAGAAAATCGATCTCTAACCCGGAACGTGTTCGATAGTAGAAGACCTGCGCATTCAGTTGCAAGCTGCGCAAATACTTGACGATTTCAGCGGCACAGTAGCTTTCAAAAAAATGGCCGTCGACGGGGGCACTTGCATCACGCCCCGTCAAGGAACGCAACAGCCCGCAGTCCGCCCAGAAGATCTTTGGCGTTTTGACTACCTGACTGGTCAAATTTTCCGAAAAGGGCTGTAGTAGAAATGCCTGATAGGATAGACGCAAATACTCCAAATAACGACGTGCAGTTTCAACCGCTATACCGGCATCGCGCCCCAATTCCGAGAAAGAAAGCATCTGCCCGGAGCGCAGAGCGGCCAACTGCTGAAATCGGCGAAACGGCTTCAAATCGTCCAAACGGGCCAAATCCCCCAAGTCCCGCTGCAGATAAGTCGCCTCATAAGACTTCAGCCACTGTGGTCTGCGCGACACCTCCAGCGCGAGTAAGCCGGGCATCCCGCCCCACTCCAGCAGATGCTGCTCCGCCCGGCGCAAATCATCGTCGGCACGCCCCAAAAAAACCTTTGGTTCCGCTTGCAGCACTTCCAATGGCAATCGATCCGCCAGCAAACGCCCAAGCAACGGCACTTTTAATGGAGTCGTGCCAGCCGCCAACTCCGACAGCATCAGCGGGAACAACTCATAGACGAACACCCGTCCCGCCAGCGATTCTTTGACACGCTTCAGCAACAGAATCTGTGCTGATCCCAATAGTGCGGAAAATCCCAACTCCCCCGCATCATAGGCAAACTTCACCTTATCGAGCAAGGCAGGTTCTTTTTGTACCTCATCCAAAACGGCAGCCCCCACCGTATCAGACCACTCGAAGGAACTGACCGCTGCCAATTGCTCGCGATACTCAATCGCATCCAGATTAAAATACGGCAAGCCCGTATACAAAGCCCGCACCAAGGTCGTTTTTCCGGTTTGGCGCGCACCCGTCAACATCACCAAGCCACGCTCCTCCAGGCGAGGGAGAAAATGTTCTAACCACCTATTTACCTGTAATTCCTTTTTAATAGTGAGAAGATTTACAGCTATATTACAAAATCACAACAAAAAAACCTCTTCAATTGAGAGGTTTTTTCATATTGGAACAATTGAATCAGAGTGATCAGCTAGTCATGCGGATTAAAAATCGGATGTGCTGGCAGGTCAGGAAACCACCGGTTGATTGCCCGGTGCCCGGAAAACAGCACCACCAACGCTGTCACGAAAATAATCTTTATGTCCATTAGGAAGGATTTGTTTCGTTTATACCACAGTTCCACTTCCCCCTTAAAGGGAGCGATCTCACGCTTATAAAAGGTATGGTAGTCTTCGCCGCTTTCGTGGATGATGTTCTCCTCGTCCCGGAAGACGATTGAGCCGATACCAGTCAGCCCGGGTTGTACATCCTGAATTTCGTTTAAAATCTCCACGGGAATATAATCTCGCGTTTCCTTAGTCAGCGGTCTGGGGCCCACCACACTCATATCGCCGACGAAGATGTTCCATAGCTGCGGGACTTCATTGAGCTTGGTTTTACGCAGGAACCGCCCCATCGGCAAAACTCTGGGATCATCCTTGGTTGTAATCGTGCCGGTGCCCATCTTCGGGCTGTCCTTGAGCATCGTGGCAAATTTCAGCACACCGAAGGTCTTTCCGTTGCGACCGACACGATTTTGCCGATAAAAAACTTCTCCCTCTCCGGTGAAACGGAGAAGCAGCGCCAGAACGATTCCGACCGGAAGAAAGGCGAGGATGGCGAGCCCGGAGGCGACAATGTCGAAGAGGCGTTTCATTTTTGTTGGGTGGTTGAGCGGGGGAGTTGTTGAGTGGGAGGGGCTGGAAGTTGAGTGGTTGAGTGGGAGGTGGTTGAGTGGGGGGGTAATCAAAACCCTAGATAACAGGGCCTCTCAATCCCAAAACCACTCACCCACTAAATCCCTCAACCCAAAAACCACTCAACCCCTCAACCACTCAACCCCTCACCCACTCAACTACTCAACCCCTCATCCACCCCCTCACCCACTCACCCCCTCAACCACTCAACTACTCACCCACTCAACCACTCATCCACTCAACCACTCAACCCCTCAACAAATCCACTACTTCCCCTCGCTAGCTCTTTTCAGCACGTAGGCTCTGTAGCCGTTTGTCAGGCGGAGCAATTCGTCGATTTGCGCTCTGCCATCGATTAGTTGAGTCTCGCCGATGTAGCCTTCGTCGAAAGCCTCGATCAAATGGTCGAGCACTTCATGCGCCGATCCCCGCGCGTTACTTAGAAATTTGGCTTCATCCAAATAATGATACCGACCATAACCTTCCGCAATATTCGCCGTAATCGAGCGAGCTGCCCGTCTCATTTGATCAGCAAGATCATAGCGTTCGTCATTGGGCAACGAAGGGCGAATTTCACGACGAATAAATAGCTTCAACTCTCTCCCAGCCTTCCAGCACTCCAAACTTTCAAAACTCGATTTTCTCTCAGCCATACTCAACCACTCAACTCCTCAACAACTCAACCACTCAACCCCTCAACCACTCACCCACCCAACCACTCAACCCCTCAACAACCCAACCACTCAACAACCCAACCACTCAACAACCCAACCACCTACATCCTCGCGTCCAGATACTTCCCCTTCTCTTCATGACTGAGCTCCGGGAGCAGCATCAGGTAAAGATTCACGATCGCTTTTTTCGACCAGGGTCCTTGCGAGGATCGGATATCCTCGATCGCCTGTTCAAACCGGTTCAATGCCGCGTCGTCGTAGGCAGGTGTGTTCTTAATCACACCGATACCGGAAAATTGTTCCAGGTCCAGACGCTCATCCCCCATAAAGAACTCTTCAAAGGCTTTCTCGCCCGTTGTATCGCTTCCAAAAAAATAAACGGGCCACTGCCCCCGGGGAATCGACTCGGGCGCGAGTGCGCGGGCTTCATCTTCGGTTTCGCACACGATTGGTTCGTAACCGTGGCTTTCCAAAAACCGGACCGCGATGTCGGAGAATTTTGTGAGCTCCAGCTCCACGTCCTGAAACGGAAAAAAGATGTCCAGATTCTCACCGAAGATCGTCGACATCATGCACAGTTCGCCCGATTCCTGGGGCGTCACAAAATACCGTCGCACGTCGTTTGGGGCGGAAAGCGGCTGCCGTTTCAGCATCCGCTGGGTAAAGCCATGAAGCAAGCTGCCATCGCTGAAGGCCACATTGGCGAAACGTGCCATGGAGACAGCCACCCGCCCGGACTCCCGGTGGAGAAACTTTTCCATGATCCGCTTCGACCCCCCCATGAGGTTGACAGGGTTGGCGGCCTTATCGGTCGAGACCGCAAAATATTTCCGGGCGCCCTGAGCCGCCGCCATCCGCGCCGTCTTTACGGTGTTGAACACATTGACCTCCAGCATACGCAGCAGCGTGTAGGGATCTTTTTCGCTGCGCACGTGCTTGAGCGCCGAAAGATTACAAACATAGTCATACGGTGCCTGCGACTCAATGAAAGCATCGAAGTAGCGGCTGTTCACATCCAGCGGTATGGTCTGAAAGTCGCCGGTTCCATAACCCAGTGTACTGCGAATATCCCGGACCAATTCGACCATGTTATTCTCACTGATGTCCACCACGTGCAGCGCCTGCGGATCGCGCTTGAAGAACTCCCGCGTGACGGCTTGCCCGATCGTCCCGGCTCCCCCAATCACCAAAATTCGGGCATCCTTGATCGCGGCACGCAGTTCGACCTCCCTTGCGGCGACGTCATCTGAAAAGAGAGGGCGCGTCCGCCCGACGATTTGCATGATATTCATAAGCTTTTAGAGGGATTTGAAGCGGGCGAACATTTTTTTGGCTTCGAATAGTTTTCGGCCCGATGCTGAGAAAAGAGGGAGGATTTATGGGGAACTGCCGTCATCGGCAACCCCACAAATTCAATCGGTCGTGGCAAGCTGGAATAGGATATCTCTAGCCGTCGACGGGTCGGCAGCGGAAATCCGCTCGGCGGCCTCATCCAGAGAGCGGAGAAATGCTCTGGCCTGATCGGCGCTCTGCCGCGACACTTTGATCTGGTGAATCTTTTCGTGCGGGGTGGCCTCGACCGCTTCACTTGGGGAGTGCAGCGCTTCGTGTAGCTTCTCTCCTTCACGGC
>JAAAPI010000139.1 GCA_009908325.1 Verrucomicrobiota bacterium | reverse complement strand
GCTGCCGGTCATCACGACTTTGATTTGCCCCCGCTCGACGTCCTCATCGTGCCAATCGGGCCGGAGCGCGACGATGGCGTTGTAGAGGCGGGCGCAGATGTCCCGGCTCATACAGACGATGATGGCTTTTCCCTCGACCACGGACACCCGCGCCTCGAAGTGGCTGACTAAATCGCTTGCGATTTCCTTCAGTCGGGGCTCGGCACCGACCAGCTTTTCCAGCGCCGCCCATTGCCCTTTGGCATGCTCCCGCTTCGCCACATCCTCTTCGTCCTCGAAGACGACTTCGACCGCGTCGCTGAGCGCTTCGATTTCCGCCCGGTTGATGTCCAGCTTGGCGAGTCGGCCTTCGTAGAAGATTTCCACGGTCGCCCCGTCCTCGACCGCATCCCGAATATCGTAGATGCTCACGTAGTCGCCGAAAACGGCTTGCGTGTCCCGGTCTTCCTGTGAAATCGGCGTCCCGGTGAACCCGATAAACGAAGCATTCGGCATGGAGTCGCGCATGTGCTTGGCAAAGCCATAAACGTATTCGCCGGTTTTCGTATTCAGCTTCGCCTTGAGTCCGTATTGGCTCCGGTGTGCTTCGTCGGAGATCACTACGATATTGGAGCGGCTGTTGAGGACAGCATGCCCTCCAATATCGCCCTCACCCCCGGCCCCTCTCCCAGAGGTAGAGGAGGGTGTGCTCTCGCCCCCAATATCTCTCTCAGGGGTAGAGAGGAGATGATTTGCGATCTGCTGAAGAACGCTTTCGGTTTCGGCTATGATTTTTTGGTTTTCAAACCGGAGAACCGTATTTCCTAAAGACCTCAAGTAGGCGTCTCGTTTTTGATCATGAGATCGGGTTTCGGTGGTTTTGTGGCTTTCACCATCACATTCCACGACCAAATTAGCTTCGGCACAGTAGAAGTCGCAAATATACTCCCCGTATTGATGCTGCCGTCTTAATTTTGCGCCTGCAAGCTGACGGTTCCGCAGGAGTTGCCAAAGTAGGTCCTCCGCAGGCGTTTGCTTTCGTCGCAATTCCCTGGCCTTTTTGAGCAATCCGGAAACCTCCAATCCTCCCCGATAGTGCCTTTTCGGTTCAAGCCCATCAGCCCCCTCCATACCCCCCTCTACCTCTGGGAGAGGGGCCGGGGGTGAGGGCAATTCAGAAATTTTCCCAAATTTCTGAATTGTAGTAAAGATGACCCCGCCGGCCTGCCGTGCAGCCAGCTTCTCGCGCAGTTCTTCGCGGCTATCCGCCTGCTCTGGGGTCTGCTTCAATAGCTCCTGCGCCGAACAAAACGTTTCGTAAAGCTGACCGTCGAGATCGTTACGGTCGGTGACCACCACAATCGTCGGGTTCTTCATCTCCGCTTGCTGGAGCAGCTTGCCCGCATAGCAGACCATCGAGATGCTTTTGCCCGAGCCCTGCGTATGCCAGACCACACCCGCCTTCCTCGAGCCGGGCACCACGCGTTTGCCGTAGTCGGCCCGGTCTTCAGCCAGGACCAGGTTATCTTCATCCTGCGCCGCAATCACCGTCACCCGCACCGCCTCGCGCACAGCGTGAAATTGATGGTAGCCCGCGATCTTCTTAATGATCCCGTCGCCGTCCTGCTCAAAAAGGATGAAGTGCCGCAGGTAGTCGAGAAATAGCTCCCGGTCAAAGAACCCGCGAACCACTTTCTCCATCTCAAGCTCCAGCATGGGCTTGTCGTTCTCGTTCTTGATCGTGCGCCAGGGCATGAATCGCTCTTCATTTGCGGTCAGCGAGCCGATGCGGGCCGTGAAGCCATCGCTTATAATCAATGCGGCATTCGTATTAAAAAGATCGGGAATTTCTTCTTTGTAGGTCTGGATTTGGTGATAGGCCTTCCAGATGTCGGCATGCTCGTCCGCCGGATTCTTCAGCTCGATCACCGCCAGGGGCAGACCGTTGATGAAAACTAGCAGGTCGGGCCGCCGCACATGCTTCGGCCCCTTGATGGCAAACTGATCCACCACCAAAAATTCGTTCGTCTCCAGGTCGTGGAAATCGATCAAGCGTGCCCGGTCGTGCTTCACCTCGTCTCCGACGCGGTAATCCACCGGCACACCATCCAGCAGCATTCGGTGGAAGGCCCGGTTGCGCTGTTCCAGCACGGGATGATCGAGCTTGAGCACCCACTGGGCCGCTTCTTCGAGACTGCCGTCCGGGATGTCCGGGTTCAGCCGCTGCAGGGCGCGGAGCAACCGTCCGGGCAGCACCGTCTCGCGATAGTCGCTGCGTTCCGGTGCGTCGCTATCGGGGGAAATCTCCGGCCCTTGCGCCGTCTCCCAGCCGCCCTCCATGAACCATCCCAGGCATTGTTTCTCCAGTTGATCTTCAGTTAGCATGGCAATTTTGGCTTCGATCATTCATGGCTGTGTGTTGTGTATCGAACTGGCTTGGTCAGTTTCTTTATTTGGCCATCTGCGACCAATTGCTTCAGCCAAGTGTTTACCTGCGCTTTGGAAACTTGTAGCAGCTCTGCGATTTCTTCGGCGCTTTTTGGTTCTGCAAGGAGACTCGCCAGAATGCCTGTAACCGCCTGCATGAGTTGTTCGGCTGGCGTCTGCGAGCCTTGCTCTGGGGGCTCGGTCGCTTCATCCGCTGCGCTACCAGTCCGCTCGGAATAGGCCTGCTGTGGCTCATTGACTCCGGAGAACAAGTCCACCTGCTGCACATACCTTGGCCTTTCGTGACGGGCATTTTGGATCGCAAGCCACAGTTCATCCACCGTGCGCGGTTCCGGCCATGTTTGACCACCGCGTTGAAGTAGCGCCCGACTGCCTTGGCCGGATTCGTCGCCATTGCGAATGAAGACAGGCGCGTAATGCAGCCTCTCGAGTTGTTCAATGGCCCCCGCCCAGGTGCCGCCTTTATTAAAATCCGACGTCACCACCAAGCCCGCATCCGCCAGGGCATAGATCGCCTTATTCCGCTGCATCGCATGGCCTACGTTGAATCCGGCCGACGGATCGTAGGCGGAAATGAGCACAAGCCTGCCCTCCTGAAAGGCGTCGCGGTTGGATTTTGCCAATGCCGCCCGCCCCAAGCTGTCTGCCATCACGCCGATCACGCTACCTCCATGGTTCAGGGCGCCTCCCATGGCGGAACTATCAATCCCCCGCGCCGCTCCTGATAGGATCTGCACGCCCGCCTCCGCTGCGAGGGCGCCGACGTTTTCAGTGTAATCCTTCAAGGCCTCGGAAATCTTCCGGGATCCGACCACAGCCAAACCTCCTTTTTCCAGGAGATTTTTGTCTCCGCAGCCGTAGATCACAGCGGGCGATTGCTCGCGCAGCTTTGATTTCAAGCGCCTTGGATACGAAGGATCGGCCCGGCTGACCACCCAAATGGATCGCCGCTTCCATTCGTCGAGCGCCTGGCCGAGCAGAAAGCCACGGTTGAGGAGATTCTCCAAATTCGTCCCATCCAAACTTGAGGGCAGTTTCGATAAAATCTCGGGCGATTCCGCGCCAAGAAGGTCTTTTGGTTGGAAGCCCATGGCATGCAAAGCCCTGGCCAAAAGATTGTAGCTCTTCAGCGAGAGAATCTTCGATGGCTCCGCTTGCTTACTGACGATCAATGGAGCCGTCAGGAGCAAAATTGCTTTGGTATTGTCGGAGACTTCGTTCATTGCTAGCTGTTGGTTGTGGATGCGATGGCCATGGGGAAAACCTCACCGGAACCTGCTTTTTTGAGCAGATAAGCGGCGACTGTAAGCGTCCATTTGGAATCCACCATATCATCAATCAGTAGAACGGGGCCGTCGGGAATGGTCGAGTCGGTTATTCTCAGGGCACCATCGACATTGCGTGCCTGCTTCGAGCTATTGGCCATCTCCTTCTGCTCTGGGCGATCATCCGTTCGCTCGATTACGGGGTGAAACGCCAATCCCAGGCGCGCCGCCAACCTTCGTGCGAAATCCGGAACGAGATCCGGATGCCGCAGCGACGGAATGCAGGTGACCCAGGCCGGTGCGGGTTCCGGTGACCATTCTGAAAAGACACGCGCCATCTCGACGACCAGCGAATTGGAAAACACTCCATCGGTATACTTGCCCTTCCGCACATCATCACCCCAGCCGACGCTTCCCCAGTGGCAGAGAAACTTGCCTTCTTTTGCTTGCATGTCTTCTGGGATTTTCCCTTTGACGTTCATCTGCGGTAGCCCTCCTGTCGGCCACTGCTTTCGCGCTTCGAGCGGGAAGCCAGTGCGTCGCAGAAATTGATTAGCGGCGTCGAGCAAGCTCCGCTCGACCGTGCTCGAGAGTGGCGGCAAATCGGGCGGGGTATATCCTTGGGCCTCACCGTCCAGCGCATGGATCAAAAATTCCATGTGCCCGGACTCCAACGCGACGTAGTCACACATCTGTTGCTGCTCCTCACGCCGGAGGCGAGTCAGTCGCTCCGCCCGCTGCCAAAAGCCCTCCCCCAGGGGCTCGGCGGTCAACATCCACTGCGCCCCTTCCTTGACCACGGGAGCCGGACTCTCCAGCGAGAGCAGTTGCAGCGCCTTCTCGATGCGTCCTTTGCTGGCGTTGACGTGGGCTAGGAGGGCAGGCACGGACAAACCGGAATCGGATCGATCCAATGCAGCCAACACTTGTTCGACTTCCTGCCTGGAAGGAAACGCGCTTTCGATGAAGAAATCGTTGATATTGGCCTCTTCCGTGCCACTGAGCAGCACACCGTAGGCAGCCTCCAGCGCACGACCCGCACGACCGACCTGCTGATAGTAGGCCACGACTGAGCCCGGCATCTGAAAGTGAATGACAAAAGCGAGGTCCGGCTTGTCAAAACCCATGCCGAGCGAAGTCGTTGCCACCAGTGCTTTGTATTCGTTCTTCAGTAGTGCCTGCTCAAGCCCAATGCGAGCGTCGCCCGATTGACCGGTGTAGGCCGCTGCTGAGATGCCTCGCTCCAGCAGCCATTCGGCCACGCGATGCGCATCGCGGACGGTGAGTGTGTAGATGATACCGCTGCCGGGAAGTGCGGGGAGCACTCCGGCCAGCCACGCCAGCCGTTCGGCCTGACTGGGCAAGCGGATGGTTTGGAGAAAAAGGGAGGGACGCCCCAGCTCGCCGCGTTGCTTGGTCAACCCCGAGCCGAGGATGTCAGTCAAGTCATCCATCACCCGGTTGTTCGCCGTCGCGGTGGTCGCGAGCAGCCTTAGATTGCTTGGCAGGCCTTGGATGATGCCCTCAATCAGCCGATAATGCGGGCGAAAGTCATGCCCCCAATCCGAGATACAATGCGCCTCGTCAATGACCAGAAGCGAGACGGCATGACCGATCCTGCCGAGCACCTCCGCCTGAAAGCGTGGATTGGCCAGGCGCTCCGGTGAGATCAGCAGGATATCGACTTCGCCATTGCGGGCTTGGGTTTCAATGTCACTCCACTGATCCACGTTGTCGGAATGGATCGTCGCCGCCCGCACACCCATGCGCCGGGCCGCCTCGATTTGGTTGCGCATCAAAGAGAGTAGCGGCGAGATCAACAAGGCAGGCCCCATGCCGTTTTCGCGAAGCAACTTGGTGGCGATGAAATAGACCGAACTCTTCCCCCAGCCGGTTTTCTCCACCACGAGCAGACGGCCCCGGCCTTCGACAATGTGGCGTATCGCGGCTTCCTGGCCGTCGCGGAACTCAGCCTTTGGGTTTTGGGTGCCAGCTCGGAGGAGTTCGAGGGCGCGGGTGGGGTAGTAGGAGGAAATGCTCATTGCGGTGAGGCTCCCAAAATCGTTGAAATAAGAAGATAAACAAACCCACCCATGCACATTGCAAACAGTAGAACAATGCTTGCGGAAAAACTAAGCGGAAGTTTATCTCTGAGCAGACGAAATTTTAGCTGTTCGTCGATCCAGTCGATCTGTTGCTGCCAGAAAAACTTATAGTGCGCGTACCAGTCACTGAATAGCATCTGTTCACTTAAACAGGTTTCGTTATATTCATCCTGTAACGAAGAAAGCTCCTCTTCAAACTTTGAAAAATCTTCCTCCTCGGAGGCTTTTACTCTATAATAGAGCGCCTTGGCTCGATTGAAAAGCCCAGTTAGCTTTCGGCCAACATCAGAATAATTTTCTTTTTTGTGATCCCATACGCTGATCCTCATTCCAAGAATCCCTAAGATAATACACGCCGCTGAGAAATATTTCTTTGCGGTGAAATCGATAATAAGAAAATAAAGTCCCACGCAGAGAGTTAGAAAGCTGATACAACCGGGTGCTTTTGACGCAATGTCATAGGTGGCAAAATGTTTTTTGGCACCATAGCCAATATTGTATCCCGTTTGGGCTATGTGTCTTAATAAATCTGTCTTAGTCATCATCAGATTTGATTGGAACGTGGATACGATCTTTCGCTACAACTACCCCGTTTTTTATCGCGTAACACTCAACCACATGGTCACCGCGAAATTTAGTTTTTTCTGTTCTACATCTTCTCCCTCCGTCAGGCCAAATCTGTCCTCGGATGCAATCGCGCTTTCGGGCAATCTCACCTCTGTTTAAAACTTTCCACTTTATTTCAAATGGCTCAGGTACGGAAACCTCTTTAACCCGGAATTCGAGACTTTTTCTTGCCAGAAGTGGGATGCGCTTGGCAAGCATCTCGCGAAGGAAGTGCATCTGGAATCCATCTTGCCTAACCTCGCAGTCGATTAGCAGCGTATAACGAATATCAATGGGATATCGATCTCCGATGAATTCTTCGGTATTTCTCCATGAAGATGCACTCTTCTCCATGGATGCTTCGACGACTTCCTGTTTTGCAGGGGGGAAAGGTCGGCCGTAAACACCTCGCCATTTATCGTTTACGTTTTTTTGATTCTGAGCACGGATAGCATCCAAACACAATGAATACGCTTTCTTGGCTTTACGTTGAAAATTTTTCTTAACCTTTACCCGCTGGCGACTTCCTGGCGCGGCATATTCGCCCTGCTTTGGAAGTTCGGATAGATACTTGAAAAAATCGCGGCTCAGAATGTCATAATAAAGATAGCTTTTATCATCGTAATCGCACGTTGTGTTGAAAAAGTTATAGGCAAGAGTATCAACTAGTAGTCCACTCATTTCCTGTCCGTGCTTATTGCGCCATGCCCTTGCCATTTTGCAAAGACGCTTCAGGTTATAGTTTCTTTTCGCATCGGCCTCGGATAGCTCATTCATTTCTTCGCGAGGTTTAGTGATTCTCCAGCATCCGTTTCCTTTGGTGTCTGGAAACTTATAGCTTCCATCATCTTGCTCAAAGACTGTCTGCACCTCCACATGGAAATTGGTGTAAGTAACGGTGACGACGAGTCGATCTACCCTCACGGCGGTAGATGGATATCGAGCTTTAATCGCATCTTTGGCGTCTTTCAGAAGCTTATACTGCCCACCATCTTCGTAGCTGCTCCATTTGCCTTTGGGCATGAAGTAAAGCATGTCCAAGTCTGATATACCATTGATGCCTGTCTTGCGCCCAAACGATCCAACTTGAAAGCTGTTGTCTGTTTTGGAATCGGTATTACGGAAATATTTATTTAACGCAGCGGTGAGTTCACCATAGCGATTACTAATGGTCTTGCTATTAGCAATAGCAAGATTCCCTAAGAAATCGCTGAACATTTCTGCTACTGACATAATTTCAATTTCTGGAATGAATTAAGTCCACCGCTTAGTAGTTCAGGTAAGAGTATGTTGTGCAGTTCCGCGTGTGTGTGGAACTCGGATTTTGGCCGCAGAAAATGCGAAATAGCGCAGAAAGAGAGTTGGATCTTTATGTTCACGGTTTCAGCGGTTTTCTGCGATTTCCGCGGCTGATTGAATTTCGCCTACCGAAAGCTCGCCGCTCAAAAGCTTAGGCAGCAGCGTATCCCGCAGTTCGGCGAGGGTTCGGGTTTGGCGTTCATCTAAGGTAATATCCCGATAGAATCCAGTCACAATCTGGTCAAATGAAGTTAAGATGGATTTATTCGGGACGACGAGTTGAATCGGACGAAAAGCTTTCTTTGAAATCTCTGCAAATGTTGATCCCGATGCTTTGGATTTGATCTCGTCCATCACTGCTTCCGCCCACAGTAGAACATAAGAATTGGGAAGCTTCTTGTCGCACACCATAGCGATGAACCCCTGATTTATAGAGATCGGTGCTGTAGCCAGCGCTAAATAGCCAACAGGAGCACGAGAAGACATAAGCACGGACCCCGCTGGTAATTGACCCGAGCTAATTTTTGCAACTCCTTGGTCAGTTATTCGCCGCTGTGTTGAAATTAGAACTTTCGATGGAATCCCTGATAGGTCTTTTGGTGTAGCCCACGCATAATCCCCATCCCAAAATTTTTCTTCTTTTGTGCTAGGTGTGGCACCGCCGTAGATGCTTACCTCATTACCAATTTCGCTGGCTTTCCACCCCTCCGGAACCAGCCCGAGTTCGCTGTCCTCAAAATCAGCGGGAAAGTGCGCAGCGGTTTGGGCAAGCTTTTCCAGTTGAGCGGGGGAGAGCGTATCGAGTGCGGCGATGGCAGTGTCCAGCTCTTCCGCCGTGGGCAATTGCGCCGCCAGCGTGTCGGACTTTGGCTTACCGGGAGCGATGCGGAGCTTGCCGGAGAGCGCGGCCATGCAAGCACGTTCCGGGTCGCTCCCGTTTCGCACTGCAGCCAGCTTTGCCTTCACCGGATCAAAATCCACGAACCACGACTGAAACAAGGCCCGCGCCATTTCCTCCAGTGTCTCGTTGAGCTTTCGGTTGAGGGCGATTTTGTCGTGGATTCCAAAATACGAGTCAATGATTCGCTCTTGCTCTTCTATTTCTGGAACTGGAATTGGCACGTGAGCAATTGCATCGAAAGTGATTTGAGGAAAAGTTCCAGACCGAGACTCTGCGATCAATTTAAATTCATTCTGAACGGATGCGGATGTCAGGATCAAGTAAAGGTATTTGGGGAGTATCCTGTCGAATGCTTCGATCACCATGAATTTCGTCGATACCACGTGGTCTGGTGCATCAAAATTAACATAAGCAAAGCGTCCATTGCCCGGTCTAATTTCGCTATAAAGGATATCATCTTTCAGAATCGCTTTCTTAGCCTGTCCAGGCATACTGCGAGTTTCCGAATAATCGGAATGCAAGAAGTCTCCATTAAGAACATCACCCGTATTGATGAAAATCGCCTCAGGTTTCTTGAGATCAAAAGCACGGCTAGCATTGCGACACACTTCGCCCAGCGGAAGTAGCCCACTCATAACCCCAGCCCCTCCAAGTTGGCCTTGATTTTCATTTCCAGTTCCGAGCTTTCTATGAACTGAGCATCCAACTGCTCGCGCAAGCGAGCCATCTTATCGGCAAAGGGTTCGCCGTCGTCTTCCACATCCGCCGCGCCAACATAGCGGCCGGGGGTGAGCACGAAGTCGGCCTTCTCCATGTCGGCCAGTTTGGCGGAAAAACAGAAGCCCGGCTGGTCTGCGTAAAGGTCGCCGGGCTCAATTGACGGCAGGGTGTGGCCTTTCCGTGTGCCGTTTTCGCGAAAGGCGGATTCATCCCAGCGCCATTTGTGAAAAGCACGGATGATCGCCTCGCTGTCCTCTTCGGTAAAATCACGCAGGACACGGTCTTTCATATAGCCGAGCTTGCGGGCGTCGATGAAGAGCGTTTCGCCCCGGCGATCCCGGTAGAAGGCTTCACTCACCTGCCGCGCTTTCTTGCTCTTGGTCAAAAACCAGATGCAGGCGGGAATCTGCGTGTTGGTAAAGAGCTGGCCCGGCAGCGCCACGATGCACTCGACCAGATCAGCCTCGACCAGGGCCTTGCGGATGTCACCCTCGCCGTTGGTGTTGGACGACATGGAGCCGTTGGCCAGCAGCAACGCCATTGAGCCGGTCGGCGAGAGATGGTAAAGCATGTGCTGGAGCCAGGCGTAGTTGGCATTCCCCTTGGGCGGGGTGCCATAGACCCAGCGCGGGTCGCCTCCA
>JAAAPI010000208.1 GCA_009908325.1 Verrucomicrobiota bacterium | reverse complement strand
AAAAACATCGTCGCCGCCGGCCTTGCCGATGCTTGCGAGCTGGAAGTCGCTTATGCCATCGGGCACCCGTATCCGACGAGTATTCACATTGAGACCTTTGGCACAGGTCGGGTGGATGACGCAAAGATCGCTGAAGTCGCGCAGGAAGTATTCAGCTTCAAGCCAGCCGATATTGTTCGCCAGCTCGATCTGCTGCGCCCGATCTACCGCGAATCGACTCACTACGGGCACTTTGCCAAAGAAGGCCTACCCTGGGAATCGACCGCCAAAGCCGACGAATTGAAAGCAGCACTCTAAACTTATGAGCACAGATACACTAACCAAGACCGGCGCCGATTATAAGGTGAAGGACATTAATCTCGCAGACTTCGGCCGCAAGGAAGTCGAAATTGCCCAATTTGAAATGCCTGGCCTCATGGCCACGCGTGAAAAATACGCCGCTGAGCAGCCGCTCAAGGGCGTGCGGGTCATGGGCTCGCTGCACATGACCATCCAAACGGCGGTCCTCATCGAGACGCTCAAGGAGCTGGGTGCTGACGTGCGCTGGTGCTCCTGCAACATTTATTCGACGCAGGATCACGCCGCCGCCTACGTTGCGAAAAATCTGGGAGTTCCTGTCTTTGCCTGGAAGGGCGAAACGCTCGAAGAATACTGGTGGTGCACCGAGCAGGCCCTGACCTGGCCGGATGGCACCGGGCCCCAGCTCATCGTCGATGATGGTGGCGACGCCACGCTGCTCATTCACAAGGGCTACGAATTGGAGGACGGCAGCGAATGGGTCGACTCCGAGTCCGGTAGTCTCGAAGAAGAAGTGATCAAGCGCTTGCTCAAAAAGATCAAAGCCGAGAAGCCGGACCACTGGCACAAGGTCGTCAAGGATTGGTGTGGTGTCTCCGAGGAAACCACCACCGGCGTGCACCGCCTCTATGAAATGCACAACGCGGGCAAGCTCCTCGTGCCTGCCATCAATGTGAACGACTCGGTGACCAAATCGAAATTCGACAATCTTTACGGTTGCCGCGAGTCCCTCATCGACGGGATCAAGCGTGCGACAGACGTTATGATCTCCGGCAAGGTCGGCGTGGTCTGCGGCTACGGCGATGTGGGCAAGGGCTGCGCCGCTGCGCTCAAAGGCATGGGCGCGCAGGTCGTGGTGACCGAAGTCGACCCGATTTGTGCGCTTCAGGCCGCCATGGAAGGGCATCGCGTCCTGACAGTGGAAGATACGCTGGGTTGGGGGGATATCTATGTGACGACAACCGGCAATTATGGCATCATCACCGCAGAACACATTGCGAAGATGAAGGACCAGGCCATCGTTTGTAACATTGGGCACTTCGATAACGAAATCGGCATCGACGCACTCAACGATATGCCGGGGGTCGATGTGGAATCGATCAAGCCGGACAACGAGGGTGCTGTCGACAAATATACCTTCCCGGATGGGCACAGCGTCTACCTCCTCGCGAAAGGGCGTCTGGTCAACCTCGGTTGTGCGACCGGGCACCCATCATTCGTCATGTCGAACAGCTTTACCAATCAGGCGCTGGCCCAGATCGAGCTGTGGAAGCAGGTGGAAAAATACTCGCCCGGCGTCTATATTCTGCCCAAGCACATCGACGAAGAAGTCGCCCGCCTACACCTTGAAAAAATCGGCTGTAAGCTGACCAAGCTCAGCGAAAAACAAGCGGCCTACATCGGTGTGAAACCCGAAGGGCCCTTCAAGTCCGAGCACTACCGCTACTAGAACAAGCGGGCAAACCAGCTTCCCAGCGCTTTCGAAAGAGGGCGCTTTTTTTTGGAATGCTGTGTCTGCGAGCATCCTTTACATGGTGGGCGTGGACGCGGGCACGAAGGGCCACCAGATCACTTGATTCGAATTCAATCGGGTGCAATTTTAATTAGGGGGCAAAATCCATCCGTCGGTTTTGTCTTAGCTTGTTCCGCACCTAAAGGAGCGGACATACGTATGCAGCTTCCTTTAGGTAGCTGCCCTGCATCCTTAATTGCACCCAATTCAATCGGTCGGGTAACTACGGGATTGCATTCAGGTGGGGCCTGATTGCATTCTCGCGGGAGACTATGGCTGAAACTGAACCGACTCCCCAGATTGCGACTCGCGGCCTGATAAAGGAATATGGCAAACGCCGTGTCGTGAACCAGGTCGATATTCATGTGGATGCAGGGGAAATTGTCGGTTTGCTTGGGCCGAACGGGGCGGGTAAGACCACGACATTCTATATGGTCGTTGGCCTCGTCCCGGCGACCAAGGGTAAGGTATTTCTCAATGATGATGACTTGACCAAGCTCCCGATGCATCGACGGGCACGCTGTGGTATCGGCTATCTGCCGCAGGAAGCCTCCGTTTTTCGAAAGATGACGGTCGAGCAAAATATCCGTGCCATCGCTGAGACCATGCCCTGGACGAAGGCCCAGCGTCAGACCAGCATTGAGGCGCACCTGGAGGAGCTCGGTTTGACGCACCTTGCTTCGCAGAAGGCCTACACGCTGAGCGGCGGTGAGCGGCGGCGCCTGGAGATTTCCCGTGCTTTGGTGACCAAGCCGAAGTTTCTCCTCATGGACGAACCGTTCAGTGGGGTCGATCCCATCAGTGTGAGTGAGGTGCAGAAGATTATTGTAAAACTGAAGGAGCGGGGCATCGGCATCCTGATTACCGACCATAATGTCCGGGAGACCCTGGCGATCGTCGACCGTGCCTACTTACTGCACGAGGGGTCGATTCTGAGCGAAGGCAGCAGCGATTTCTTGATCAACGATCCGAAGAGCCGTGAGTTTTACCTCGGCCAGGACTTTAACATGTAACCCCGAGAAAAAGCATACCCGTGATTCAGCGAAACAGCACTAAGTTCGTCGAGGCGGTCTCCGTGAGAGACTTCTTCGAATCCTTCAAAGAGCCCTTGGAAATGGAATTGGTTGCAGGGCAGGCCGGTTTGGACAACATGATCCGCGAGCGCAGTTTAAACCGCCCGGCCCTGGCCATGGTCGGCTTTTTTAAAGCTTTTGCCGCTAAGCGGATTCAGCTTCTCGGAGCGGGAGAGATGGCCTTCCTCCGTGAAAAAAGCGGCGATGAGCAGATCGCGATTATGGTGGAAATTCTAAAACGCAAGGTGCCGTGTCTGATTATTTCGCGAAACCTCGCACCAACGAAGCAACTCTGCTTCCTGGCAGACCAATACAAGACGCCGCTGATCCGTTCGCCGATTAAATCGAAAACATTCACCACGGAAGCCACGCTGCTACTGGAAGATAAATTTGCTCCGCGGACCCACCTGCACGGCACATTACTGGATATACAGGGGATCGGAACGTTGATTTGTGGCGAGAGTGGGGTTGGTAAAAGCGAGTGTGCGTTGGCGCTGATCGAGCGGGGACACAGCCTCGTCGCTGACGACTTAACTTATATCAAACGGGTGAGTGAGCGCGAACTCCTCGGCGCCTCGTCGGAGCTGAGTCGCGGCTATATGGAGTGCCGGGGTCTGGGTATCATCAATGTGGCCGAATTGTTTGGCGTGCGCTCAGTTCGTATCGAAAAGCGCATTGATCTGATTATCAATTTCTTGAACTGGTCGCAGGGCATGCATGAGGAGCGGACCGGCTTGGAAGAGCAATATATGGAGATTCTTGGTCTGCAGGTGCCGATTATGGAGATACCCGTGCGTCCGGGCCGTGACATGGCACGACTCACGGAAGTAGCCGCTATGGTACAGGCGCTCTCAAAAATCGGCCACGATTCGGCTGCGGAATTCAATGAGCGCTTGATTGCCCACATGTCCAAGTAGGTCCGGGTGAAATCGAAGTTTTTTTTCTTGTGCCAAAAACCT
Source organism: Verrucomicrobiota bacterium (assembly GCA_009908325.1). GTDB lineage: Bacteria > Verrucomicrobiota > Verrucomicrobiia > Opitutales > Coraliomargaritaceae > Thalassobacterium. The sequence continues at coordinate 6,235 of JAAAPI010000208.1, read as the reverse complement.
GAGTCATCCGAAATTGGTTTCTTTGGTAAGCGTTAGTCTTTCTTTTCCGGTTCCGGAAATACCCCCTTTCCAGCGATTAACGGAACTGTCACAAGCGCGTAACAAACGCCGTAAAAAACCAAAAAAGTTATCGAGAACCGGGTGTGAATAACTTGTCTTGTGCAGAACTTGGCCTTGCCAATAAGAGTTTGTCGTCGATTCTCCTCTTTACGCAACGGCGTGACGCGCTATTTAGCCCCTAATTTTCAACAACTTGTAAAATTTTGAATCCGATTTAAAATACCTTTAATAAGCTAAACCATTGTAAAACAATGAGATAGAAAAAAGAACATAAAGATTATTTGTCTCCTCTTCGTTAAACTTCTGAAACACCCTGAATCCTTTTTACACAGTCCAGCAATGTATCCGCAGTGCAACAAACGCGCTAACTGGACTGTGAATAAACTCTCAAACGACCTTACTTTTCCGCTCCATGTCGACCACCACTAGCGCCAATCCACTTTGGCAAAGCATCATCTCCGAACTGAAAAACCTCTTTCCTGACGATGTCTACGAGATGTGGTTTAGCGAACTGGTGTGCACGTTGGAAACTGATTCGAAAATCGTTATCGAAGCGAAGAGCGAATTTAATGCGATTTGGATTGAAAATAACTTTCTCGACATCATCGCGCAGCAAGCGCGAAGTTTTGCCGGGACTGCCGTGCAGGTGGTTATTGAGACCGCAGCGCCCAAAGTCCACGATGCGACGGGTGGTCAAGGAAATGCGACCGATCATGGAGGGAGCAATCGTTCTGCGGGTGGTTCCGGGGGTGTTGCGGATAAACGCTCGGCAGGCTCGATTGCCGGGCAGGATTCACGCGCTGACCGCTCGGCGGCCGCGACGATCCCCAAACAGGTGCCGACGCATCGAACATTGATCAACCCCGGAAATACCTTCGATAATTTTGTCGTCGGATCGGGATGCCAACTGGCGCACGCTGCGTCGATCGCCGTGGCCAATGCGCCCGGTCGCGCTTACAATCCGCTCTTTGTTTTTGGTGAGACCGGGCTGGGCAAGACACATCTCATGCATGCGGTGGCCCACCAGATGCTGGCCAACAATCCGAATGCCCGGATCGCCTATGTTTCCACCGAGAAATTCACCAATGAATTCATTCACGCGATCCGTGAAAACAAGCTGACCAAGTTTCGCCAGTATTACCGCAACGTGGACGCCCTGCTGGTTGACGACATCCACTTCCTCTCCGGAAAGGAAAGCACGCAGGAAGAGTTCTTCCACACCTTTAACGACCTCTTCGAGTCCGGTCGCCAGATTTTTCTGGCCAGCGATCGTCCGGCCAACGAAATCGAACGCTTGGAGAACCGGCTCATCTCCCGCTTCCAGTGGGGGCTCGTCACGGATATTCAGGCACCCGATTACGAAACCCGCGTCGCCATCCTGCGCAACAAGGCGGCGGCCATGAAGATCGATCTCGACGACGAGATTATGGGTTTTTTAGCTGAGCGCGTCTCGCGCAACGTCCGCCGCATGGAGGGTGCGCTGACCCGCATTGCAGGCTATGACAACCTGATTGACCGCAAGCTCGACTTAAACGCCGTCGAGCGTCTTCTCAGCGACCTGCTCCACGAAGAGGCGGCAAGCAAGGTGACGGTTGATCAGATACAGAAAAGGGTTTCCGACTACTATAAAATACGCTACAGCGAGTTGGTCGGTCGGCGGCGGACCAGCGCGATCGTCCTCCCGCGCCAGGTGGCTATGTATATTTGCCGCACGCTGACGGGTGATCCGCTCAAGTCCATCGGCGATGCCTTTGGCGGGCGGGATCACGGCACGGTGATCCACGCCTGCAAGCAGGTCGAGAACATGATGGAGCAGGATGGCAGCGTGAAGCGCGGGGTCGACTACCTGATCAAACAGCTTTCACAGAACCGAAGCTAGCGCTCTAGCGCCGCAGACTAGGCGTAGACCATGCGCGAGCACTGGTCGCAAAAGGAAGGGGCTTCGGTGACACGGACCGAACCAGCCACCTCGTTGGAGACACGCAGGTGGCAGCCGCCGCATCGCTGCTCGGTCAGCGCTACGAGGTAGGGCGCCCGTTTAACCATCTTTTTTATCCGGTCGTAGTGCCCTAGATATTCCTCATCAGCGTCAGCCCGGGCTTTGTCGAGTTTCGCCTGGGCTTCGTCGGCTTGTTGCCGGAGGTTTTTCTCAGTTTCAGCGAGCCGGGCAAGGGCTTCGTTGCGCTCTTCGATCAGCGCCTCGATTTTCGCCTTTTCGGTCTCGTATTCCGTGCGGCGCTCATCGATCTGGAGCATCAACTCGATCTCTTGCTCTTCCAGCTTGAGGATTGCCGCCTCGTTTTGTTCGATCTGCTGGGTCAATGCTTGATACTCATCGTTTTTCTTCACCTCCAATTGCTGCGTGCGGAAGCGGGAATTGGCAGCCTCTTTGGATTTAACCTCGGTATCCACCTCGTGCCGCTCGACTTCCAGATCTTTGATTATTTGGTGTGCCGCTTCGATGTTGGCTTTTTCGGTGGCGATCTCGTTCTCGATCAAGCCACGCTCGCGGGGGACACGGAGTAACTCCTTTTCCAGCTGCTGCAGCGTGATATCACGATCTTGGAGAATAAGAAGTTTTTCGATTTGCGGGTCTGGCATAGGGCATGTATCTCTTCGGTATGAATCAAGGCAGGTAGGCTGCCAGAGCAATACAAATCGACTATGGACCCAAGTTCGCTACAAGATCAAATCGATGAAGCCACCCTCGACTTCACGCTGGGAGAGAGTGCTTCCGCGCTGGAAAAACTGACGGCACTGGGAGGGGCGCACCCGGAATCTTTTGCCGTGTGGCACGCTTTGACCGAGATTCACTTTGCCGAAGGAAACTACGATGCGGCGCTCGCCGCCGGAGAGCGTGCCCATGCGCTCCGCCCGGACGACATCCACATCAATATCAGCCTCTCTCGTGTCTGGGTCGAACGGGGCGATAAGGAGAAGGCCGAGCACTTCGGTGCACAGGCCCGAATGCTCGGCTGGAAAAGTGAGCTCAAGTCACCGCCGGAAAAGGATGAATTTTAGGCCCGCTTTTCGAGCGCAGGTTCTTACGTAGGGGCTTCACTTGTGAAGACCGCGTTTCGTTTTTTCGAGCGCAGGTTCTTACGTACGGGCTTCACTTGTGAAGACCGCGTCTTGCCCGGAGAGGTGCTCAAATCCCAGGCGCCACCATGAATTTTGTGTTTTCTCGCTTTTGAGGTCTGGATCTACCTTGATCGCTTCCGATCTTCCCAGTCAAATCCTACGACAATTGAGGGCCAACGACTCTGCGGTCTGCACAAGTGAAGCCCCTACGGTCTCCAAAGAAAAACGGATGCTGGAAGAAGGGACGCCCGGCCGTCGCCCACGGCATTGACACCCCTCTATATTCAGCTCTAAATCGCGTCCAACATGGAAGACCTGACCTACACGTTAGAATTTGAAAAGCCGCTGCGCGATCTGGAAAAACAGCTGATTACGCTGACACAAGTGTCTGAAGAGTCGAAGGTCGATGTCAGCAGCGAGATAAAGACGATCGAGTCGAAGATTGAGCAAACCAAGCTGGCGATCTACACGAATTTGAGTCCATGGCAGCGAGTTCAGCTTTCGCGGCACCCCAAGCGCCCCTTTTCCCTCGACTACATCGGGATGATTTTTACGGATTTCGAGGAGCTACACGGCGACCGCCGTTTTCGCGAAGATGCCGCCATCGTCGGTGGCCCTGCCTTCCTCGATGGCCAGCCTGTTATGGTCATCGGTCAGCAGAAAGGGCGAAACACACGCGAAAATTTGAAGCGCAATTTTGGCTGTCCCCATCCGGAGGGCTATCGCAAAGCGCTGCGCCTCATGGAAATGGCGGAAAAATTCGGCATGCCGATCATTACTTTAATCGATACCCCGGGTGCCTATCCCGGGATCGGTGCGGAGGAGCGGCATGTGGCCGAAGCAATCGCCGTCAACATTCGCGACATGAGCACGATCAAGGTGCCCATCGTGACGATCGTCATCGGTGAAGGCGGCAGCGGTGGCGCGCTTGGCATGGCGGTGGGGGATGAAGTGATGATTTTGGAAAACGGATACTACTCCGTCATTTCGCCGGAGGGCTGCGCGGCCATTCTCTGGAAGGATCGGGCGGCGGCCCCGCAGGCGGCGGATGCGCTCAAGTTCAGCCCGGAACATCTGAAGAAGTTTGGCGTGGTGGACCGCGTGATCAGTGAACCAATTGGTGGAGCACACCGGGACTACGAACTGGCTGCAAAGCACCTGAAGGAAGCGATTGATGACTCGCTCGCCAAACTCAGCAAAAAATCCACGAAGAAGCTATTGGAAGACCGCTACAAGAAATTCCGCAAGCTCGGGGAATATGCGGATTCGGAGGCCTAGCTCATCTTTTCGGCCATTTCGGCTTCGAGTCGTTCGATGTATTCACTTACATTGCAGGTGAGCATGCGGGTGCTGCCGGGGGAGACCTCGAGGACCTTGTTGACCACACCGTCGAGAAACGCGCGGTCGTGACTGACCAGAATGACGGTGCCTTCGTAAAGGTTGATCGCTTCCTGGAGCACCTCCTTTGACTTAATGTCGAGGTGGTTGGTCGGTTCGTCGAGAATCATGCAATTGGCCGGATGCATCAGCATTTTGGCGAGGGCGACTCGGTTTTTCTCACCACCGGAGAGAACCGATGTCTTTTTCAGGGCTTCATCACCGGAAAAGAGAAGCGCGCCAAGCGCCGCCCGGGGATTGGCATCGTCGTTGCCGATTGCGGCTTTTTCGACCTCCTCCAAGACCGTGTTTTCCGGGTCGAGCTCGTCGGCTTGCGACTGGGCAAAGTAGGCCAGCACGGTGTTCAGCCCTTTTTCGACCTCGCCGCTTTGATAGGGTTCGATGCCGGCCATGATGCGGGCGAGGGTGGACTTGCCGGCACCGTTTACACCCACGACTGCGATGCGGTCGCCTTTGTCGATGCGTAGGTTGAGCCCGTCAAAAATCACATTATCCCCGTAGGCCTTGTGCAGGTCTTTAATTGTGATCACTTTAGCGCTGGCTGGAGGTGATTTCGGGAAGCGGAAGAACATCTTCTTTTCTTCCCGCGGGAGGGTGATAAGCTCCATCTTTTCGAGAGCCTTGATCCGACTCTGCACCATGGCTGCTTTCTTTACGTTGGAACGAAAGCGGTTGATCCAGGCCTTCGTCTCCTTGATCTCCTTTTGCTGATTGGCGTAAGCCTTGCGCAGGGTTTCGAGGCGTTTCTCACTTTCCTTTACGTAGTAGGAATAGTTCCCCTTGAAACTTGTTAAATTACCCAGTTTCAGCTCGAGCGTGCGGTTGGTCACCTCATCGAGAAACGCCCGGTCGTGCGAGATCACGATGAGAGCACCCTGGTAGTGTTTCAGGTATTGCTCGACCCAGTGCTGGGAGACGATGTCAAGGTGATTGGTCGGCTCGTCCAGAATGAGCAGGGAGGGGCTCTGCAGAAGAAGTTTGGCCATGGCGATACGCATTTGCCAGCCACCGGAAAACTCGCCGGTGTCCCGTTCGAAGTCGTCCGCCTGGAAACCCATGCCGAGAAGGATCCGTTCAATGCGGGATTTCATCTTGGCGGGTTCGTGCTCCTCCAGCCGTTGTTCCCATTCACCCATCAGGTCGATCAGGTCGTAATACTCGTCCGTGGAGGTATCCATCTCCAGCATGTCTTCTTCGGCCTTCTCCAATTTACTCTGCAGTTGGAGGACATCGCCGAAAGCGGTCTCCGCTTCAGCAAATAAGGTCTTTCCCGAGACTTCTATGCCGTCTTGTGGAAGGTAGCCGACGCTCACGTAGTCCGCTTTGTCGATCGAGCCCTCGTCCGGCTCAAGCTCGCCCATGAGCATGCGCAAAAGCGTCGTTTTTCCTGAACCGTTGGATCCGATCAAGGCGATCCGATCATGCCCGTTGATGACGCAGTTGATTCCGTTGAAGAGAACCTTTTTGCCAAAGTTATGAGAGATTTGATTGATGGTGATCATGAATGTGTGATGCGTGATTCGTGATGGGGGAATCGAGATGCGTGATAGGAGATGCGAGATACGGGCTACCGGATCGAGCCGCGCGAGTCGTCGCATTTGGGCGGCAAGCTGTGAGATGCACATGATTGCCGATCTTCAACTAGATATTGAATTGGTTGTGGGGCGGCGACGCTTCCCACGGCAGCGCATGAAAC
>JAAAPI010000145.1 GCA_009908325.1 Verrucomicrobiota bacterium | reverse complement strand
GTCGAGCGGCAGGTCGAAATGTTTGAGGATGCGCTGGCCCATTTCGAAGCGGCTGAGGGTGTCTTCGCCGGCCCAGTGAAAGATGCCGTGGAGGTCGCGGCGCTCGGTCAATTCGAGCATGACCTCGGCGGCGTTGGAAACGGAGCAGGGCTGGCGTATTTCATCGCAGTAGAGTTTCGGCTTCTGGCCTGCCTGGATGGTTTGGAGCAGTTTTTCGTGAACGCTGCGCCGGCCGCCGGGGCTGTTACCCATCAAAATGGGGAGGCGGAGGACGACGGGATCTTCGGGGTTGTGCTCGAGCACCTCACGTTCGGCCATGAGCTTTGTTTGGCCGTAGAGGTTGGTCGGTGCGGGCATGTCGGTTGAGCGATAAGGCGTGTCGGACCGCCCGTCGAAGACCATATCGGTCGAGACATGGATCAGGCGGGCGCCGAGGTGGGTGGCGAGCTGGGCGAGCAGGCGGGGGAGGGCGACGTTGACCTTTTCGGCCTTTTTTGGTTCGGCGTCGACGGTGGCCGGGTTTGAGAGAGCGGCGCAGTTGACGATAGCATCGGGCCAGAGATCGAGGCAGATGCCGGTGAGGGTTTCCGGTAGCCCGGCGTCGAGCTGGATGGTGCGGTCGAAGCCGTCCAGCGCGGGTTTGTTTTTATTGTAGAGAGCGGTTACGCTGTGTCCTCGGCGCAGTGCAGCTTGGGCGTAGGCGTGACCGAGAAATCCGGACGCTCCGGTGAGTAGAATTTTCATGGCCAGTTAAACTTCGGTTTTTGTTGCAATCGGGGACAGGGGAGACAAGTTCGGCAGTATTATCAATGAAATACGCTGAACTTGCGAATGCAGGAGTGCATGAACAACCGGTCTACGAACCGGGGAAACCTATTGAGGCTGTCGCTCGGGAGTTTGGACTGGTTTCTGCCCGGATTGCGAAACTGGCCTCCAACGAAAACCCTTTCGGTCCCTCGCCGACGGCGGTAGCGGCGGCGCAGGCAGCGCTACAGACGGCGCACCTTTATCCGGACGGGGCATGCACAGAGCTGCGCAAGGCAATAGCGGAGGAGCGTGGGATCGCAGAGGAAGCGATCATCGTGGGCAACGGCTCGAATGAAATCATTGAGCTGCTGGGGCACGCTTTTTTGCGTCCGGGGCTTGAAGTTGTGATGGGGGCGCAGGCTTTTATCGTTTATAAGCTGGTCACGAAACTTTTCGGCGCGACTCCCGTCGAGGTGTCGATGCGGGACTTTGGGCACGATTTGTCGGCGATGCGGGCGGCGGTGACGGAGCGGACGCGTCTGCTGTTTGTGGCGAGTCCGAATAACCCGACCGGGATCGCCAATGCGGAGGCCGAGTTGATCGAACTGGCGGAATCGCTGCCCGAGCATGTCATTTTTTGCCTCGATGAGGCCTACGCCGAGTATTTGGACCGGGCGCCCGATCTGCGGGCGCAGATATCGGCCGGGCGTAAAGTGTTTTGTCTTCGCACTTTTTCGAAGATTTACGGGCTGGGTGGGTTCCGCGTGGGCTATGGCTATGGGGATCCGGAGATGGTTCAGCTCTTACAACAGGTGCGGCAGCCGTTTAATGTGAGCTCGGTCGCGCAGGCAGCGGCGACGGCGGCATTGGGCGATCTCGATTTTGTGGAAAACTGCCGACGCGCGAATGAGGCGGGGCGGCGGCAACTTGTCGAGGGGCTGGCGGCGCTGGGGTTCGCCAGCGTCGGCGGGCAGGCAAACTTCGTTTTAGCCGAAGTGGGTGACGGGCAGGCGTTTTTTCGAGCGCTCCAAGAGCAGGGATTGATTGTCCGGCCACTGACCGGTTACGGTATGCCAGCGCATGTTCGGATAACCATTGGCACAGAGGCGGAGAATAGACGATTGATGGGTGCTGTGGGGAATTTCAAAGCATCGGGGCAATTGGCTGGTTCAGGGCGATTGTGATGGACGCAGTCTGGTTGAGTTTTCTGCTTTTGCTGGCCTCGGTTGGCCTCATGATCGTCTTGCACGCGTTTCTCGTGATGTGTGAGATCAGCTTGGTCAAGTTTCGCTACGGGAAGGCAAAAGAGGCGCAAATGGAGGCACTGATGCGACGGCCTGGGCTGGCCCGGCTGATGGAGAACGGCGACCAGACGGGGCGTGTGGTGCGGTTTAGCAAGACCTTATGCACGGTCGCGGTCGGGTTGCTCCTGCTGCCGCTGATAAGTGATCTTTTCGGCTTGCTGGACAAAGACGCCGCCCCGGACCGATGGATCGTGGTGCTGGTTTCTTTCGTTTCTGCCGTGTCCGTGCACTTCTTCCTGGCGGAAATTCTGCCACGGGGCTTGGCCATGCGGGATCCGGTGCGGGCGATTCGCCAGTCTTATCGGGTGCTGCTGGCATTTCGGGTCTTGACCATGCCGGTCATGCTTTTCTTTCGGGTTTTAAAAAAGCGGCTCTACCGCAGGTTAGGCGTCGATGTGGATGATGAGCTGAACCCGCTGGATGTGGACGTGCAGATTCGGGCGATGGGCGAGGACAGCAGCCAGCTTTCCGGTGTGATCCGGAAGATCGTCAACCGCACCCTGCAAATGCAGGAATTGGTGGTGCAGGACGTCCTCCTGCCGCGCAGCCAGGTAATTATTTGCGACCTGGAGCAAGCGACTTCGGCAAATCTGGCTACCATGAAGAAAGCAGGCCATACGCGCTACCCCCTTTGCCGCGGAGATCTGGACGAATGTCTCGGTCTCATTCATATCAAAGACATTTTTCGTAAAGAGTTATCTGCTTCGGATTTGGACTTTATGAAATTAAAGCGGAATCTGGCTGTATTCCCCCTGGAGACCCCCCTGGAGGAGGCTCTGGAGCGAATGCTTCGGGCGAAATTCCACATGGCGCTCGCAGTCGATGAGTTTGGTGGCATTGTCGGCGTCATCACTCTGGAATCGATCCTGGAAGAGTTGGTGGGTGAAATCCAGGATGAGTTTGACAGTGAGGAGGAGCAGATCGTGAAACTGCGCGGCGAGCGCTGCTTTCGCATCTCCGGTCTGACGCCGATACACGATGTTGAGGAGACGCTTGAGATCGAAATTGAGAACGAGGAAGTGTCGACCTTCGGTGGTTTGATCACTGGAGAACTCGGGCATATCCCGAAACGGGGGGAACAATTGGCCTGCCACGGCTTAAGCATTACGATCAAGGAAGTCGACGATCGACGGGTGATCGCTGCCTCGGTGCAGGTCGAGGATACGGCCTGCGAGGGTTGATTCCGCAAACAATTAAATATTCGGCATCGAATTGTCTCTCAGGACTGCGCCCAATTGCATCAGAAGCGCTTCCCTCCCCGGAGTAAAAATGAAGCGGTCACTGCCCAATTTTCGATAGGCGTCAGCGATAAGATTCATTTGAGGGCGGCGCATTTGCAACAATCTGGTGATGAGTTGGTTCAGGTTTTCGGTGTTACCGAGGTCAAGATCTGTTCGGATCAATTCTGAAAGCACCTTTTGGTTGTTTGGATTGCTCTCATAAGCGTCCATAAGGACGCGTCGGGTTTGTTGGACCCGGTCGATGTGCCGGAAACGGCGGGCCACTGCCAGGTAAGTTTCTGCGGCGATGCCGGATTCGTTGAGAAAGTCCTGCAAGTAGATGTCTCCCAGGTCAGGTCGGTTAATCGCATAAGAGGCTACAGCACGGAGGCTATTGAAGACAGCCCAGCGCCGCATTAACCAGTCCGGAGATTCTTTGAGCAATTCCTCGCAAAATTCCAGAGCCCCTGCGTAATCCTCGTCGACGAGATGGGCCTCGATGAGCAGCAGCGCGAAGGCATCGATCGAGAACTCATTTTCCAGAGCTTCCTCGTAGGTGCGGCGTGCCAGCTGAATATTCCCGGTGTCTGCCGCAAAATTCGCGATTGATTGGAGGGCTGATTGGTCATCACGAAACTGGACAAGCAGGCGTTGGGTTTCTCTATTCTCCCGCTCCGTATCTCCGGCCATGTTGTGAATGTATAGGAGTTCGAGCCGTGGCGCCGGACTGAGGGGGTCGCTTACATTCCGCAGAATTGCGTAGCGGCGCGCTTCATCGATTTCGCCCATTTCCCGATGGTAGCGGCTGAGCTGCATGAGAAGCGGCCCGGAATTCGGGAAGGTTCGCAGCGATTGTTCGAGTTTTTCGATTGCGGACTGGCGGTTTCCGCGATCCCAGCTGATTTCTGCGGAAAGGCGGACCCCCTCGATCGATTCGATCAGGCGGTAGTTGGTCAAATAATCTTCCGCGCGGTCATAGTTGCCCCGCAGGTGATTGGCGTTGGCCGCACCGAATGCGATGACGCGGTTTATGTCGGACAATTCTGGCTCCGTGGGCAGGTATTTGTCGGCGATACGCTGAATCTCCTCATCCAGTTGGTGGCGCAAAAGGAATCGAAGGGTTTGCCTTACGTAATCGATGTTCTCGATTCCTCCGCGCTCCAGACCCTGTTTGAGCTGGTCGCCTGCGATATCGAAGCGTTTGAGGGCGATTTCGTAGAATTCGGCGAGCACCATGCGTCCTTCAAGATTGTTGGGTGCCCGGGCGACTCCCAGACGTAGTAGCCGCAGTGCGTCGCGGTAGTTACCTTCCCGCATTTGCTCCAAACCACGATCAATATGGTAATTCCCCATCTCCTCCCGGTGTTTATCCAGACCGAAGGGCAGGAGTGTCAGCATTTTCGTGTAAGCGACGTCTTCAAACTCCTTGTTATATTTGAAGTGAAAGTAAAGGGCACCTGCGAGCGCAAACCAGCCAATCAGAGCTAAACCAAGGAATGCCCCTAAAAGACGCCCCCAACGAACAGATATCTCCATCCGCCCATCCAGGTTTTTCCTTTGCACAACGAATCCGAGAAGAATTGTTTTTTCACGACCGATTGAATTTTTAGTTGCTTGTTGCTTTTTCATAGTTTTTGCTGAGTCGAATTAAACATAGAGGAGATTGCGAAGCCAAGACCAATCTGGAAACTTTTCGTAGTTGTAACCCAATAAATCCAGTTTAGTCTTGTATATTCAAAAAAATCTTTTTCACATCTGAAAATAAATTGTTTTCAAATCCGCTTGTAAAATTGACCATGAGACATTCCAGACCCCATCTAACATTGACGCTCGCTGCTGCGCTTGCACTCCCGCTTACTGCTCCAAAAGCCTCTCTGGAGGCATCGCCGTTGGTTTCAATCGGAGACAGCACTGATGTCTTTTTCAGTGGCTCTTCCAGCCTTCGTTCGACATCGAATGTTTTCCGTGACGAGGATAACGAGGTGAGCGATCTTATTTGGATACTATCGCCCGGTTTTGAGGTCAACGTGGGCCGTGGCCTCTCAAATGCGAATTTGAGCTTGATCACACGGTATGACATCGTCCGTTACGAAGACGAGAGTCGGCTCGATACAGAGCTGTTCCACATCAAGGCGATCGGTTCTTACAAAACAAGTCGTCTCGATCTCAGTGGTTCGGTCTCGTTTGATGAAAATAAAACAAGCACGGGCAATGAGAGTTTGGTTCGCGTTCAAGATTTGATTGAGTTCGACACAACAAAAGCCAATTTTAATGGGGAATATCGGTTCTCGCCCAAATTCAGCTTCGGAGCTGGCGTGCGTTATTCGGAAAAAGAATATAAGACTTTTCAGGAAAATTTCGCAGATCGCGAAACAACTTCCTTCCCGTTTGATATTTTTTATGAATTAACCCCGAAAGTCGATCTGAGTGTGGGTTACACCTACTCGAACACGGACGTCGATGCGGTGGACGCGAGGCAGGATGTTATTGTTGTCGGTGGTGTCCTGACGCTCAGGAAAAGTCAGCTTGGCGGCTACGAACAAGACAGTCACTTCTTTAACATTGGTGCACGGGGTAATCTTCTGCCTAAATTGAACGGGTTTTTCAAAATTGGTTACCGGGCACGCAGCACCGAGGATTCTACCTTTACCTTTACAGATACTCCCCTCAACGGAGCGCCACCCTCCAGTGGAACGCGGACAATCAACCGCGACGATACCGGTATGCTTGGACTCGATGCTGATTTAACTTGGACAGCGACTCCCAAAGTCACGGCCATTCTTGGTCTTTCCCGCGACTTTGGTGTCGGCGGTGAGGGTCAATCCACCGAAAATACGGGGATCGATTTGCGCGCCAGATACGCGATCAACAGCCAATTCTCGGCAAGCGCGAATTTCGGCTACACCCTGAGGGATTTTACAAATGATGATCGCGAAGACGACCGGTATAACATTGGTGCCCGCCTTGGTTACTCTTTGAACCAGTATTGGCAGTTCAGCACCGGATACACGTATACAGAAAACAGTTCGGACGCTCCTTCCCGTAGCTACGAGGATCACACGATTGATCTGTCTGTTTCGCTCCGCTACTAATACGGAAACATTTTCTCAAACCACAGGTCAAAAATGCCTCTTCCCGGAGGCATTTTTTTTCCTTTATGAAACAGCTACTACGACACATTCTATCTCAAGGCGCGTTTCTCTGTCTCTGTTTCTCTGCCTGGGGACAAGACGGGTCGTCAAGTGGAGGTAACGGTTCTTCTGCCGGTTCCGACACAGGAGCGTCCGGCTCCGCATCCGGCTCCGGTATTGGTATGGTCGTTGGGGAGAACTATGTGCTGAAGCCGTCGGACGTGGTTTCGGTGGATGTTTACCAGGAAGATGATTTGAATAAAGAGGTGCGGGTTGAAGGTGACGGAACCATCGCCCTGGCTCTCATCGGCAAAGTTAAAGTGGCTGGCATGACAGTGGCGGAGGCGCAATCGTTGATCAAAGATCTCTACAATCGCGATTACCTCGTCGATCCTCAAGTATCGCTGCTGGTCATCCAATTTTCCCAAAAAGTAGTCCATGTTCTCGGCTCTGTGAACAATCCCGGAGTGGTCAACATTCCGCCGGATCGCGATCTCAAACTAACTGAGGCGATCGCAGCGGTTCGGGGGGTGAGCCGTCTGGGGAACCCGAAGTCAATGACAATCAAACGAGTGGATGACGATGGTCGTGCCCGCCAGATAGAAGTGAACTTCAGTCGGATTGTAACGGACCCCAACGTAAAAGATGTCATTCTGCAAGAGGGAGATACCATTTGGGTGCCGGAACGTATTATCTAGAAAATTTAGAAAGTTTAGGAAAGCATGAAGAACGATTATGTGAGAGGGGGACCTGATCCGAACGCCGGTGGTTATGGTGGTGGCTATGGCTACGGTGCGGGCTACGGGTATGGTTACGGCGGTTATGGAGGCTACGGCGGCGGCTATGGTGGTTACGGCGCTGGTGGCGGCAACGGTGGCCCTCAGCGCTCGTTCAAAGACTACTTTCTCATGTTCCGCGAACGGATCTGGTATTTGATCGTCGCGTTTTTTATCATTTTTTCCGGTTCCATACTCTACACCTTCAACAAGACGAAAATTTACACGGCTGTTGCGCAGGTGCAGCTCTACCGGGAAGATCCGAATGCGCTTGGGCCGACCAACGAAATGGATCCCAGCCAGATCCGCAGTGCCGAAGACTTAAACACGCAAATCAGTGTGTTTGAAAGTGGAAGCATCATCCAGGGAGTCGAGCAGCGCCTTCAGGATGATCTCCGGGCGCGCTTTATGGCGCCCTATGCGGATGCGCTCAGCCTGAGTGGGCCACTTACGCCGACTGAGATCTTGGCGAAAAACCGGAAAATCATTCCAAGGCGCATGAGTTTGATGATAAACGTGGCTTATTCGCACCCGTATCCGGATGTGGCTGCCGAAGTCGCTAATTTGTTCGCGCAGGAATATATCGACTACAACCTCAAGCTGAACATCGACGCCTCCATGAAAGACGTTGAAGACTTGAGAATCCGCGCCGACCAGCAGGAGGATCGCGTCGAGGAGCTCGAACTGAAACTGGCGGAATATCGGGAGCAAAATAATGCGGTATCCCTGGACAGGCAGGAAGATATTGCAGGCGCTCAACTGGCGCACCTTAACGAAATCAAGCTTTCGAACAAGAATCGTTACGACGAACTTGAAACAAAGTGGAATTTGATCGAGACCTACCGACGGGAGGGACGCGACCTTTCCGAGCTTTCTTTTATTTCCGAGCAGCCCCGAGTCTCCAGTTTGTTGGAAAAAATCTCGGGTGCACGCATTTCGATATCCTCGCTGAGCAAGCGTTACCGGGAAAAGCACCCTGTCATGGTTCAGCAAATTCAGACGCTGCAAGAGGCGGAACAGGAACTGGAAATTGCCATAAAAAACTCGGCCGATAAGATTCAAGCTGCTTACGCCGAAGCCAAGACAAACTTTGAGATGGCCAGCCAGCGACTGGCCGAAAAAGAGCAAGAACTCATAGAACTAAGTAAAGTCCGGGTCCGTTATAATTCGCTTCTTCGGGATTTGGAGGTTCAGCAAAGCTTTTTCCAAGCGCTGAATTCACGTATGACGACCGAGCGTGCATCGGTTAACCTGAAAAACCCGAATGCCCGCATCGTTGATCGGGCGTTCCCCCCGGCAGAAGACAATCCGTCGTCTCCAAATGTCGTTATGAATTTGGCCGCCGGTTTCTTTGGCGGTATCGCGGTCGGTGTTGGTCTGATTTTTGTCGTTGCTTTCCTGGATGACCGGGTGAAGAGCGCGTTCGATATCGAGGGTACGATCGGTTTGCCTATGCTCGGCGTCGTTCCACGAATCAAGAAACTTGACACGAACACGAAAGCCCAGGCCGTGGCCTCGAACGTAGATCGGCACGTCACTGAGACGTTCCGTTCAATTCATTCAGCCATGCGGTTGAATGATGAAAGTAAAAATGCCCGGGTTATATTGACAACGAGCACGGTGCCCAGTGAAGGCAAGTCGTTCATCAGTTCGAATTTGTCTCTGACGTTCGCCAATCATGGGGAAAAAGCGCTTTTGCTGGATGCCGACCTACGCCTGCCCAATGTTGCGAATTCCCTCCAATTGGAAAATGATTATGGTTTGTTGGATCATATCGAAAAAGGAGTGGATTTAGACGAAGTGCTTATTAAGGAGGTCTACCCAAACCTCGATGTTTTGCCAACCGGCGGTAAATCGAAAAACCCGACGCAGGTGCTAAACTCTGCTAAATTCGAGGCGATGCTTGCTGAGTTGCGGGATCGATACGATCGGATTATTATCGACTCCCCCCCACTTGCTGCGGTTAGCGACGCGCTAAACCTGCTGCCCTTGGTTGATGGCGTCTTATACGTGATCAAATTCAACACGGTGAAGCGTAAGACTGCTGTCGCGAATGTGCGGCGCTTGTGGGAATCAGACACGCCAGTGTTTGGAGCCATCCTCAACAATATTAGTGGATCCCTGTCGACTTACTACTACTCCAGCTACACGGATAAGACCTATCAAAATTACTATATTCAGCAGGAGGAAGCCCTGGAGGACGAAATCGAGGATGAAGTCGCGAATAAGGCAGAACCGGCTGAATCCAAGTCCTGAATGCGGGAAGTTGAACAGTTAACAAAAGCTTTAAACGAAGGAGTTGACCTTTCTCAGCCACAGGCAGCACGCGCGGCAGAGATACTGGCGGATTCATCACTGGAGATAGGTAAAAAAAGCGATTTGTTGATTGCCCTTGCTGATAAAGGGGAGTCTGCCACTGAAGTTGCTGCATTTGCTGCGACATTTCGTGACCTGGCCGTCGATCCAGGTGTCGAAGCATGGGCAGCGCATGCGATTGATGTGTGTGGGACCGGTGGCGATGGTGCGCAAACCTTCAATATATCGACGGCAGTTTCTTTCATCGTCGCGGCGGCTGGTGTGCCGGTATTCAAGCACGGAAACAGGTCCATCACGTCCAAATGCGGAAGCGCTGACCTGCTTGAGGCGCTCGGCTTCGATTTGCAGGCTTCGTTGGAAACCCAAAAAGCCTCCCTGGAGATGCTTAATTTTTGTTTTTTCTTTGCGCCCGCTTACCATCCGGCCTTTAAGGAAATTATGCCTGTGCGCAAGGCTCTGGCGGCGGACGGGCGGCGGTCGATTTTCAATTTGTTGGGGCCACTGATCAATCCCGGCAAGCCAGCGCATCAGCTCTTGGGGGTCTTTTCGGTCCGTTGGGTTGAACCATTGGCAAAGGCTCTGGATGCGCTCGGGCTTAAATCCGGCTTGGTCGCGCACGGGTCTCCGACGCCGGGTCAAGGCTTGGATGAGCTCAGTTGCGCTGGTAAGAACCATTTGGCCGGGTTTGGTCGTCTGCGGGGACAGAGCTCCTTTCCCTCGCTTGGGGATTTAAGTCTTAGCCCTTGCGACTTGCAATCCCTTGAGGGCGGCGGTGTCGCTGAGAATCTTCGTATCTTGAGGGCGCTTGTGGAAGGGGACAGATCCAGAATCAACCCTGGGTTGCGCGACAGCATTTTACTCAATGCGGGAGCGGCCTTATGGATCGCCGACAAGTCGGATTCCCTCGCGTCCGGGGTGAACGCAGCCCGGGAAGTCATTGATTCCGGCCGACTCAAGAATTGGATGCAGCGGGCACAAAGTTTTTACTGTGATGCATAACATAATAGCAGGTTACCATGGCTAAATATTTTGGAACAGACGGAATTAGGGGGGCCTTCGGAGAGCCGCATATGTGCCCTGATTTTGCTTATCGGCTAGGGGATGCTCTGGGCCGTTACCTGAGATTGGTTGAACCTGATAAACCGCTCAACGTCATTCTCGGGCGTGATACAAGAAGAAGCGGACCGGTTTTGCGCGATGCACTGATTTGCGGGCTCAATCAGCATTTTATACATGTCCATGATGGAGGGATTGTGCCGACGCCCGCAGTGGCGCGTTCGGTTCTGGAACAGCCTGCGGATCTGGGGATCGTGATCTCCGCCTCCCACAACCCGGCATCAGACAATGGGATTAAAATTTTTGACGCCCATGGATCCAAGCTGAGCCCGGCACAGGAGGCTGAAATTGAAGCGTTCATTGAGCAGGTCACTTCAGTGCCCGAGAGTTTTTCTAATCCGAAATCCTATGATCTCGACGTGTCCGCTTTTTACACGGACTACGTGCGGTCTTTGATGGATCAAAACTGCTTGAAAAAATGGAGTATCGTTCTGGATACGGCTAATGGAGCGACTTGTAAGACATCTCCCCGTGCTTTCGAACGCTGGAGTGCGGCGCTGCACCTCCTGGGCAACGACCCGGAACGCAACCTCATCAATGACGGGGTGGGGAGCGAGCACCCGGAAAAGCTGGCGAGAGCTGTCATCGGGAAAAAAGCGCATGTCGGCATTGCACACGATGGCGACGGAGACCGATTAGTCGTTTGCGATGAAGCGGGACAAGTTGTGCCTGGAGATGTGTTGCTTGCCGTATTGGGCATGTATGCCATGCGGGCTGGAAAACTCGCCTCAAATACTCTGGTTGCCACGGTCCATAGTAATTTAGGTCTGGATCGCTCCCTGGCATCGGTTGGTGCCAAAGTTGAACGGGTCGACGTAGGTGACCGAAATGTGGCCAAACGGATGAAAGAAATTGGCTCGAATATCGGCGGCGAATCTTCCGGCCACATCATTTTTTCGGACTGGGCGACGACGGGCGACGGACTTTTAGCGGCGGCAAAATTAATTGAATTAATGAGTCTAACCGGGAAGTCGATGTCGGAACTGTCGAGTGAGGTGACTCTGCTTCCGCAGCTTACGAAAAACCTGAAAGTTGCCGAAAAACCTGATTTGAAAACCCTGGATCACTTACAGAGTGCGAAGCAAAAAATAGAAGATGCACCCGGCGGAACAATGCGCGTTTTGCTGCGCTATTCTGGGACAGAGCCAAAGATTCGCTTGCTTGTCGAGGGTGATGATTTAAGAAGGGTTAAGGCGGCCTTGGAAGAGGTTGAGTGCGCCGCCGAAAAAGACCTTACTTTAATTGAATGTTGACCTCAGATGCCGTGCTCGCAATTAACCGCAATCAACCATGGAAGAAATCCAACTCAAAGATCTTGACCAACGACTACAAAAACAGATCGATAATGCCCGTAAGGCTATCGACAAAAATCCCAGTTATGCCGTTGATATCCTTTCGAATATAAGTAGCCGGAACCCTGCCTGTCTTGATGTGCGCAAACTTTTGCGCCAAGCCCAACAGCGGGCCTCGAAAGGGAAATCGAAAGGTTTTGGAGGATTCCTCGCAAAGGTCACAAAGATTCCGTTTTCCATCGGCAACGAATCGAAAATAAAGAAAGATCCGGAGAAAGCGATGGAGTCTGCGGAGCAAATGCTGCGGGCGGACCCGGATAATGTGGCGGCCCACAAGATGCTCGGCATGGCTGCTGAGGCTTTGGAACTTTTTACCACGGCAGCTTTTGCCTATGACTCAATCCGAAAGATTGAGCCCAAGAATACAGACAATATAAAAGCCTTGATGTCGGTATACATCACCCTTGGGGAGAGCGAAGAGGCCATTCGTATCGGTGAGGCAGCTTATAGAGCCAATCCTGCAGACGACGAAGTGCAGGCACTGATTAAAAAAGCCTCTGTGGAACAAACTATGGAGAAAGGCCGCTGGGAGGAAGATAAAAGCTTCCGCGATAAGCTTAAGGACGAGGATGAATCCCAAAAGTTGGAGCAGGCGAGTCGTGCGAAAACCGGCGAATCCGGGCTCCGTTCTTTGATTGATGCGGCCAAGAAAGCTGTGGTGGAGGAGCCGGAAAACATGAACCACTACCGGGACATCGCGTCGAATTACCGTAAACTCGGCGAGTATGATAATGCGCTCGAATGGGTTGGCAAGGCCCGTGAACTGGAAGCGGGACGCGCCGACGTTAATTTGGAGCGTTTGGTCGGCACTTTGAAACGTGAAAAGATGCAAAAGGCGATTCGCGAAGTCGAACAACATCTGGAGGAACATCCTGACGATGCGGAAGCGCAGAAAAATCTGGACAATCTACGTCTGGAAGAACGGGCTTTCCGGCTCGAGCAATGCGAGAGCCTCGTTCAGCGCTACCCCAATGAATACAGTTATCGATACGAACTTGGGGAACTTTACTTTGAAGACGAAGAGACGGATAAAGCGATCAAAGAGCTGCAGATGGCTCAGCGTAGCCCCAAGGTAAGAATCGCTTCGCTTATTTTGCTCGGCAAAGCCTACCTGCGCAAAGGTTTCCATGATCTCGCTGCAGAGCAGCTGACCACCGCGAAGAACGAGATTACCGGTATGACCGATCAGAAAAAAGACGTCCTTTATGAGCTTGGCACGGCCTATGAGAAGCAGGGCGACATGGAGAAGGCCATGGCCGAATTCAAGACGCTTTATGGTGCTGATATTTCATACCGTGATGTGGCCGAAAAGATCGATGCGTTCTACAGCGGTAAGTAGGTAGGTCGCCCATTTGTAAATATCTTATTATTAACAACTGTTCGGGGCTGCCGAACCAGCTTTTTGCTTGCCCAAGTGGTATATTGGAGCAATCGTGAGATTGTGTCGGCTAACCCAAACTTCATTATCGATATAAAATTGCGTGATCATTCAACTGGATCTGTGCATTTGCGTTAGATTTGACGGCGTCTACTTATGTTGAATCCTAAGGTTAAAGGTTTATTTTTAGACGTCTCGGACTTTTCAGTTCTGGCGGCAAGGACTTCCGGTTTTAAACTTCCGCTCACCGTCGAAGCGGTCGACGAGTATATTTTGTCGGGTAGTGACAGCGCCGAGGACATTCGTAGTTTCCTGGAGAGTCTTGTTGATTTCAAGAAAAGTAATCATTTTATCTCACGGTGCGGAGTGTATCCCGAAGGGCGCTTTGTGCACTACCACGAAGTCGAGTCGGTCATTAAGGCCAAGAAGTTGGACTTCCTCTCTAAAACGCTTGAACAAGAATTCAAAATAGATCCCGAAGAAAACGAGATAGCGATCCTCGATGCACGTGATGGCTCGGATTTCGATCCAAACACGAGCTTGACGAAGTATTTGGTTTTCTGTGGGGGGCCTACCGAGGCATTTCAAGAAAAGCAAGATCGGCTGTTGCAGTTTGGCGTGTATCCGAAGCGACTGGAACTTTCAACTTGTGCAACTCTGGGAGGCGTCTCTGATTACGCCAGATTCAAGGAAATTAAATCTCCAATTCTCTTTTTGGAACTCACCTTGAAAAGTACGAATGTCTTCATCCTGAATCGTGGGAAAATCGAGGTCAGCCACACCTCAGAGATGGGTCTCGATAGTATTTATCCTCTTTTACAGCGTGAACTTGGTCTGAAAGACGAAAGTTCCGCACGAAAGCTTTTTTTATCGAACACGTTTGATTTTGCGGAAATAGGTCCAAAGCTTTTGCGGCGCATTACGAAGGAGTTGCAAGCCACGACGGGTTTCTACGAGGTGCAAACCGGACAGACGATTGAGCATTTGTTTCTGAGTGTTTTACCGGGGAATTTGTCTTGGGTTGAAAACACTTTCGCGGACGCGCTTGCGCTGGATGTCCTGAAGCCGAATTACGGATCTTGGCTGGAAAGTCTGAAAATCGAAATCGGCGACGGTGTTGAAGTGTCAAACATGAACGGCCGGTGGATGGGGCTTTTCAGTTTGATGGCAGAGTTTGATTCAGTGGAGAAGGGTTGGGATGAAGCGTAGCGAAAAAAATAGACAACCCAATTGGCGTCCCAATTTCGTCAATGCTTCGGATCTCCCCGACATTAAGGTAGTCCGGACAAACTTTATTATTAACTTCGTTGCAGTCGCTTTGGCGCTCGTTATGGTCGGGATGTTTTTGAGTCGTGAGTATAAGCTAAGATCTCTGGAAACGACGATTGACCGCTTAGAGAGCCGGATCTCGAAAGCGGAATCGGTCGACAAAAAGTCTCTGCGGCTGAGTCGCGAATTCAAAGATGTGGCAGCCTATATCGTAGAGGTTGGGAAGTTTTTAGATACACCCTTCTACGCTCACGAATTGGTGCAAACGTTCGCCTCAATCCAACCGGATGATTTGATTTACAAGTCAATCGATGTATCCGAAAAAGCCAACGACAAGGATGACAAAAAAGGTATCGCTTACCAGGTAGCTTTGAGTGGAGATGCCAAAAGCCTAACAGTGCTTGATGAGTTCAAGAGGATTCTCGCTCAGGCAGACGCTTTAAAATTTCCAGGCTATAGTATCGAGATCGATGAAACGCTGCAGGGGCGGGATGAGGAAACGGGAATATTCCCCTACCGTCTAAATATTTCTTTTATTCCGGGCGCACCGGATCAGAAGCAGGGAAAGGATGCGTCATGAGTGCAGTATCGCAGGTGTCTAGTGTTTTTAAGAAATACCCACTGGCGATAATCTGCTTTATTATCTTCATAGCATGCGCGGTATTAACGTTCACGCGCGGTGCGAAACTGGCCGAGCTTGCGGCTCAGGAAGAATCGCTGAATTCCAGAGACCGGGTCTTAAAGCGCAACGTGAAGAACGCGGTCGGCCTTGAAGATGACTTAACGCGGGCCCAAACTGTCGTGGATGCGATGCGGGGCAAACTCTTTCGACGTGAGGAGCGGGCTGCGAACGCCAATTTTTTCTACGATATGGAGGCTCCGTTTGATGTTCGTATTACCCAAATCAATCAGCAGGGGGGAGGTTATCCACTGTATGGCGAAGGCGGTATTCACGAGTTGAAGCTGCATTCGACAATTGTCTTCCAGATTGGTTTAACGGGAAAAATCGAGAATATTTTGTCGTTTGTTCACCATCTTAAGGAGGTCGATCCGTTTATACGCGTGGCTAATCTGCGATTAGCCATTGGGAATCAAAACGAGGATGCTGGATTTTTGGAGTGTCGTCTCAATGTCGTCGTGCTCTCAGAGTTGGAATAAATTTAATGGATACCTTTATGAAAAAAAATCCACATGTTCTTATCACATTATCGTTCTTTTTTGGGGCATTGTCTGTCTTTGGCAGCGAAATCAATCTTCGCGGCAAAAAGGAGCTTGTTATTGAGAAAGAAGTTCGCGGTCAGGTTCTGGAATTATCCGAAAACCTGTTAATGGATCACGAAGATGGCTTTGTCGAGGAAATTGCAGGAATGGATAGCCCCTTCCTTTTTGACCAGTCTGAGGCGCCTATGGCCGAGGCAGAAGCAGTGGAGACTGTAGCTCCGGTCATTAATTATGACGACGGATCTGTTCTTCGTGTGGTCGCTGATAATTTCTCCCAGCAGGTTAGCGGCACTCTCGTTCGGGGAAACACGAGTTTTTTACAGCTGAAAGGTGGTTCACTGCTGCGCCCCGGAACATCTTTTCCTGTTTCCATACCGCAGGCACAGGACAGGTCCTACACCGTTACGGTCACTGAAATCACGGCTAACAGCTATACATTGAGGCTGGGTAGTAAAGAAGAAGTGATTCGTTTGACCGGCACGTCCTCGGCTGGCGGGGGCGCTACTTTATCGGATTAGTTTTCTTGCCTTCGCCTACACATTATTCTTAACCTATCAACAATGACCATACGCCCAAAACATCTCATGAAAAAATCAGCTATTTATTACCTTTGGATTGTCCTCCCGATCAGCCTTTGCGGGCAGGCCGCAACGAATGGAAGCAACGATTTCGACCCGGGTGAAGTTACGGAAGTCACCGAAACGGACAGTGGAGTTGCGCCTAACGAATCTTCTGTCGAGGTTGTAGAAATACCGGATGCTTCGGTCGAAGGTGTGGACATTGAAGAAAGTGGCGGACCAGCTCCGACGAATGTCCAAGCGCTTCCTCGGGAGACTGAAATCGGTATGGCGCTGCCGGAACAAAGCACGGCTCAGGCGGGCGAAGCAACTCTCGCCAGTGAGGACAAGATTTCAGTTGATTTTCCAGATGAGGATGTTCGGACGATCCTTCGCAATATCGCAGACCTCTTTGAGTTAAACCTGGTCATCCCCGATACATTGCAAGGGCGCACATCCTTGAAGCTTCGTAATATTTCTTGGCAACAGGCCTTTCAGGTGGTTCTCGAGCCGCTCGGTTTTACCTACACCGAAGATGAAAACATCATTATGATCAAAAGTATCGAGGAACTGACGTCTGAGCCCGTTGACACTCGTGTTTTCATTATTGGTTACGCGCGTGCGCAGGAATTAAGAGGATCGATCGAGCCGCTCATCGACACCGGGGCCGGTGGCCGCATACAAGTCGATGTGCGGAGCAATGCATTGGTCATCACGGAACGTCCTTCGCGCATGGGCAAAATCCAAGAGATTATCGAGCGTTTGGATCAGGCGACCGATCAAGTTATGATCGAGTCCAAGTTTATCGAAGTTACCCGAAACAATATCAAAAATATCGGGGTGAATTGGGCTTCGCTGCAAAACTATGAGGTGTCAACCGGGCCTTTCGACAGGTCCTCGGTGGAGGTTGATGAAGATATTAGCGGAAATAGTAGAACGAACACGCAATCGCAGGGTGTTGGGCCGCAGGTCAACTCGCAGCTATCGACGGTGACCAACGATTTGTCGAATCTGGTCACAGACACAACCACCACGAACACCGCCGTCTTCTCAGCGGATCAGTTCAGTCTCGTGTTGAGTGCTTTAAAAACGTCCAACGATGTCGAACTGGTGGCAAACCCGACGGTGGTCACCCTGGACAACACCAAGGCGACCATAGACATTGCCGAGTTCTTTCCCAATCCCCGGTTCACCTTCAACGCTGAGACGGGGCAACGGCAATTGAACGGCGTCGATCTGGAGGAAGATGGCATCAAGGTCGGGATTACCTTGGAGGTTACGCCGCAAGTTAACAGTCTTGGTTTTATCAATTTGGATGTGAATCCAACCGTTTCCCGCTCGGACCGGACGGTCACCATTGAGGGGAGTGAATTCCCGATCATCGACAAACGGACGACACAGACGAACGTCACCATCAAAGATGGCTACACATTGGCAATCGGTGGCCTGGTTGAAAATTCTGTGACCAGCCGGGTTGATAAAGTGCCGCTTCTTGGAAATCTGCCCGGAGTCGGTCGCCTTTTCAAAAGTGAAAGCGACGACAAATCCCAGCGTAATCTGATCATCTTTATTACCGCGAAGATGCTCGATCCGGATGGCACGACCTACGAGGAAGTCATTGATCCCCGCGTTCTCGACGAATTGAATCTATCGGAACGTGACATGCCCGGGTTCGAAGTGCCGCAAGACGAAGCAAATCGTTTGCGTGAATTACGTAAATTCCGGGAACAAATGGAAGAGGCGGAACGTATGGAGGGACTGGATGAGCGAATCCGCATTATTAAGAAAAACCGTAAGGCGGCCAAAGCCAAGGGCAGCGAAGACGATGGTTTAAGGACCAGTGACGTTCGCCGGTCCAGCCGTTTTAATCGATAGAAGTGTGCGCAGATAATCCAGCACCGCGTTTCCAACCCATTGTCCCAAGAGAGATAAAGCCATGAACCCATCATCAAAGTTTAACCAATCATACAAAGCCATTCAGCTGTGGCTTCTCGGCATAATCCTAATTTTCTCGGGTCAGACTGGGCTGTTTGCTCAGGACATTGAGCCTATGGTCGCGTCAGGCGATAGCTTTTCTGCCGTGATTGACGATTCGGGTAATTTGTTCACCTTCGGGTCGAATGCTTCCGGACAGCTTGGTGTTGCGGAGGCGGGTGGCTCGAGTGCACAGGTGTTGCTCGTTGAGCCAGCTGGCGCATGGGCGAAGGTTGCCGTGAGTCGCGGTGCGGGTGATCGCGCCCATGTGCTGGCGATTCAGAGCAGTGATGGAAGTCTCTGGGCTTGGGGTGCGAATAACCGCGGGCAACTGGGCATCGGCTCACAGATCGATGCTGCCACGCCTGTGTTAGTGGACGACTCCTTGCAATGGGCCGAAGTCGCCTGCGGAACGAGCCACTCCATGGCGCTCACCACGGACGGTCGGATTTTTCTCTGGGGCGATAATACCTTTGGCCAACTTGGGCGCCCCATTGCTGATATGGGAGCAGACGGTTTGGGCATTCCAGGGTCCGCTGAAAATCTTGAACTTGAGCCCACCACTCCCCTCGACTCAAATACTTATCTGGCGCTGGCAGCTGGAAGCACCTCGAACTTTGCGATTCGGCTCGAAGGCGGTGAGCAAAACCTATACTCATGGGGATATACCGAGTCCGCGCAGCTTGGAATTCTTGCCGGACAGTTTAATTTCCCGGCGAGCGGGCCCTTGACCTCCCCGAACCGTGTGGGGGGGCGATCGGATTGGACACGTGTCTTCGCAGGATCCAACATTTCTTTCGGGCTGGCCGGGGACCAGCTTTATGTTTGGGGCACGGGTGCCGGACAAAATGGATTGCCGTTCGGTTCGGGCTTCCCTAATGTGCCGACGAAGGTCAATAACGATACGGATTGGGCCGATTTATCCATCGGTGAAAATCATGCGCTCGGAGTTAAGACGAACGGTGATCTTTACGGTTGGGGGATCAATGAAAATGGCCAACTCGGGCTGCCAAGGTTCGACGAATCCGGGCAGGTGGTCTTTGATAATCTTAACGTGAACACCCCACGACTCCTTGAAGCCGATTTAAGCTTTGTGGCGGCGGGTGCGGGCAACGAGTTTTCGGTCGTCTTCTCAAGCTCGGGATTCGTTCGTGCTGCGGGCATTGACAATGTTGGACAGCTTGGGGACGGCACAGCGAGTTTAGGGATCCGGGATAGCTTCGAAAACACCAATCTTGGTGCTATCGACTTGGTGGCGGCATCGATTACGGTCATCGGTGAAGCAACTCCAGGTGTTCCACTGCAGGCTACGTTTTTCCTCCGTAACGATGGCACGGGCACAATCGAGGATTCATTTGAAATCGATGCCGTGATCAGTCAAAACGCATCCTTTGGGGGTCTGGGCGCACAGGATTTGGATTTTATAGTCGGTGGGTCTTCGCGTGAGACATTCCCGGTTACGACGAGCATCGAGCCGGGACAAGGCATCTCGCTGCCGGTCACAATCGACCTTCCCGGCCCAATCAATTCGGGGAGTTACTATCTGGTTTTTGAGGCTGACGTCGAGAGGGTGCTCGAAGAGGTCTCCACCGTGAACAACACGGTCGCACTTGAGGAAGGGGACCGGCTCGACTTTACTTCTGACCTCCAAGTTGCCTCGATTACAGTGAACGCTGACGATCCGGGAACCGGGACAGTGGAAAGCTTTCCGCTCGCTCCCGGAGATCCCGTGCAGTTGGAAATCGAAATCGCGAATACTGGCAAGGGTGCCATACCTGCAGGGACTGGTTTTGATTTGCGGCTCTTTTTCTCGCCAGTCCAATCTACCAATGGACCGGGTGTGATTGATTGGGTTTCGGAGATGGCGGTTAACGGAGGCATTCCGAGTAATGATTCGGTTACGCTTGCGTTGACCGGTCCGCAGGCACTCGATTTACCTTTGGATTTGCCGCCGGGGAATTATTTCCTGGGTGTCGAGGTGGACACAAATGAGGTGATCGCTGAGTCTGCGGAGGGGAATAATGTTGGTTTTTCCGCGTCCCCGGCCATCCAGATTGAAGGAATCGAGCTGGAAGAAGCCCTTGATACGGTCTTGTTCACCACACCGATTGATTTTAGCTTCTTTAATTCAGGTGTCCCGGACGGCCTCCCAAACTGGTTCGGGCAAAGCCTGGTCACATCTGATGGGGAAGATGCGGCCCAGAGCCCTCCCATCCGGGGTGGCGAGCGGGCCACTTTGGTTAATGAAAACTCGACGGATTCCGCCGTGCGCGTTACCTTCAGCTGGAAAGCGGAGACGTCGACCGCCGAAAATTTTCTTTTCTTCGGTCTGAATGGCGTCGAGGTAAACTCACCGGTCAGCCGGATCAGCGGCAGCACGGATTGGACCGAAGTTTCCTTCGTCGTTCCCGGAAACGCCCAGATGACATGGACCTACGTTGAAGGCGTCAATACGGAGAATGACGCGGTTTATGTCGATGCAATATCGGTCACCGAAATCAGTCAACCGGATCTTGTTATAGCCGATGTCCAGGGGCAGGCTGGAGACTATGTCCTCCTCCGCGATCCAATGGACTTGACCATTCAGTTGCGTAATGATGGCGCATCCACTGATCTAAGCACCGGGTTGGCCTTTGATTTGGGGATTTATCTGTCGGCCGACGCCTCCTTTGATAGCAGTATCGATAGAAAGGTTCACACGATTACCCGGACGGATAGAATCAGCGGTGGGAACAATCCATTGTTCATACCGTCCTTTGATCTGCCCTCCGATCTGGTTTCGGGCGATTACTATTTGATCGCGGTCGTCGATGAAAGCGACCTGATCGATGAAGGCGGGTCCGGGGGGGAAACAAACAATGTATTTGTCTCGGCGGAGCCGGATGTTACGATTCGGGCACTGCCGGACATTGAAATCAAAGCAAGTGATATCAATGCGGTTCCAGGCTATTATTTGCTCGGCGATGAATTGGATTTTGATTTCGTCTACCGAAACGTCGGCTTGAGTGACATCACCGCTCCGTTCCGCACCGATATTCTCTTCAGCGGCGATAACGAGCTCGGCAATGATGATGACGATTTCGTTGCATCTTTCCAGTTTAATCAGGGACTGCCCCGCGGTGTGAACGCCCCCTTCGATCCCGATTTCGTAACGGTCACACCCAAGGTGCCTTTGGGACGGAGGAGTTTCTTCGGGGTTTTCGTCGATGTCGATGGAGCCATCGACGAGTCGAATGAGAGCAACAACGCCTCCGTCTTTCCCGGCTCCGATTTCATTTTCAGCGAAGTATCGGTGGCAGAGGCCGTCGGCCTGAGCAATGATGCACAGCAGGATGAAACGGCCCCGTTCGATGGCGACTTGCCGTGGTTTGGACAGAGCGAGGTATCTTTCGTTGACGGATTGGCCGCGCAGAGCATCGCTATTAATGATAACGAGACGGCTGCTTTCCAGACTGAGATCACGACGGAGAGCGATACTTTCGTCACATTCCACTGGAAGGTGAGTTCGGAGCTGAACGAACAAACGGGTAAGAGCGACTTTCTCGCGTTTTACGTCGACGATCTCAATCCCGATAACTACGTCCGCCGCATTGCGGGTGACGTTGATTGGTCACGGGTTTCCGTCTTCGTCGAGGCGGGTAGCCATGTGCTCCGCTGGGCGTATATCAAAGACAGCACCGTCTCGGCCGGAGCGGACGCAGGCTGGGTGGATAATTTTAGCTTCGAGACTCCCGATCTGGTCGCGGAGAATATATCGATCGCTCAGGCAACGCTCGCTCCGGGCGATTCGATTAACAATTTCTCCTTCACCATCTCGAATTCGGGGGCATCCGACGTCCCCGCATCCCCGCCCTTTGACATCCGGGTAATTCTATCCAAGGATGCCACGATTGGGAATGATGGTGATATCGAAGTTGGCTCGATTGTTGAGACTGATGGGCTGGCCTCTGGTGAAAGTCGGCAATACGGCACTGCCGGTCGACCACTGGATTTTGTGGTACCCAGTTTTATCCCCGAGTCAGGCGATTATTTCATTGGTATTATCATCGATCCTGGCGATACGATTCCGGAAAGCACGGAAGCAAACAATTCGCTCCTGTCTTCTTCAGCGAGTTTGGCCATTGAACCAGCGATTAGCTTAAACGAGGCGATCGACGATCCGAACCCCGGCGACGTCGATGCAATCGAACTCATCGTGGGCGGTGCAAACGGCTGGTTCGGAGTCGGTAACTCCCAAATACAAAACGGCAGCTCAACGTCTTCGGACGGTGTAGATGCTGCCCAGTCGGCCCCGATCGGTGTCGGGGAATCATCGTTTATGCAAATCAATGTGGAGGACGGCCCGAAGATTCTGAAGTTCCGTTGGAAAGTGGATTCTGAGCCGAATACGAATCAGCTTGAGTTTTCCTTGAACGGAGTCACGAAGGAGCGGATCTCGGGCCAAGTTGATTGGGACTTCAGCTATGGTTCGTTTACGCTTACCCTGGACGGTGAGACCACAGCCCCGATTAGTTCCGTTCAGCCCCAGGGGGTCACCCTGGCTTCGGCGATTGAAAATGCCCTCAACGACCTGAGCGCGTTTTCGCCGGGAGATGGGGTTTCCGTTGCGGGTGGGCCGACCGAGTTTACCATTACCTTCATTGGCGATGGGAATCGTCCGCCGCTTGGCTTCACTTCCCTGAACACCAACCTGGTGAGCTCCGTTGATGTAACGAGCGTGAACGGTTCTTCCAGCACTCCCGAAGTCCAAACGCTCCAAATTGTTCCGAATGTGACTTTCCGGCTCGAATATGAGGGTTTGCTCACCGACCCCATCCCATACACAGCCTCCGCCTCGGATGTGAAAAAAGCGCTTGAGGAGCTGGAAGGCGCGGGGGGCATTCCGATCATCAGTGATGGTGTTTCAGTCTCAGGTTCAAATCTAGCCTTTGAAGTGACATTTAATGGCCCGGGGGAACGCTCGGAAATCGGATTCCTGACATCCGGTCTCCGTCGCCCGGTTTCCCTGGATACTTCGGTCGATGTGCTCGGAGATGCCACGACGAATCAAATACAAAGCTTCTCCATCACTCCTGAGGTCACCATCTTTGTGCCCGCTGGCCCACAGGAACTGCGTTGGACCTACCGAAAGACAACCAGCGGTGGCGAATTTGCGGATGCTGGCTGGGTGGATGATGTTCGTTTAGATGATTTCAGCGGCCCGGAACTCGAAGTGGCAAACGTCAACTACACCCCCGGGGAGTATGTCCTTGAGGTTGGAACGATCATCGGTGACGGGGCGGCTTTCCTTGGCACCCGCTTCCTCGACATTTCCGTCGAAGCAGGTAATTTAGGCGATTTACTTCCTGAGTTTCCGGTTGATACGCAGCTTCCAATTTCTCCGTCGGACCCTTCGAACTTCTCGGCGGCTGACATTGAGGTTCGCCTCTCGACGGATCAAGTGTTTGGCAATGCGGATGATATTGTTCTTGGTAGTTTTGCCCAAGCGGAAGGGAGTCTCGAACCCGGTCAATTGCTCCGCTTTATTGGGCCGCTTCCTCTTGGTGATAATATCCCCGCCGGGTTTTACTACTTGATGGCGGAGATAGACACCTTAAAACGCGTCGCCGACGATGAGTTCACCCGCGACAATAACATCTGGATTTCGGATTCCAGAGACGTGCAGATTACGCGGTTGCCCCGTCTGGAAATCGTACCTGACATCGGGGTCAGCATACAAAGGAATGGAATTGGGAAATCGGGCGATTTTCTCGATTTTGATGAGACCCTGGCCATCTTCGGTGGCGATCCCTACACGTTCAACTTGACGGTGCGCAACGAGGGGCTTGGGAGGGTCGAAGGTGCGGAGGCTTTTAACACTTCGGTCGAGCTGATCGGAATTTTGAAAGAAGACGTTGCTGGATTATTCGGCGGTGAGGAACCGCCAACACTAGAGGATTTCCAGGGGCTGGGTTCTGTGTTTCCTTTGGGAGGTTTTGAAATCAAACAGCTGCTTCGTGGTCGGTCTTTTGACGAAGATACCGACATAAGTCATCCCGGCGACAGTGTGGATTTGTTAGTCGAAGGAACTTTTCCGACGGAGCAGCGCTTGCGCAACGCGGATATTGTCGACGATGAAAAGCCACTTTCTGAATACACCTTCTACATTCGTTTCAATCTCGATAGTGAAGACGCAATCCGGGAATCCGGCGAGGTGAACCGCTGGGATTCTGTCGACTATTCTGAATTCGAGGCTTCGTCGTCGACCAATGACAATGACACACCGGATGATCCCTCAGACGACTTTGAGGAGTTTTCCTTTCTCGATTCTGCCACCGATGGAGCGTTCGAGATTCGGACCTTGGAGTTCGCCGATCCGGCGTCATGGGCCGCCTTTCATGGAGTACCGGTTCCGTCTCCACTGTCGGGGTTGGATACGGACTCTGATGGTATCAATGACTTTTTGGAGTATGCCTTCAACAGAAACCCAAAACAAAATGACGGCGTCGGCGCGTTCGGCTCATTAGCGGAAGTAAGGTTTGAAAATGAAGATTATTTGAGCGTGGTCTTCGATTTCCTGGCGCTTTCGAGTGACCTGTTGTATGTTGTCGAAGGTTCGTCCGATCCGGCTTTCGACCCGGCATCGACCGTCACCCTAGCAATAATCGACGGACCCTACACGGACAATCTCGGTATACGGTCACTCACCGGAGGCGGTGGTCTCATCGACGGCGGGGTTTTGACGCTCGGTGATCCGACGAATGCGAATGATTTCGTCCTTGACGTCGTGGATTTCGGCTACACGGGCCGCATCACCGTCCGCGATGCTGTTCCGTTCACGGACGACATGGAGCGATTTATACGAGTAACTGTTTCCACTACATTCGCTTCGAGTGCCCCGATTGTAGCCGGGGCCATCATGGCTGCTTCCGGGGAAATAGGAGGGGAAGTTGACCTACCAGCGCCGCTTTCTGATGCCGATCCGCTCGGCGGTGACTGGTATGCATCTAGCTGGTTCGGTAGTTTTGCCTATGAACCGGCATCGGTCGAGCCATGGGTTTTCAGCCGTGACTTTGGCTGGGTCTATGTAAGCCCAACCGGCACCGATCAGGGTGCCTGGTTCTATTCCAGTAAGCTGGGCACATGGATGTGGGGTGGTCCAAGTCTCACCCGCTTCTTTTACAATTCAAGCGCAAGTCAGTGGATGTGGGTTTCTTCGAATCCCAAGGCAAGTGGTGCTTGGCTTTTTTATGTGGACGACAGTGAGTGGAGGTTTGTCAAGCCCTAATTCCAAGAGCCTTAAACAGACCATTTGCGGTCGCCTGAAAAATATAACCACACTTTCTACAAATAAATTGAACGCCAAGGTGCTGCGGGCGTCTTAGTATATACAGATTAGTTTATTTGTTAGTTTGTTGTTTGTTTCGAAGACGCCATCCGCTTAGCGGGTGGCGTTTTTATTTTGAGATATGAACGGGGTGGCGCTTTCCTGAGTGTGCTAAGGGTTAAAAAACGTCCGAGCTGTCAAAGCGGTTAGAGCCGTCACAGCCTGAGCGTCGGCTATGGGCCAATCAGTTTTTCGATATCGCGGCGGTCTTTTTTGGTCGGTCGACCGCTTCCCTTGTGCGCGAAAATGCGGGCGTTCGCGCGTTTTTCACGGGCTCTTTCATACTCGATCTCGGGCGTTTGGTCGTCTGCATAGTTGGGGACGAGGGCGGCACCGACGCGGTTTTCAGTCAGGCCGAGAACGTGCAGGGTGCGGGTCAACGCTTTCGTGCGAGCGACAATGGTGTCGCCGCTACGGACCTTTGCGGAGGGTTTCGCGATCCCATCATTGAGACGCACGGCGGACCCCCGGCAAGCGTCCGCAGCATCGCTCCGGGTTTTGTAGACACGCACGGCCCATAGCCAGCGGTCGAGCCGCATGTGGTCCGTTTCGGGTGGACGGCCGGGTTCGGTTTGGGCTTTCGCGGGCATGCGGTAAAGGTAGGGGGTTGCGCGGGATGGAGCCAAGAAGAATTTGAAATTGAGGGCGGATGATCCAGCACTGGGACGTAGGGGCTTCACTTGTGAAGACCGTCGCTTCGTTGGGCGGGCTCCTTGGGGGGGCCAAGCGTGGGGATTCAGACGGTTTTCCTAATTGAAGCCCCTACGGTCTACTGTTGCTCGGCGGTCTTCATAAATGAAGCCCCTACGTTTCATTACGCGGTTTCACTACGGCGTTCATCGACACCATTAAACAAAAAAGCCCCACCTGTTGCAAGTGGGGCCTTTGTAAAGAAAAGTTGCAACAGGTGGGCTACTTCTTTTTCGCCTCCTCGCGTTCCTGGGCTTCTTTGATCACTTCGTCGGCCACATTTCTCGGGGTCGACGCGTAGTGGGAGAACTCCATGGAGAATTGGCCACGGCCGGACGTCATCGTGCGAAGCGCCCCGATGTAGCCGAACATCTCGGAGAGGGGGGCGTCGGCCTTGATGCGGATACCCGTGTTGGCGGGCTCCTGGCTCTTGATCATGCCACGGCGTCGGTTAAGGTCGCCGATAACGTCGCCCATTTTGTCCTCTGTGCAGAAGACATCGAGTTTCATGATAGGCTCGAGGATCTCGGGACCTGCCTTAGGCACAGTTTGGCGGTAGGCGGCGCGCGAAGCGATTTCGAAAGCCACGGCTGACGAGTCCACCGCGTGGAAGGCGCCGTCGTCGAGTGTCACCTTGAAGTCAAGGCAGGGGTAGCCGGCGAGGACACCTTTTTCGGTGGACGACTTGAAGCCTTTTTCAACAGCGGGCCAGAATTCGCGGGGGACGTTACCGCCCACGACCTTGGATTCGAACTCGAATCCGGAGCCCGGTTCCAGGGGCTCCAGGGTGTAGTCAATCTTGGCAAATTGCCCCGAACCACCGGACTGCTTCTTGTGGGTGTAGGAATCGCTGACGGGCTTGGTGATGCTTTCCCGGTAGGCTACCTGCGGCTTGCCGACAACTGCCTCGACGCCGTAGGTTCGTTTCAGAATGTCCACTTTAATATCGAGGTGCAACTCGCCCATACCCTTGAGGATGGTCTCACCGGAATCCTCGTCGGTCTCGACTCGGAATGAGGGATCTTCCGCGACCATCTTCCCGATGGCAACACCGAGTTTCTCAGCCTGCCCCTGGTCTTTGGGCTTCACGGCGATGGAGATGACGGGGTCCGGGAAGACCATCGGCTCAAGCGTCGCGGGATCGTTCGGGTCGCAGAGCGTGTGCCCGGTTTGGACCGATTTCATGCCGAGCAGGGCGACAATATCGCCGGCCTGAGCCGATTCGATTTCGTTGCGCTCGTCGGCGTGCATCTCGATAATACGGCCGATCCGCTCGGTTTTTCCGGTTGCGGTGTTGAGCACCGAGGTGCCTTTCGAGATTTTGCCCGAGTAAATACGGGTAAAGGTCAGCGCACCATACTTGTCGTCCATGATTTTGAAGGCGAGGGCGCGGAGCGGCTCGTCGACACTGACCGTGGCGAATTCGCCGGTCTCATTCCCCTCGAGGTCTATTTCCGGTTGCGGGTTGACCTCCGTCGGGCTCGGCAGGTAATCGACGACGCCGTCGAGCAGGTTTTGCACGCCCTTGTTTTTGAAAGAAGAGCCGCAGAAGGTGGGGAAAAACGCGAGTTCACGAGTGCCCTTGCGGACGCACTTCTTGATCGTCTCGATATCCGGCTCGGTGCCTTCGAGGTAGGCCTCCATAGCCGCGTCGTCCTGCTCGACGGCTGTTTCGATCAGTTTTTCGCGGTATTCTTCGACCTTATCAACCATGTCGGCAGGCACGTCGGTCTTTTTATAAGCAAGCGGGTCGCCAGTTTCGTCCCAGATCCAGGCAGTGCGGGTGAGGAGATCGACAACGCCACAGAGGTCACTTTCCGTGCCGATGGGCAGAACCATGACGAGTGGCGTCGCACCGAGGACCTTTTTTACTTGATCGACGACCTTGTAGAAGTCGGCACCGATCCGGTCGAGCTTGTTGACGTAGATCAAGCGGGCGACCTTTGAGTCGTTGGCGTAGCGCCAGTTGGTCTCGGACTGGGGTTCGACGCCGCCGGAGCCGCAGAAAACCCCGACGCCTCCGTCGAGCACTTTCAGCGAGCGGTAAACTTCGACGGTGAAGTCGACGTGGCCCGGGGTGTCGATGATGTTAAAGCGGTGCGGTTGCCACTGCTGCTCGCTTCCCGGCCAGAAACACGTGGTGGCAGCGGACTGGATGGTAATACCGCGCTCCTGTTCCTGCTCCATGAAGTCGGTCGTGGCGGCACCATCGTGCACTTCACCAAGTTTATGAATCTTACCGGTGAGCTTGAGGATCCGCTCGGTTGTCGTCGTTTTACCGGCGTCCACGTGAGCGAAGATGCCAATATTTCTGTATTTTGATAGGTCGATCATGATCGTATCGGGTGTGTGTTAAGCGTCTGTTTATGTATGATTTAAGGAGGCGGGATACGGCTCGCTTCGAGCCTTGGAATCCAAAAAAGAGGCGGACTTTAGGTAACCTTTTCCAGACTGCAAGTTCAGAAAACAAGAGATTACAGAGGGCCGCCGACCTTTTACCCGGTGGTTTTCGGTAAGCGCATTGTCCGACGCACTAACTTTATTCCAGCCCGATCCATTCGACCTTCAAGGCAAAAGGCCCCGGAACGCCATCGCCCAGAAGAAATGCGATCTGCCGGATGGATGACAGATCAATCGGTGGACCGGAAAGGTCGCGTCCATGATGGCTGGGCTGGAAAGCGCTGAGAGGAATCGATACCTCGATCCATTGATCCTGGGCAGTTTCGAATTCGCCACGGTAAGCAATCCGGGAGCCCCGGAAACGATCATCGGTGGCGAGGCGGAATTGGTAGGTGCGACCGTCGCCTTTTACCCGCAGTCGCACCTTGGAAAAGGCCGAAAAGTCGGAGCGTTCCGCCGGCGAGTAAATCTGCGCAAAACCGCCGTTGTTCTCCAGAGAAAGCTCTCCTGAAAATAAGAGAGTCCCCTCAATAATACGGGCCTGGCCTGTCGAAACGCCGCCCATGACACCGTCGTTTTGAGCCTGCCAGGCAGGTTCCTGGCCATTTAAACTAAAATTACGGAGATGGTGCATGGCTTGAGCTTTCTCGGATTCGGCACGAAGCGTTCCGGCTGCAGTTAGAAAAACAAATAAAGGGAGTAGCGTTCGTTGTTTATTTCGCACGGTAGACGTTGTTTCAGATCTTTTGGTATGGCAAACTTTGTGCGCTTTCTTCCGTATTGGGGTGGGGGGGGGTTCGGGTGCCGTGGTCCGGCGTCTTGTCTGGCGGGCTTCCTGCTTCGCTCTCCAAGCTACGCCGGACAAGACGTCGGCATTTCGCGGAGGTTCTCCATTATCCCTTGCCAGTCGGCCTCGAGCCGTAGAGCCTAACTTAATGGTAAGCGACTCGGATCAAAATGATCTCTTCAGGAACGGCGGGTCCGAAAAAAAAAACGGGCAGGTGCACCGCCCGCTGGCTGCACGCATGCGTCCCCGCCGCTTGGAAGAGGTCATTGGGCAGGCCCATATCGTGGGGGAGGGCTGTCTGTTACCCCGGTTGATTCAGGCCGATCACTTCGGCAGCCTGATCTTCTGCGGTCCGCCTGGCTGTTCTAAGACCTCGCTGGCGGAGGTCATCGCGGCGGAGACGCAGAGCAAATTCGTGCGAATCAACGCGGTGCTCTCCAATGTGGCCGAGTTGCGCGACATTCTCCGGCTTGCCCGCTACGAGGCGGACAAGCGAACGGTATTGTTTATCGACGAAATTCACCGCTTCAACAAATCGCAGCAGGACTTACTGTTGCCGGACGTTGAAGCCGGCAACATACGACTGATCGGGGCCACCACGCATAATCCCGGATTTTACGTGAATCCGCCGCTGCTTAGCCGGAGTCATCTCTTTCGTTTGGAGCCGATCACTGCTGACGCCATTGCCACGCTGCTGGCCCGGGCACTGGAGGACACGGAGCGCGGATTGGGGCGCCAGCGCTGCACGGCCGATCCCGAAGTGTTTCGGGTGATCGCTGATTTTTCGGCGGGTGATCTGCGGCGTGCCCTCAATGCTTTGGAGACTCTGGTGCTCAGCCAAGCCATCGGAGCCCACATCGGGTTGGAGGCGGTCGAGGTATTCGCCAAAGAGCGGCAGATCCGCTATGATCGCGACGAGGACGAGCACTACGACCACGCGTCTGCGATGATCAAGAGCATTCGCGGTTCGGACCCGGATGCGGCCCTCTACTGGACATTCAAAATGCTGGAGGGTGGCGAAGATCCCCGCTTTATCGCGCGGCGTCTGACCATTTTGGCCTCGGAGGATGTTGGTCTGGCGAACTCCCACGGTCTGACGGTGGCGATGGCGGCTTTTGAGGCCTGCGAAAAGATCGGTTTGCCGGAGTGCGAGTATGCCATCGCCCACGCGGTGCTTTATCTGGCGACGTCGCCCAAGAGTAACTCCGTGACGCGCGCCATGGCGGCAGTTAAAAAACATCTGCGCGAGCAACCAGTGCAGGCCGTGCCTCCCTGGCTGCGCGATGCGCACACGACTACGAATAAAGCACTGGGCCATGGGGCGGACTACCGCTATAGTCACGACTACCCGCACGGCATTTCCGGGCAGGACTACATGCTGGAACCGGTCACCTTCTACGATCCCGGCCATGGGGCGGACTACCGCTATAGTCACGACTACCCGCACGGCATTTCCGGGCAGGACTACATGCTGGAACCGGTCACCTTCTACGATCCCGGCCATGCGGGCGCCGAGGCGGCCGCTGCGCAGCGCCTGGCGCAGTGGAAAAAGCTGAAGGCGGAGATGCAGGCACAGGCGAGCGCGCGGTGACACGTAAGCTTTCAACAACGGGTGCAATTATAGATGCGGGGCAGCTACCTAAAGGAAGCTGCATACGTATGTCCGCTCCTTTAGGTGCGGAACAAGCTATGACAACACCGACGGATGAATTTTACCCCGCACTTCAAATTGCACCCTTCAACAGACCGCATAATTCGATGCTGGACGAATTGTTGATTCCCGGGATAGACTCGTTGGCATTATGAAGTTTTTCATCACCACGCTCGCCATTGCGATTCTTTTCGTCAGCTCGCTTCAGGCACAGGATTCTCCGGCGGCTGCGTCCGAAAACGAAGCTCCCGACATTCCGACCGAAGTCTCGGAGCCCCCGTATTCGGTCGGCGATCTGGTCGTGGAGCAGGGCTACTATCTGGATCGCGGAGAGGGTGAGACGCGCATCAATCTAAGATTGGTCGAAAACAAATTCCGGCTCTACTGGATCGACGAAAACGGCTTGATCGCGGAACCGGAGGCTGAAAAGGCCGTCGTGCGACGGATCGGTTCCGTGCGTGGGCGCAATTTACTTAGTCTTTCTCCCCTGCCCGAAGGCACCGGACTTGGAGCGCCAACGCTTATATTTCCGCCCCACACCTTCAATCTGGTTTTGCACATTCCAGAAGCAGTGGATAGACCCGAGCTGACGCATGGCTTCCGCTACATGCCGAGTATGGACGTAGCGGTCGATCCATCGACGAAATAGGACACCGGGAAATGGATATTAAAGCACTTTTCAAAAGCTGGCTGCTCATCGCCCTCGGGGTGCTCATCGCCTCGCATATATTTCCGGGTATTCAGTATACCGGCGCGGCATCGCTGCTGGTGGCCGTGCTCCTGCTCAGCCTGTGCAATGTCTTTCTCAAGCCGCTGCTCATGCTCTTCGCCCTGCCATTCATTATCCTAACCTTCGGCCTGGGGATTTGGTTGATCAACGCGGTACTTTTTCTCCTTGTCGGGAAGCTGGTCGATGGTTTCTCGGTTGACGGCTTCGGCTATGCGCTCGCCGGGGCCCTCGTTGTCAGTTTGACCGGAGCCGCCGCCAACATTTTGTTTGGCAACACTCGGACACGGGTCCATGTGCAAACCACCCAATCCGAATCTCCCAAGAGCGGGGGATCGAGCGGGAAGAAGAAGCGTCCGCTCAAGGACGACGACGATGTGATTGATATTTGATTGGGCCATAAGAATTGACTTGAGGGGAAACTTGGCGATTAAGTCTCGGACATGTCTTCGTCTACAAAATACGATCTCGTCGTCATTGGTGGTGGTCCAGCGGGTTACGCCGCAGCTATCCGCGCCGGTCAAATGGGCAAAAAAGTTGCCTGCGTGGAGCAGGAACGCCCGGGTGGCACTTGCTTGAACTGGGGCTGCATCCCTTCGAAGGCGCTCCTGAAAAGCGCTGAGTTCTACAATAAGCTGCAACACAGCGAGGACCTTGGCATTTCGGTCAAAGGCCTCGATTACGACTTTTCCAAAATCATCGGGCGCTCCCGCAATGTGGCCGATACCATGGCGAAAGGGATCGGTTTCCTCTTTAGGAAAAACAAAGTCGACCATATCATCGGCACGGGCACGATCAATGTGCCGGGCATGGTTGAAATCACGGACGGCAAGGAAAAGGGCAAGATCCTTTCCACCGAGAATACCCTGGTCGCTACGGGTTGCAAACCCCGTCGCTTGCCCGACCTGGAGGTCGATGGAGAGCGTGTTATGACTTCGCGCGAGGCTCTGGAGATGAAGAAACAGCCCAAGTCCATCGTCATCGTCGGCGCGGGGGCCATCGGGGCCGAATTTGCTTATTTTCTCAACGCGTTCGGCACCAAAGTTACCCTGGTTGAAATGCTCGACCAGGTGCTGCCCGTGGAGGACCAGGAAGTGGCCGCCGTGGTGAGCAAATCATTTAAGGAAAGCGGGATCGACATCCGCACCTCGACAGCCGTGGAGAATATCAAGGTCAACGCCAAGTCGGTCAAAATGGATCTGGCTAAGGGCGACGCGAAGGAAAGCATCACGGCGGATTCGATTCTTCTCGCTATCGGGGTGGTGGCCAACACGGCGGGGCTCCTTTCGCCCAAAGTGAAGCTAAAGCAGGACCGCGGTTATGTGGTGGTCGACGATAACTATGAAACCTCGGTGAAAGGGATCTACGCGGCGGGCGATATCATCGGTCCGCCCTGGCTCGCGCACGTCGCCACCTACGAGGCGATTCAGGCCGTCAACGGCATGTTTGGCCATGCCAAGCCCGAGCGGATGCGGGAGTTCCCCGGTTGCACCTACTGCCTGCCGCAGGTCGCTTCCATCGGTAAGACGGAGAAAGCGCTGAAAGACGAGGGGATCGACTACAAAGTCGGCAAATTCCCCTTCCAGGCTTCCGGTAAGGCCGTGGCGTCCAATCAGGCCGTGGGCTTTGTCAAAATGCTGGTCGATCCGAAATACGGGGAGATTCTCGGAGCCCACATCGTGGGCTCCGAGGCCACGGAGATGATCGCCGAATACGGCCTCGGCATGAAGCTGGAGGCGACCGCCGAGGATATCCACAACACGATTCATGCGCACCCCACATTGAGCGAGGCCATGATGGAGGCGGCGGCTTCCGTCTTTGGCGAAGCGATCCATATTTAGGGTGTGATTCTCGGCATCGAAAGTTCCTGTGACGAGTCTGCGCTGGCGCGTTTCGATCCGGAGCGGGGCCTTTCCGGGGAGTGGGTGCACAGCCAGATCGACTTGCACAAGCTCTACGGGGGCGTCGTGCCCGATCTGGCCAGTCGCGAACACCTCAAGAACTTTTTTCCGCTCATGGAGTTGGCAGGTCTCGGGCAGAAACCGGGGCAGGTCCGGCAAATTGCGGTCACGAATGGGCCCGGGCTGGCCGGGTGTCTCGCGCTGGGGATCGCCTTCGCCCGCAGTCTCGGGCTCGCCTGGGACGTCCCCGTGGTGGGGGTCAACCATCTCCGGGGGCATGCTTTTTCTCCCTTTATCGCGCTGCATGAGGCAGCGCCCGACGGTTTTTCAGCCGCGCTGGCCGACTATCTGCCACAGCTCGGGCTGATTGTTTCGGGGGGCAACACGATCCTCTTTGAAATTGACGTGGCGCAGGGGCTCACCGTGCTGGCCGAAACGGTGGACGATGCCGCCGGTGAGGCATTGGATAAGGGGGCCAAACTGCTCGGGCTGCCGTATCCCGGCGGTCCGCAGATTGAGCGAATCGCCGCCGAAGGAGACGCGGCGCGCTTCGAATTCCCCAAGGCGATTGCCCCGCGCAACGAACGGCGTTTCAGCTTTTCCGGACTGAAGACCAGCCTGCGCTACCGTCTCGAAAAAATGAGTGATGCGGCCTTGGTATCGGCCTTGCCCGATCTTTGTGCCGGTTACCAGAAGGCGGTCATCGACCAGCTGGTGGGTAAAACGCGGCACCTCATACAGGCGGGCCGCTACAAGAGCCTCGCGCTCTCCGGCGGTGTTTCGAATAATCGTGCCCTACGGGTTGCCATAGAGGAACTCGCCAACAGCTACGGCATGCCCTGCCTCATCGCGCGGCCCGAGCACACCGGCGACAATGCTGCTATGATTGCCTTTGCCGCCTACGCCGACCCGGCGGGTTTGGCCACGGGCGACTTTAGCATCGAGCCGGCCCTGCGTCTGGACTAAGCTTCGTTGATCTATGGGAGCGAAGATCGCAATTTTCGGAGCCGGACAGAGTGGGCAAGCGGTCCGCCGGCTCGCGCAGTCGCTCGGTCATGCCAGTGTGCTCTTCGACGAAAGCGGGCAGGGCGACGCCGATTCCTTTTCCCAAGCGGACCTCGCGAGATTCGATACCTTTGTCTTTAGTCCCGGCTTCGCCGCCGATCACCCGTGGCGGCGCCTCGCCGCCGGGGCGGGACGACCCTGCCTGAGCGAGCTGGCCTATGCCGCGCCCCACTGGCGGGGACCGCTCATCGGCATCACCGGGACCAACGGTAAGACCACGCTGACGCAGCTACTCGCTGATGCGCTGGCCGAGGTTAGAAGAAAAGAAGTCGTCGCTAATGTGGCGTGTCCGCTTGCGGACGCCTCTGTGGCCCCATCCCCAATGCAGGCGCTCGCAAGCGAGCACGCCACGCTTCAAGCGCTGGCGCTCGGCAATATCGGTTATCCGCTCGCCGATGCGGTGCGTTCCCCGGCGAATAAGAAAGGGGCCTGCGCCGTGGTGGAGATCAGCTCTTTTCAAGCCGAGCTCAGCCAGTCGCTGCGGCTCGACGGGCTGCTTTGGACCAACTTTGCCGAGGATCACCTCGACCGCTACACAAGTATGGACGCCTATTTCGAGGCCAAGGCGCAGCTCTTCGAATGCTTAAAGCCCGGTGCCCACTGCGTCGTGGGGCGCTCGGTTCTACCCTACATGGAGCGGCGGGTCGGATCCTGCGCGGAGTGTCATCCGGCGGATCCGGACACAGCACTGCTCGCCGAGCTTCAGGCAGACTCCGTTTTTCGCCGCCGTCCAAACATTGAAAATTTCAATCTGGCGGCAGCCTGGTGGACCCGCTCCGGTCTGCCCGTCGATGCCCTAATTCAGGCGGCTGATGCGTTTAAGCCGGCACCGCACCGCCTCACACCTGTTGCTGAGTGCGGCGACGTGCGCTTCTGGAACGACTCGAAAGCAACCAATTTTCTCGCCGCGTTAGCAGCGGTCGAGTCGGTCGCTCCTCCCATCGTCTGGATTGGTGGCGGTCGCGCCAAGGGCGGCGATCTCCCGTCATTTGCCCGGTCTATCGCGGCCCGGGTCGACGTCGCAGTGCTTTACGGAGAGGTGGCGGAGGCGCTGGCGGCTGCCATGCATGGCCAGCCGGTGCGGGTCGTGCGGTTTGACAAGTTTTCTGATGCGGTGCAGGCGGCGGCCATCCTCGGCGGGGAAATGCCCGGTGCAAACGTAGTGCTCAGCCCCGGATTCGCCAGTTTTGACCAGTTTGACGCCTACAGTGCGCGCGGAAAAATGTTCTCGGACATGGTTTTAGGTTTGAAGAACGCCCGACGTCCCCGTTAACCTCTCGGTTTACAGGCATATAAACAAGTTTCCTTACTATGAAAGTATCCAAAGTCTTCGGTTGTGTTCTCGGTCTCCATCTCGTGCTGATCTCCATTCTTCTCGTGCAGCCCGGCTGCGAATCGACTCAGCCGCCCACACAAACCTACACGCAGGAACGCGCGGCACCCGCTGACCGCTCGGCTACGCCCGCGCTCTCCGGCAGATCAATTCCGGCCACGCGTGCCGATCCCGTCATGCGCCCCGTCGTCCCCGGGGCGAAGCGCGCGAATCGCGACTTCTACGAGGCGACCCGCGAGGGTGAGGGAGCCAGTGGCGGTCTTGATGCCGCGTTCAACGCCGGTTTTGATGATGGAGATTTCAGCGAGTTCGACGATGTCGAGCCGCTTACGCCGCTCAACCGACAGGATCAGAGCGGTCAAACCGTCCAAGTGTCGGGCGAATCTTTCGAGACCTACACGGTGAAGCGCGGGGATAACCTCTGGACGATCGCGAACCGTAACAACGTCTCCCTGAATGACCTCTACGCAGCCAATGGACTCAACAAAAACTCCATCCTCCGCGTCGGTCAGGAAATCCAAATCCCGGTTGAAGGCAGCACCGCTTCGGTCAATACCGTGACGGCCGACAGTTACCAGCCGACCTCTTTCACTGAGGAGAGCACTACCTACACCGTCAAACGTGGCGACACTCTCTCGAAAATCGCCGATCAGTA
>JAAAPI010000268.1 GCA_009908325.1 Verrucomicrobiota bacterium | reverse complement strand
ACCGTCAGCCGATGTGGAACAACGGAGAAGGCTCGGATATCGAAGAGCGCGACAACGAGGAAATCCTCCGCCGGATCGTCAATTTCCTCGTCGGCGTTGAGGCGCTGAACAGCCCGCCGACGGTGGGAGCCGGTTCGGATCAGACCCTTTTTTTACCCGACGATAGTGTCAACTTGGATGGATCCGCCAGCGATCCTGAGGGAGCTTCGCTCACGACCGCCTGGACGAAAATTTCCGGGCCGGGCACCGTAACCTTCGGCGACGCCTCCGCCGTGGACACTACCGCCACGTTTGGCGCATCCGGCACCTACGTTCTGCGCCTGACGGGCGACGACGGAGAGGCGACGGCATTCGACGAAGTCACGATCACTGTCGTCCCCGACCAAGGGAATGTCGTCACCGCGATCAACAGCGGCGGCGATGCTTACACCGCAGCCGACGGC
The DNA here is from genome assembly GCA_009908325.1 of Verrucomicrobiota bacterium. Classification (GTDB taxonomy): domain Bacteria; phylum Verrucomicrobiota; class Verrucomicrobiia; order Opitutales; family Coraliomargaritaceae; genus Thalassobacterium. Next base: position 9,752 of record JAAAPI010000268.1, on the reverse strand, counting down.
GTCTTCTATTCGGCGGACACTATCTCGGGCGGCAATACCTTCGATACGGACGACCCCATCAGCGGGACCGCCGACGATCCGATCTACCAGAGCGAGCGCTGGGGCCTCTTCACCTACGAGGTGTCGGTGCCCGACGGCACCTACGATGTCCTCCTGCAATTCGCGGAGATTTTTCAGACTTCCGACGGTAATCGAGTCTTCGATATGCTCGTCGAAGGCAACCTGGCTGCCAACAATTTGGACATCCACGCCCTTGTCGGGCACGACGCGGCCCATGATATTCTGGTGAGCGGCGTCGCCGTCTCGGACGGAAGCCTCACCATTACCAGCGTGGATGCGGGAGTAAACAATCCAAAGCTGTCCGGGTTTCGTATCCTTTCCGCCGAGGTCGATGAAGACACCGACGGCGACGGTATAGCCGACTTCTGGGAAATCGAGCATTTTGGCAATCTCACCGGAACGAACGGTGCCATTGATTCCGACCAAAACGGTGTAGCCGACTTCTTCGAATATCTAGGCGACGCGGACCCGAACGATCCTAGCGAAACCGGTTTGATTCTCGCTGCCGGTCTAAGCGGGGCAGGCAACTTGATGACGCTATCTTGGAAGATCAAAGAGGGCTTCGAAATCGGGACGGATTACAAGGCCGAGGTGTCAACGAATCTGAGCCAGTGGAACCCCTTGCCGCCCGAGCACTACGACCTGAATGAGACAACCACCGCTGGCCGAACCGCAGTGGATATGACGCTCACCCATGACTACGGGAATACCGTATTCACCCGGCTGACCAGCCCCTGACAAACCCATAGTGCAAGACAATGTCTGGATGCGGATCCCAAAACAGCACCATCTGTGAAACGCCGCACCACGCCCCCTCAAACCACACATCGCTCCCACCCCGTCACACATCGCCCCCCCCGTATCGCGCACCCCGCCACCCGCACCAATACTTGGAATGGGTTCGTCATAATCGCGTAAGTTAACGCCCCTATTATAAAATCAGGGGCATTTCATCTGGATGGACGATATTCTTGCGTTAGCGCTCAAAAGGCGGATTTGTTTTAGGGAGTTTGGATCGTTCCCGGCGCGCCGCTGTTTTAAATCGTTCCGGCGCCGGGAATGAGTCAGCTACTGCGGATAAGAGCGCGGTTTGCTCTTATCCTCATCTGCGATAGCGTGCGTTTTGGATGAATCGTAGTTTGGTGATTTTATTTTTTTTGAGCCGAGTGTGATGATTTTATAGCGTTCGCTTGGATCCGTGCCTCCGGAAAACCGTAGTGACGAGCTTCCAGCTTGTCCCCCCAATCGGATCGACAAGCTGGAAGCTTGTCACTACGTTGCAGCATTGTCTCAGTGGGGAAGACACAGATACCCCTTTTCGCCGTGATATCAGCGAAAGCACAAAACGGGGATGCGGCAGCGGCGGAGCAGCTCGGTCGTTGTGCTGCCGATGAGAAACTGCCGGATACGGCTGTGGTCGTAAGCGCCGGGGTAGAGATAAGAGGTTCAACGTAGAATATAAACATTACAGACGGCTTGGCGACACGGATACCTTTTTCTTCAACCGGAATAAGATCGCATTCAGTTGAGAGAACGAACAGTGCCAATGGTGGTTATGGCTTTAATAACTTTGAATACACGCCCATACCAGAACGGAGTGCGGCCGGTCTCATTCTTAGCTTCGGAGTGCTAACTCTAGCCTTCTGTCGTAGATCCCCCTCCAGGCTGAACAGCTGAAAGACGGCAGAGTTAGAGAGGTAGGCAGCGGGGAATCGGAGCTTGTTCAGCGGGCTTGTTGCCGATTCTATCTTCAGCTTGTTTTGATAGCTGAACTTTACTGGCTTCCGATCAATATCTATTTTTTCGACTGGCTCTGGAAGCGCAGCATGTCGGGTTGGGCGCTTTCGAAGAGATGACTCCAGGGTTGGACGGCTTCTATGGTGGCGGGGACCGCGTCGATATTTGTGCTGAGCACGCCGATCACAGCCAGATTCTCTTTGCGGTTGAACATGCGCAGCCGTAAGCCCAACTCGTCGAGCATGGGCTTAAGCTTGGTCACATCCACTCCCTCGGCCATATGCAGGCTGATTTGATCCGCTGCCATGTAGCTGAACGCTCCCGTCTCCAGATGCTCAACAGCACGCACGTAAGGATAGCTTTCTTCGAAGCTGAGCAACCAGACCCGTGTTTCCGGATCCTCTTTATCCGGCAGATAGCCGAAATTAATGATGCGGCCTTTCTGCATGGATGGGGGCATGGCTTCCGGCAGTGGCTCTGCCCCATCGGCGATGGCCCGGGCGTTGTGCTCCACCCATGGATCGACGGCTGCCTCTTCCCGGGCGGTGCGGCGCGCAAGGATCATCCATACGAGCAGCATGCCGATACCAAAACCGATGAGGTAAACAAACAGGCGATCCGCGTTTTTCACGATAGCTTTAAGATTCTTCGTTCCCGCCGTGCCGCTGCAGGTATTCGCGACGCGCCCGCATGACGCAGAGCACAATGGCGAACCCGCCGGCCCAAACGCCTCCATAGCGGATGCCGTTGGAGAAACCGAACGCGGCTTGAAAGGCGTAGTCGGGGTCTTCTATGAAGAAGAACCCAAATAAGAGATGGGAGCCCACTCCCAGCATCGCCCCAATAAAACAGATGATTGCGACGTAGTAGACCCAGGTCAGGAGCCAGATACCAACTTGTCCAACGACACGCCACATCATTTTAGAGGGATGAGGGCGGAGACATGAAACCTGAATGATCGTAGCATTTTTGCACTTTTATGTGTCTCATGAAAGTTTTTAGGGAATGATGGGCAGCGCGGCGGGCAGGATGCCGATGACGACGGTAGCGACAACGAGTCCGCCGAGCAGAAAGCGGTCGCTTGGCGTGCCACCGCCGGAGGCGTCTGCTTGCATCTCATTGCTCGGATCCGAAAAGTAGCTTTCACGGATCCAGCCAAAGTAGTAATAGATCGAAATGACGACGCCGAGGATCGAGATACCGAGCAGGCTATAGAGCTCGGCCTGGAAGGCAGCAACGAAGAGGAAAAGCTTACCAATAAAGCCGCCGAGCGGGGGGATTCCCGCGAGCGAACCGAGGCCACAGGCCAAAACACCGCCGAGGAAGGGGTGCTTGCGGGCGAAGTTTTGATACTGGTCCATTTCCTGAAAGGCGTCGTCCGATCCGGCGGCCAGGGCCATCACACCAAACACGGCAAAACTGGCCAAAAGGTAGGTTATGAGGTAGAAGATGACTGCATAGACCGCCCAGGGAACGGACAGCGAAGCGATGACACCCACTAGTAGATAGCCCGCATGGGCCACACCGGAGAGCCCCATGAGGCGCTTAACGTTGCGCTGGGTGACGGCGGCGATATTACCGAAGAGAATCGTGGCCGCCGCGATGACCGACAGCACGGGCACGAGGAAGTCGCTCATCCCGATGAAGGGTCCACGGAGCAACTGCATGAGCACGATAAACCCGGCGGCCTTCGAGGCCACTGCAAGGTAGGCCGTAACGGGCGTGGGCGCGCCCTGATAGACATCAGGCACCCAGATTTGGAAGGGAACCGCACCGATCTTGAAGCAAATGCCGGCGATGACCAAAAGCGCCCCAACACGAACGATGACGTTGTCGGCGTTATTCTGGATAAAATTAGTCAACTCAAAATAGTTTAGCGCATCTGGGGTGTAACCAGAAAGGTTGGGATTCCCCGCCATACCGTAGAGGAGGACGATACCAAAGAGCAGGATGGCCGAACTCATGGCTCCGAGAATGAGATATTTTAGTCCTGCCTCCAAAGAGAACTGGCTGGTGCGGCAGTAGGCGACCAGCACGTAAAAGGCGACCGTCACCGTCTCCAGCGCGACGAAGAACATGACAAAATTATGGCTCTGCACGAGCAGCATGAGGCCTGCAGAAATGATCAGAACCAGCGCGTAAAACTCCGTTTTCGGCAGCTTTTGTTTGCTCAGGTAGATCTGCCCCAGGTAGCAAACGAGGATCGAGCTAACGAGGAAGAAGGCCCGCATCATCTGCGTGATGTCGTTTTGCAGTATCATCCCGCTGAAATACTCCCGCCCGCTGGACACGGTGGCCCCCACGGTTCCGGCGGCGACGAGCAAAACGACCAACTGCCCCCAAAGCGCGAGACGTGGAATGAGTCCCTGGCGATTCGACGGAAGAAACATTTCCGCAACGAGGAGCCCGAGCGCCAGCACCCCGAGTAAGATTTCGGGGAGAATGGCGGCCCATTCGTTGGTCGCGGTGAAGCCGCGCAGAAATTCGATCAGAAGCTCGTTCATGGGTGGTTGACCTCCTTGGGGGCGATGGCCTCAGCGGGGGGCACGGTAGCGCCGATCACTGGCAAATTGATTTCTTCCGCGGGGTAGAGCCCCATCAGCTCGCGGTTGGCATTGTCTGAAAAGACACGCGGAAAAATACCCGTGACGAGCAGTCCGGCGATGAGCACGCAGGCAGGGAGTTTCTCAAAGCCCTGCAAATCGACAATCTTTCCACTTTCCAGGCGCTCGGCAAAGTCCGCCTTGGGTGGACCGAAAAAGATATTGGCAACAGCACGCAGCCCGTAAATCGCCGAAATCACGATACCGACAGCGGCCGGGGCGACCAGCCAGCGGGTCACGGGGCTTTCGGCCAGGGCGACGAAGATCGTGAACTCACCCCAGAAATTACCAAAGCCAGGCAGACCGATGCTGGCCATGATACCGGCCACGAAGAAGGCCGCGAGTATGGGTGCTTTGGTGGCCATGCCACCCATGGCCGCGAGGTCGAAGGTTTGGCTGCGGTGGTAAACACAAGTGGACAACATAAAGAGAAGGGCTACCGAAAGGCCGTGTGCCACCATGAGAAGAAGCGCCCCACCCGCTCCAACAGCGGAAAAGCAAGCCAGCCCGAGGAAGGCATAGCCCATGTGCATAACGGAGCTGTAACCGAGCATCATCTTGAGGTCCTTCTGCGCCAGCGTGATGAGACCTATGATTAGGATATTGCCCAAAGCCAGCCAGATGATCCAGGGAAACCACTGCTCGGCACCGGCCGGAAGGAGCGGCGCGGCGATTTGCAACAGACCGTAGAGACCAAACTTCTTGAGCACCCCGGCGTGCAACATGGCGGCCCCGGTCGGTGCCACGGCATAGCCTTTGGGCGCCCAACTGTGGAAAGGAAAGAGCGAGACCAGAATACCAAAGCCAAAGAGCAGCAGCGCGAAAATATTACTCTGCACCGTCTCGGCCAGCGGTTGGGCGCTCAGGTAGTTGCGCAGCTCCAGCAGGGAGAACGACTCGAGCTCACTTTGCACGTAGAGGGCGATCAGCCCCAATAGCGAGAGCAGCGCACCGATAGTGAGGTAAATCGTCATCTCGATAGCCGCACCCCGGCGCCCGGCCCCACCCCAAATCCCTATCATGAGGAAGGTGGGGATCAACGCGAACTCGTGGAAGAAGTAGAAGAAGAAAACATCGATCGCGGCGAAGGTTCCCATCAGACCACCCAGCATGAAGAGGAGCAGTGCCAGATAAAGGTGCGGACGCTCGGCCTTTGAGTGCATGGCATAAAAGCCCGCCGCCATACCGACGGTGCCCGCAAGCAGAAAGAGCGGCATGGAAATCGCATTCAGACCGAGATGCAAGTAGATCCCGATACTCTCCAGACCGGTAGGCAGGCGCAGCTCGAAGTTGTAACCGCCCGCCAGGGAGGTCTCAAACTGACAATACAGCCAGATGCCGATTATGAGCGGCAGCCCAAAGCCGATCGCGGCGACGGAACGTCGCGGACCTTGGCCGAAACCGGACCCGAAAAGCAGGACGAGGCCCGCCAGCAGTGGCACAAGGATCGCGGCCAGTAAAAAGAGTGAGTTGGAATCGAGGTTTCCCATAGCGTGGCGAACAAATTGAAAAAGTTAAAGCAGACCGGAGGCGACCGCCCAGAGCGCAAGCATGCCGCCGAGGAACCAGTAAACATACACGTGGATGTTTCCGTCGTGCAGCGAACGGGCCCCCATGCCGAAGAGGCCGACCAGCCCAGCACTGCCGCGCACGAGAATGCCTTTGATAACGAAGACGTCGAGGAAGCTGAGAAACAGGGCAAAGCGCTGCTGCACCTTGGCCACGTAGTAATTGTAGATCTCGTCGAACCAAAGACGCGACCGGAGGAAGCCATAGACGGGTGCGGCCTTCTTTTCCAGCCGGTCCTCCCGGGCGCCACGCCCATAGAAGAAAAAGGAACCGAGCAGACCGAGAACCCAGGCGGCCGCACCGAAAATGACGATTTTTGTGTGCATGGCATCGTAGCCCGCCATGGCTTTAAGGATGGATTTATCTTCACGAATCGTGCCACCCAGAGCCTCCGGCCAGTAAGCCAGCCAGCCACCGCCGATGGACAAAACCGCAAGGACGATAAGCGGGACCGTCATGGTCAGCGGGCTTTCTTTGGCGTGGGCGGCTGCGTCCGAATTGGGCTGCCCGAGGAAGGCCACCCAATAGAGGCGACCCATATAACCGGCCGTGAGGAGCGCGCCAAACGTCAGCAGAATCGAAATCGGGGCACTGCCAAAGCCACCCGCAATAAGGATCGCGTCTTTCGAGTAATACCCGGAGAGCCCGTAAACGCCGCAGAGTGCAAGTATCCCGATAAAGAAGGTGATCGCCGTGATGGGCATCTTTTTGAGCAATCCGCCCATTTTAAAAATGTCCTGCTCATGGTGGCACCCGTGGATGACCGAACCGGCACCGAGGAACAGCAGCGCTTTGAAAAAGGCGTGCGTGACGAGGTGAAAAAGCGCGATGCCCGGGTAGCCCAGACCAAAGGCCGCGCCGATGTAGCCCAGCTGAGACAGCGTCGAATAAGCGAGGATTTGCTTGATATCCGTCCGCGCGTAGGCGCAGAAACCGGCATAGACCGCACCAAAGACGCCCAACCAGGCAATGAAGGTCAACAGATCGGGCGGAAACAAATAGACGATGCGGATGAGGAAATACCCGCCGGCGGCCACCATGGTCGCGGCGTGAATCAGGGCCGAAACCGGCGTGGGCCCGGCCATGGCATCCGGCAGCCAGACGTGCAGCGGAAACTGTGCCGACTTGCCGATAAAGCCGCACATAAGAAGCGCTGCGATGCTCAACTTGATCATCCCGTCGTCGGCCGCCACGATTTGCCCCATGACCTCGAGGTCGGTCGTGCCGAAGTGCCAGTAGGCGTAAGCGATACCGACCACGAAACCGAGATCGCCGATCCGGTTGACGATAAAGGCCTTTTTGGCGGCAGCCGCAGCCTTTTCGGTGTGCAGGTAGTGGCCGATGAGCATGTAGGAGCTGAAGCCGACCAGCTCCCAAAAGACGAAGATCATGATCAGGTTGTCCGCGAGGACGATACCGAGCATGGAAAACATGAAGATGGAAAGCCCGCCGTAGTAGCGCCCCTGCCCCGGATCCCCCGCCATGTAGCCGAGGCTGAAGACATGGATCAAAAAGCCGACGACCGCGACCATGAGCAGCATCGTCTTGGAAACCGTGTCAAAGTAGAGCCCCATATTGACCTCAAATTCGCCAAACTGGAGCCAGTTGGTGGAGACGTGCAGGACATCCGTGCCGGTTTCGGCGAGCGCCAGCAGGCTGAAAACAACGATTCCGGCGGCGGCGCATACCGATAGTGCAGCGGCCAGCTTGTGCCGCAGGCGGCCGAAGAAAGCGATCAGCACCGCCGAAGACAGCGGAACCAGCAAAACGAGTAAAAGCGATTGAGCGGCGGTCATGTTCTTAGCGACTCAGAGCGGTGAGTTGATCGACCATCACGGTTTGGCGGAGGCGGAAGAGCGCCACGATGATGGCGAGGCCGATAGCCACTTCGGCGGCGGCCACGGTAATAATGAAGAAGACGAATAGGTTCCCATCCATCGATCCGTTGTAGCGGGAGAAGGCAACCAGCGCGAGATTAACCGCGTTGAGCATGAGCTCCAGCGACATGTAGAGGACGAGGGTGTTTTTGCGCAGGATGACCCCGAGCAGCCCGACGGCAAAGAGCAGGCTGGCCACCAATATAAACGCGTTTAATCCGACAGTCATGGTTTCAAATTTCCGATCTCTTAATTCTTATTTCCAATTTCCCCATCGTATTTTTTCGAAACGACGATGACGCCGATCATGGCGGCGAGAAGGAGAAAACCCGTCACTTGGAAGGGCAGCATGTATTTGGTGAAGAGGCTGTAGCCGAAGGACTTCGCCGAGGTGGTGAAGGGAATGCCCGAACCTTCGCCGGTTGGATTTTCCGCAACGGGTAGCAGGGCGGGCTCGGGCAAGTGATCGGCCCCGGCGAAGGCCGCGCAAATCAGCACCACTAAAAGAGCGAAGCCGGCGATTGAGCCGGCTAGTGTGACCTTATCCTTGAGAAGTCGGGAGGTATCTCTATCTGCATCGAGTAGCATGATGATGAAGAGAAAGAGCACCATGACGGCCCCTGCGTAGACAAGCACCTGGAGCACGGCCAAAAAATAAGCCTCCAACAGAACGAAGAGCGCGGCGGTGCCGACAAAAGAGATAATCATACACATGGCCCCGTTGACCACGTTTGGGTTGATTACCATGAGCAAGGCTGAGACCAGCGTGATACCCGCAAAAATATAAAACAATAGGTCGGTCATTGGAAAATTGAAATTAAGAAAGGAGAGAGAAGAAATGGGCTTGAACAACATCTGCACGGTGCTCGCCAATACATTTCTTAGATCTTCTTTCTTATTTCTTATTTTATTTAGTGACTGTTTCCGGCAGCCGCGGCGGCCTTCTTTTTATCCCACTTGTAATGGCTGTCGGGCACGGTGCCGCCGAGTTCGTAGAGTTTTTCTTTGTTATTAATCATCTCTTCCCGGCTATATCCAGAGAAGGAGAAGACGTCCTGCAAGTAAATTGCTTCCTCAGGGCAAACTTCCTCACAAAGACCGCAGTAAATGCAGCGGAGCATGTTGATATCGAATTCCTTGGGGGCCTTTTCCACATGGGCGCGGTCCGGATCTGCTTCCGGGTCAATTTCGCCGGGTGTGATGCGGATTGCCTTCGGCGGACAGACGAACTCACAGAGCTGGCAGGAGACGCATTTTTCGCGGCCGTTGGGGTCTTTGACCAGCGTCGGAACGCCCCGATAATTGTCGGGAATATTAGGACGCTCTTCGGGATACTGCAGCGTCACTTTCTTTTGCAGCAGGGTGTTGAAAGTCGTCTTCAGGCCCCCAGCAATCTGCGGCAAAAAGGTTTTTTCCGCAAAGGTCAGCGGCTTACGTTCGAGGACTTTTGTTTTAGCCATGGTTAATTCTTTGGGTTATAGGATCGCGTTTTTGGCTCTTCAACCACCGTCGCGCATTCATCGGGTTGGGCGACCACACTGACGAAGTCCGGACGTTTTTTTTGGCGCTCCATCAACGTTTCGAAAAAACGGTTCACGTCGCACCCTGAATCTTCCCAGAGCTTATTACGGGTCTGACGAATCTCTTGGATTATCTCGTTATCGATCATTTTTAACTCCTTCCATCAACTCAATCGGCGTGCAAACAACTGGTAAGGTATACCCGTTTTCCTCTACTACCTTGCTCAGCTCCCTTAAAATCTGAGCATTAGCAATATGAGTGCAGTTCCAGGTCAGCAAGAAATCGATTCCAAATCTGGATGCAATTGCAACATGGGTAGCGTCCGCAGTAGCTTTCACTGGAATCAAACCTGAACCGATTAATGCCTGTGCGAGTTGTATCGTGA
>JAAAPI010000287.1 GCA_009908325.1 Verrucomicrobiota bacterium | reverse complement strand
GGGCAAGCCCTTCGGCGATGAGTGCGCACGCGACCTGAAGTTCGATAAGCCCGGTCTGCTCGCCATGGCCAACGCCGGTCCCGGCACCAATGGAAGCCAGTTTTTCATCACCACCGCGTCGACGCCCTGGCTGCACATGAAACACACTATTTTCGGCGAAGTTGTCGAGGGCATGGACGTTGTTAAAAAGCTGGAGAACGTTGAAAAAGACCCCGGCGACCGCCCGATCAACGAGCAAAAAATCATCAGCGCGTCGCTCAGCGAATAAGGCTGCGGCTGATCGCTGCGACAAACGGGGGAAATCACCCATGCCGATTCTCGCACTGCATGGGTTTACCGGATGCGGGAGTGACTTCGCTCCTTTCGCCGAGCTATTTGCGGCCTCTCGTAGCGAGCGGGTTCACCCCGCGACCGATCCCGGCTCGAAGCTCCACCCCGCCTCGACTCCTGGCATAAAGCCAGTCGCTACAAATATCGTATCGGGGTTTACCACTGCACGTCCTGAGTTTGTCAAAGGGCGATCCGACTCGGCTCGGGATTCAACCCAGCCCGAATCGTTAACCGACTGGCACTGCCCCGATCTCCCCGGCCATGGTCCTGACCCGCTCCTGTACTGCTCGCCCAGCGCCACCCTTCAATTCGTTCATAAAGCCGCAACTGCTGCAGACATCCAACAAGCGAAAACGCCCCGCATCCTTCTCGCCTACTCCATGGGGGCCCGCGCGGGCCTGCTGCACGCGGTCAATTATCCCGATTCATGGGACGCCCTGATCCTCATCAGCGGCAACCCGGGGATCGAAGACGCCACAGCGCGCGCGGAGCGCGTAAAAGCCGACGAAGCGCTTGCCCAATCCCTGGAGCGGATGGGGGTCGCTGGCTTTCTCGATTTTTGGCAGGAAACCCCGCTCGTCCGGAGCCAACAAACCATTCCAAGCGCTTGGCGCAAGACAATGCTGAAAAACCGGCAACACCACACCGTCGAGGGACTGGCAGCGAGCCTGCGCCAATTCGGTCAGGGAAGCTGCCCCAACCTCTGGCCCCAAATCGGCCAACTCGCCATGCCGGTCTGCCTCATCAGCGGCGCAAAGGATACGAAATACACCGAAATCGCCACCCGCATGTTGGAGCGTTTGCCCCACGCGAAAAGCCGCCACGCCATCATCGAGGCCGCCTCACACATGCCCCACCTCGAGCAAGCAGAGGCGACGGTTCAAGTTGTTAATGACTTTGGGAGGGCGATTGTCCCCAATCGCCGCGTATCGGATTGAAGGCTACAATGATTCACTCCTTAAATTTCTAACAAACACAGGACAGGCAGCTTTTTGCGGTTTCATAGGTATCCCGGTGGCTGGGGACAGCCACCCTCCCTCGGGTTCCCCGGCGTCGCCTTTAGCCACCCAAAATCCAAAGCCCGCACGATAAGGGCGGCAGATAAATGTGGGTCGCATCCACCGGAATCAGCGCCGCACCCAGGCCCTCCGGTCGAAACCGCTCCTGATCGGCCACTTGTAAAAGCTCGCGGGGCCGCACCGCCGCACACGCAATATCCGCATACTCCAGGTGCGGATTGATCGCATAAACCAACTGGGGGGCACCGACCGAGCCGTCGGCATTAAACAGCACCACCGCTGCACTGGAGCCCTCGGCAAAAAAGAATTCCAAATAGCCCTCCCGGAGGCCTCCATCCAATCGGAGTGCCTTGCCCGCCGGAGAGCGCCGGAAGCGAATCCAATCCCGGAAATAACCGTGCGTTCCCGAATACACGAAGCGCCGGTTGTAATCGAGCGCATTGATGTCGCCGCGTTGGTAGGTGTTCGAAATACCGCGCTTGGACCGCAAAAAGTCCTGCCCCTCTGCCAGCATAGGCACACCCAGCGAAGCAAACAGTATGGAGGCCATGAGGTGCGTCCGGCGGCGGTCCAGTAAGGTCGGATCATCCCCGTCGTGCTTCGGGCGCTCCGTGATCCGGTCCAGCCAGCAGTGGTCGTCATGCGACTCGGTGTAGTTGATCGTCTGCGCTGCGAAGCGCGTGGTCCCGGGCGACGCGGCCATGAAGTGCCGAACCGTATCCTGGCTGCCCTTCCCGCAAACATAGTCCGCGATGCCGTCCCGGTAGCCATCATTCCAGGAAGCAAAGCCCGTCTCCTGCAGCTCCTTTTGAATGTGCCCCCGAAAACTCCACGGCTCAGCGATCAGGATGAGCGAGGGTTTGATCTTTTTCAGCTCGATCTCAATCTCACGCAGAACGTCGATGCCGATCAGCTCCGCCAGGTCGAAGCGGAAGCCGTCCACATCATAGGTCTCTACCAGATGCTTCAAGCTGTCGATTATCAGCCGCCGCCCCATCGGCGTGTCGCAGCGCAGGTCGTTGCCACAGCCACTCCAGTTGACCAGGTCGTTCGCGTCGTCGAGGTGGAAATAGTAAAATTTATCAATGAAGAGCAGATGGTTTGGCTCGCCCACATGGTTGTAAACCACGTCTAGAATCACCGCTATGTCCTCTTTGTGGAAATCCTCAACCAGGCCCCGAAACTCCTCGACCTGCGAAGCGCTCTCCGGCTCCAGCGCATAACTGCTTTCCGGCGAAAAGTAGTTTACCGTCATATAGCCCCAGTGGTAATCCTCGCGGCCCGGGTTATCGAATTCCTGAATCGGCTGCAGCTCCACTGCGTTGACGCCGATCTCCTTCAAGTAAGAACCCTCGGCCCGCAGCCACTTACGCAGACCCGAATAGCCCATGCGCTCCTCGGCACCCAAATCGATCGGCGCGTGCGCTGCCAGATCCCGCACATGCCCCTCCAGTATGACCAGATCATGCCATGCTGGCGGAGTAAACGGCCGCTCGACTTTGCGGAGGCGCTCTGGAGCCACCACAATCCCCGGGCCCCGGCAGCCCAGGCAAGCTTTAGCATACGGATCCAGCACAGCAAACGACGGATCGAAGTGCGAAGTTCCCTCGATACTTGTGCCCTCGACTCGAAAACTGTAAAAATAGCTATCCAGATTTTTCGGCACGATTGCCTCCCAAACCACTCCATCGCGTTCCTTAAGGGCCTCTGTCACTAAATCCGAACCGTCCGCGTTCTCACTGTAGCAGACCTGCACCCCGCTGGCTCGCGGTGCGAATAAGCGGAAGGTCGTCGAATCACCTTCAACCAGTGCACCCAGCTCCAGCTTCGTTTTTGCGAGCGTCAAAAACTGCGTGTGCGGCAACTCGTGCACCTCCTCCGTTTGATCGTCGCGCCAAACGATTTTTTCATTCCCAATCGGCTCGTAGCCATCCGGCGTCCAAAAACGAAAGATGTGCTGACCCGTTTGTTCGGGATCAAAAACAAAATTAGCCACCCCACCCTCCGAGATACGATTCGGTGCACTGTCGGGGACGTCCAGCCAGTCCCCCTTGTCGGTAACAAACTTGAAACTAAACTTTCGGTCTTTCGGGATGCGCTTTAAAGGCACCCGCAGCTCATACCGCGTTTCAGCCACTTCGCTAATCGGCTTGAGTTCCCACTCGCTCCGGCCAATCGCTTCGCCCCACTCGTTGAAATCGCCCCCCAGAAAAACCCGCACCTTCCGGTCCAGCAACTCTGGATGACGTTCCGAGCGAATCGTAAACACCCAGCTGTTCTTTTGCCGATAATACCGGCAGTAGCGACCACACTCCGCCGGCGACAAACGATCCATTTTGGCAAACCGCTCATTCAACGGCCCCAAAAACAAAGGCGGCCGCGCCCTCGTGCTCGACCAATCCTGCGAAAGTATGACAAGCCCTGTATTCCCCGTTTCCCAGAAAGCATGCGCGATGTGTGGTGTCTTTTCTCCCATAACTCGACTGAATTCCTGCCGCTACGAGCAGCAAGCGCAATACCCTTTCCGTCGGATTCGGAAAATTCACAAAGTATAGCTCAACCAAACGCAGCCCGAACGATCGCATTGACCGCAGCCTTTCGAAAACTTAGCGAGTGCTTATTTGACGCTTCGCTGTTATCGCCTTTCGTTCTGAGAAATGGAAAAGATCCTCGTAGCCCTTTCTGGCGGTGTTGACAGCGCCGTGGCCGCCCTGCTCCTTAAAGAGCAGGGCTACGCCGTTTCGGGGGCCTACATCCGCACTTGGATGAATGAGGAAATGCCCCTGGCGGATTGCCCTGCCCAGCAGGATATCGAGGATTCCCGCGCGGTCGCCCGACATCTCGGTATCGACTACGAAATCGTCAATCTGGTCAACGAATACCGCGAGCACGTGGTCAACTACCTCGTCGATGGCTATCAGCGGGGCATCACCCCGAATCCCGACATGATGTGTAATCGCGAAATGAAGTTTGGAATCTTTCAGGACTACGCCCTGAAGGCCGACTTTGACGGTATCGCTACCGGGCACTATGTGCGTAAGCTCACCAACGACGACGGTAGCGACGACCTTCTGGAAGGCCTCGACCCGAATAAAGACCAAACCTATTTCCTGGCTCTGCTCCGTCAGGAGCAGATCCGGCAAGCTTGCTTTCCCGTAGGTGAACTACAAAAACCGCGTGTGCGCGAGATTGCGCAGGGAGCGAAGCTCCCCAATGCCGACAAAAAAGATAGCCAGGGCATCTGCTTCCTGGGTGACATGAACATTAGTCGTTTTCTCGAATATTACATCGAGGATAAGCCCGGCGATATCGTGAACACAGATGGAAAAGTGCTTGGTCGACACCGCGGCCTGCACCGCTACACCACGGGCCAGCGACGCGGCATCGGCGTGCCCTCGAATACGGACAATGAATTTTACGTGGTGACCAAGCTGGACATGGAGCGCAACGAACTCGTTGTCGCCTTCGACCATCCGGACTCCCCGGGCCTTTTCACTTCGGAGGTGGAACTCTACGGCCTCAGCTTCGTCAATCGCCCGGTGACCGAGCCCTGTCGCCTCCTGGCCAAGCCCCGCTACCGCGATCCTTCCCAGGCGATTACCTACACCCCGCTCGAAGGGGGCCGCGCCCGGGTCCAATTCGATGCGCCGCAGCGCGCCCTTTCCGCCGGCCAGATCCTCGCGCTCTACGATGGGCAAAAACTCCTGGGTGGCGGTTTCTATGCCTAGTGAATCAACCGCATCTCCCACCCCAATGAAAAGCGACGGACAGTCCCCGATACTCTTCTACGACGGCGAATGTGGTCTTTGCAGTCGCTCGGTGCGCTTTCTTATGAAGCGGGACCGGGCCGATGCCCTGAAATATGCCCCCATCCAGGGAGAAACCGCCAAGATATATCTATCGCCCACTCTGCGGGAACAACTCTCCACGGTCATTTATTACCGCCCGTGTCCATCGGACGAAGGCAACCGCCAAAGGCTCCTCCGCTCCGAGGCCATTCTCTCTGCCCTCATCGACACCGGCTCGGCTTGGCGCTGGCCAGCCCGCATCGCACGTTGCCTCCCCCGCTCCTGGCGCGATGTTTTTTATAACTGGGTCGCGCGTAACCGGCACCGCTTTTTTCCAAAGGGAAGTTGCCCGCTCCCCGATTCCGCTGAACGGACGAAACTACTGCCATAGTGGGGCTCCAAATAAGTTTTTAACTTTCGAAATCACACGTAGCCGGACGCCTTCCTCCTTCGCTGAGGCTACGGCAGACAAGTCGCGTTCGGAAAGTAGGCCTTTTGCTATCGTATCGAGATGGGAACCGAAGCGGAAGCGCTTCGGCTACGTGACAAACCTTATTTGAAAGATTGACGGGCTAGGTCGCCAACACCGCAGGCGCTCGCAAGCGAGCACGCCACGAAACAGACCTTAAATATCCTTCTCCGACTCGAGCCGGATCTTGTATTCGACCGAATCGGACAGGGCCTCCCAGGTGGCTTCGATGATGTTATCGCTCGCGCCCACCGTGCCCCAAATTTCTTTGCCGTCGGTCGACTCGATCTGCACGCGGATGATCGCATCCGCACCATGCTGACTGTCGAGAATGCGCACTTTGAAATCGATCAACTCGACCTCCATGATTTCCGGGAAGGCAGGCGCGATGGCCTTGCGCAGGGCATCGTCCAGGGCACCCACCGGGCCGTTGGCTTCGGCTACGGTGTGGTGAATCTCATCGCCGATTTTCACCTGCACGGTTGCTTCAGAGACGGTTCGGTTCAGAGCCGTCTGGTGACCGACAATCACCCGATAGCCGATCAATTCGAAATCATCTTTTGCCCCTTTCAAGAATCGGTTGAGCAACAGCTTGAACGAGGCATCGGCCGCCTCGTAGCCGTAGCCGCGAAACTCAAGCTCCTTGAGTTCAGCCAAAAAGTCCTTCAACTCGGGTGAACGGGCGTCGAGTTCCACGCCGATCTCCCTGGCCTTCATCATCACACTGCTGCGACCCGACATATCGGAAACCAGGACGCGCGTGCGGTTACCCACCAACTCGGGCTCGATATGTTCGTAGCTGTGTTTCACCTTGGCTGCGGCATCGGCATGCACTCCCCCCTTGTGGGCGAATGCACTCGCGCCCACAAACGGTGCCCCGATATCAGACGCCCGATTGGCCATCTCGTCGACGAAGAGCGAAAGGTCCCGCAGCTTGTTGAGGTTTTCCTCACAGTGCACCGACTTGCCCATCTTGAGGACCAAATTCGGGATAATCGTCGTCAGGTTCGCATTCCCATTGCGCTCGCCCACCCCATTCATCGTGCCCTGTACAAGTACGGCTCCCGATTCCACGCCGGCCAGAGAAACCGCCACGCCCAGCCCGGAGTCGTTGTGGCAATGCACGCCGATGGGTGTAGCGGGGAAGTTGGCCACGACTTTGGCAACGATGGCACTCAGGTCGCTGACCAGCTTACCCCCGTTGGTGTCGCAAAGCGTCAGATTGACCGCGCCGCCACGCTTGGCCGCCGCGAGGGTCTCAATGGCATAGTCCGGATTATCACAATAGCCGTCGAAGAAATGCTCCGCATCGTAAATCACCTCCCGCCCGTTTTCAGTGAGAAACCGCACGGAATCCTCAATCATCCGAAGATTTTCTTCGGCGGTGGTGCCGAGGATTTCGGTAACGTGCAGCAGCCAGGTTTTCCCGAAAATAGTCACGGCAGGCGTTTTCGCCTCCAAGAGAAGCTTCAGCTGGGGATCCTCCTCCGCCGTGAGGCTGGCCCGGCGCGTCGAGCCGAAGGCAGCCAGCTTGGCGTGCTGCAGGTTCAGCTTCCGCGCCTCCTCAAAGAACGCCATATCCCGCGGATTCGAGCCCGGCCAACCGCCCTCAATGTAGTCGATACCAAACTGGTCCAGCTTCTCAGCAACGCGGATCTTACCCGCGACCGTAAACGAAACGCCCTCACCCTGCGTGCCGTCGCGCAGGGTAGTATCGTAAATTTTGATGGCTTGTGTCATAACGCGCTTTTTGGAAAAGGAGAAACAACAATCCTCCCCGCTAAAAGGGGCAAACTAAAAAGCCAGTTCTTCAATAAAGGCGCTACCCCCGACCGCATAGGGCGAAAACGCCATGCCCGGATGAAACAACCTGAGCGGAAACGGGGAATCGCCGAAAAACTCCCAGCGCAACCCCACCGCCGCACAGAGCGCATACGCGGCAGCAATATCCCAGACCTTTACTTTGTAGTCGATCGCCGCCGTCAAATAACCCGTCGCCACATAGGTCGGCATAAGTGTTCCGCTCCCGAGACAGCGCACCCGGTATTTGGAAATAAGCGGCAGGAGCGGCGCGATTTGTTCCGCCGACATGGGAAAATGCAGGCCGATCATGGTTTGTGCATCGGCAGCTTTCGCGTCACGGTCCACACGCTTGCCATTCCGAAGCAGCCCAAAGCCGCGGCCGCCTTCGTAGAGCACCCGTGTGCTGTGATCGTAGACGAAGCCATAAATCGGCTCGCCGTCGTAAAGAAGCGCCAGCGAAATCGCGCAAAACGGGCAGCCCAGCGCGTAATTGTTCGTGCCGTCGATCGGATCGACCACCCAGGCAAAACGGGCCTCCAATTGCAGGGTTTCATCCTGCGGGTTGGCCTCTTCGCTACAAAAATCATCCTGCGCGAAGTCCCGCCGCAGTTCGGCGAAGAGCTTTTCCGAAATCGCAAAATCCGCGAAGGTCACCCGGGTATCGTCTTCCTTCCACTCACTCGAAACCTCCCCGAACTGACGCTCGAAAAACGGGATCTGATCCCGCACCGCGACGCGCCCCGCATTGATTCGATGCCGGATCTGACGGTCCAATTGCGCTTTGGCCTGGCGGTTTTTCATGTCACTAAGCTGTCACAACCTGAGCGCCTGCCAACCCCGTATATAATAAAAACACCTGCAAAGCTGATCGGATAGCGACATACAATCATCCGCTACACGAGCAACGGATCTGTCTCCACACTCGGCAAAACCACCCCGACTTTAATCGGATACCCGCGCACAAAGTCCGAGGCCGACAGCATTCGCCCGCCCGGGCGCTGCAACTCGTGGATCTTTAAAACCCCGTCGCCGGTCGCCACGTCGAGGGTCGCCCCCACCGCCAGGACCCTTCCGGGCT
Organism: Verrucomicrobiota bacterium; assembly: GCA_009908325.1. GTDB lineage: Bacteria > Verrucomicrobiota > Verrucomicrobiia > Opitutales > Coraliomargaritaceae > Thalassobacterium. The sequence goes on along the minus strand of JAAAPI010000287.1, from coordinate 1,755 downwards.
CGGCGACTTCCAAAGAGGCCGCCACCGTGCAGCGGCCGACCTTGATACGCGTCGAGTCGTGATCAAAATAACCCCCCGGCCAGGGCGTAAAGGCCCGCAGCCGCGCCTCGATCGCCGCAGCCGTCAAGGCGAAGTTCAGCGCACCGTCCTCTTTCCTGATTTTCCGACAATACGTGGCCTTGGCTGCGTCCTGCGGGGCAAAGTTCAACCCGCCACGCACCGCCGCAGCCAGGTTCCGCTCCAACAGCGGCACTACCGCCTCGCCCACCTTCCTGCGGACATCCGGCGCCGTATCGTCAGGCTCTATAGGCAGACGCTGGCAATCCGCTACCCCGCCCGCATCCATTTCTTTGACGATCTGCATGAGGCAAACGCCGATTTCCAGCTCACCCGTGGCGATGGCCGTCTCGACCGGCGACGCGCCCCGGAAGGCAGGCAGAATCGATCCATGAAAATTCAGCAGGCCATATCGCGGCGCTTCACGCACCGCCCGCCCCAAAAAGTGCCCGTAGGCCATGACAAATCCGACGCTGACCTCCCGCTCGCGCAACCACTCAATCAGCGCCGAATCCGGCTTTTCCGGCTGGAGGAGGGGAATCCCTGCTTCCCGGGCGTAAGCCGACACCGGATTTGGCTGAAGCTGACGCCCCCGCCCCTGCCGCCGGTCCGGCTGCGAGACGACGCCGACCAGCTCGCATGCTTCACGACCCGGCCCGGCAAGATAGCACAGCCCCGGCAAGCAAATGGCATCCGCTCCAAAATAAACGACTTTCGGTAGATTCGACATAGACAGAGATCTTCGATCAGAGAAATTCCTGCTGCCCCATTTGCTGGCGGGCGGCATCCGACGCCGCGCTTTGCAGGAAGAGCCAACGCAGGCTGCAATCCGCCAGTTCAGGCTCGTCCGCCAAGCGACGCAAGAGCAGAGCCGACGCTAGCGCATCATAAAGCGCGCAGTGATAGTGCTGACGATCAGCCGGACAAAGAATGCCCGCCTGCCGGTCCAGCTCCGCCTGAAGTTCAAATACCGTAATCAGGGTCTGCAACTTATGACTCGTCAGCTGCGGATAAACCCGGCGGTAGATCGGCAGCGTGTCGAGCCACGGCCCCCAGCTGGCGATGCGCTGCCCCGGCTCCGAAAAATCGGGTGACATGCGCGGGCACGACCAGACCGCGCGCAAAAAGCCATCCTCCACCGCCGCATTGTGCGCACAAAATGGGCCCGAGTCGCGCAACCCGGCGAAGAGCGACCAGAACGTCTCGAAAGCGGCCTGACCAGCCGCCCGCTGCTCGGAGATACCGTGCTGCCCCCGATCCATGTCCGTGATCGTGCCCACCGGCGCACAGATCCGCGTCCCCGAGTCCACCACCTCGCCATGCTCCAGAGTGGCATAGCCATACTCCACCACACCACTCTGTCGGCTTCCCTCAAAATCAATGACGTGTATCGGCACTTCCCACATTTCCCAAAGTCTCGGGCTTTACGTCTTGGGTTTCAAGCTTTCCCCGTCCACGCTTAGCGTCGGCAAAGAGCGATCCTTACTTCCCTTCCCGTCCTACACGATAACCAAACTCTCTTCAAAATTCAGGTCGCACCGAAGAGGAGTCTCATAGAGTGGAGCGCGGAGCGCGTAACGGAATTGAGACCTCCGACTGGGTATGCCCGGCATGTTGATAAACTAATATGGTGAAAGTCCATTGTGAGAGACCTGAATAACAAACCAATCACTAGAGAAGCGCAAGGGCGTAGTCGTG
>JAAAPI010000185.1 GCA_009908325.1 Verrucomicrobiota bacterium | reverse complement strand
GAGTGGACATGGATAAAAGGGGGCTTGTCGCTGGAAAGTGATGACGAATTCGCTCCAGCTTTCTTGAGACTCTATATCAAAAACAGCTTTTCTTGATCTGGATCAATACTGATTCTGCAATTTTAGGATACTCTGTCGGCCTATGACTACAGATACAACCACGACTCATTCTACAGAATTGCCTCTTGCCGAGCAAACGGTCGGTGAAATCGTCGCGGGAAATCCGAATCTAAGCCGGGTCTTCCAGAGCTTCGATATCGGTTTTTGCTGCCAGGGCAAATTGACTCTGGGCAAGGCCTGCGAGCGCAAGGGGATCGACCTGCAAAAGATGATCAATGCGCTGGACGCCGAGGGCAGCCGTGCGCCGGAATCAGAGATCAACGCCGCCGAAATGTCGTTGAGCGAACTGACCAGCCACATCGTGGAAACGCACCACGGCTTTCTGCGCAGCGAACTACCCCGCATCCACGCCATGGCGGAGCGCGTGGCCCAAGTCCACGGTGAGCACACGCCCTCACTGGTCGAAGTTTACCAAGTCTTCACCAAAATGGGGCAGACAATGGCCGAGCACGCTCGGCACGAGGAGAGCACCATTTTTCCCGCGTTGGCCGAGCCTCAGAACGAAGCTGACGCAGCGACTCGCTCGCAGCAGATCGACGCGATAATGAAAGAACACGAAAGCATCATCGATTCGATCTCGCGGCTGCGCGAGTTGACCAACAGCTACCAGCCACCCGCCGAGGCCTGTAACACCTACCGGGCCCTCTTCGCGGGACTCGCCGACCTCGAAGCCGATACCGGACAACACTTTCACCTGGAAAACAATGTCCTCTTCCCCGCAGTGCTGGAGCGCGCCTCATAGCATTTTGAGATGACACCGTTTATGCATCCATCCATCATTCAAGGCGGCATGGGCGTCGCTGTATCCAACTGGTCGCTCGCACGGGCGGTCTCGCAAACCGGTCAGTTGGGCGTGGTCTCCGGCACCGCTTTGGGCACCGTACTCGCTCGTCGCCTGCAGGACGGCGACCCAGGCGGCCTGATGCGTCAGGCCATGGAGGCCTTCCCCCTTCCGTATCTGGTCGAGCGAGTGCTCCAGCGCTACTTCATTCCCGGCGGCAAAGCAGCGGATCAGCCCTACCGTGGCACTCCGATGCCGAATCTCGCACAGAAGCTGCATGCCGAACTCACCATCCTCGGCTGCTTCTTGGAGGTCCACTTGGCCAAGCGCGGACATGACGGCGCCGTCGGCATTAACCTGCTGGAAAAGATCCAGATCCCCACCCTCTCCTCGCTTTATGGTGCCATGCTGGCTGGAGTGGACTACGTGCTGATGGGTGCGGGCATTCCCCGTGCCATTCCACGTATCCTCGATCAATACGCCGCCAACGAGCCCGCCGAAATGAAAATAGACGTGCAGGGCGCACTAGAGGGCGAGAGCTTCATCGACCGGCTCGACCCGACGGATTACGGCTTCGAGAAAATGCAGCTCAAACGGCCCGCCTTCATCGGAATCATCTCGTCCACCGTGTTGGCCAAGACACTGGCCAAACGCGCTGAAGGCTCGGTCGAGGGCTTTGTCGTCGAAGGTGCCAGCGCGGGCGGTCACAACGCTCCTCCACGCGGCCCCCTGCAACTGAGCGAATCCGGCGAGCCCATTTTCACGGAGCGCGATCAGCCCGACATCGCGACCATCCGTGACCTCGGCTTGCCCTTCTGGCTGGCGGGTGCTTATGGCCGCCCCGGCAAACTGGCCGAAGCCCAGGCACTTGGGGCCCAGGGCATTCAGGTCGGCACCGCATTCGCCTTTTGCGAGGAATCGGGACTCGATCCCGAAGTCAAAAGCCGTGCCATCTCCCAAAGCCTGGCGGGCGAAACCAAAGTCTTCACCGATCCCTACGCCTCGCCCACCGGCTTTCCTTTCAAAGTACTGGAAGCTGATGGCACACTCTCCGATGACGAGGTTTATCAAGACCGCCAGCGCGTCTGCGATCTCGGTTATCTGCGCACTCCCTACCGGCGCGAAGATGGTAGCGTCGGCTACCGCTGCCCAGGCGAGCCGGAACAGAACTACGTCCGCAAAGGCGGCGCACCGGAGGAGACCCTAGGCCGCAAGTGCGTCTGCAACGGCCTCATGTCCGGCGTCGGCATGGCTCAGACCCGCAAAGGTAAGCCTGAACCCATTCTTCTCACCGCTGGCGACGATGCTCGTCGCATCTCGGATTTTCTGAAAGACGACGAAGAGAGCTACACCGCGGCCGATGTCGTAGCCTCGTTAATAAAAGGTTAGCTTTCAGGGACCGGTTTCGGCGGTCAGATCTTTTCCCGCGCGAACGCGCCTGCGCCGAGGGCGACGCTGCTCCAGAGCAGGACGAGTGCGGCATACCAGAGCCCGGTATTCGCCAGCCACCAGCGGGCGATTGCGGGCAGGCGTTCGGCATCGACCGGCAGGGTGTCGAGAGAGAACATCAAACCCACTCGAAGGGCTTCGACGGGATGCGCCATCAGACCGAAGGTCCAGAGCTGCGGATTCTCCTGAAAGAAGTCGCTGCGGGCGGCGACCCAGCCGAGCACGCCAGCGCCGCCGATGAAGAGGAAGCCGAAAAAGAGCGCGGTCAGGTAAGCGGAAGTCCCCCCGCCGGGTACCAGTCGGCCGAGCGCCAAGCCGAGTGCCACAAAAATAGCGGCTTCTCCGGCCGTCATGGCCCAGAGCTGCAACAGCTTGTCCGCTTCACCGGAACGAATCGCAGCCGGGGCCAGCCAGGCCAGAGCGGCCAGGGCGATCAGTCCCGACCAGAGCGGCCATTTGACACAGGATCGGATGAACGGGCCGGGTGCCCGAGGCACCATCATGGGTGCCTCCTCAAGGTCGCCCAGGGCGGCGGATACACCGGCCAACAGGCCCAATAGCGGCACCAGATAAAGCAATAGAGGCAGTGCCATCCAAACTGCCGAATCGGCTTCGCCCGCACCCAGCACGACCCCGAATCCGGCCAGCAGGCAAGCGCTCGCGAAAACCCAAACCACGCGACTGGCGGACAAGGCCGCCCATTCACGGAAGAATAAGGCCGATACCATCCGGCTCATCCGGCGGCTCCTTCCTTATCCCCGCAGACATAGCAAAGGCGATTCAAACGTAGCAGGGTTGGCTCTGCCGCCCTGCCTGTAGGAATGGGACACCCCGGATGCTTCCGTCGGGCGGCAGAGCCAACCCGACTACGGAAAGAGAACGCGCGACTCATGCCGACACTCCTTCCTGACTTCGGCGATCCGTCCCGAAACCGCCCTCCAGCCGCAAATGCGCCTCCCGCAAATGCGCGGGATCCAACTCCCCGTCGATACGACCGTTTTCGCAAAGGTAGCATGTATCGGCACGGCCCTCCCACTCCGCCAGCAGGTGGGTCGCGGCCAGCACGGTTCGACCCGAGCTGCTGGCCTCTTTGAGCCAGGATTGGAGTTTTCGACGCCAGAGTGGATCGAGACTGAGGCCGGGCTCGTCAAGCAACCAGACCGGTGCGGACGAGAGCGACAATATCGCCAACCCGAGCCGCTGCCGCAAGCCGCCGGAAAGTTCCACGCTGCGGTGATGGCGATGAGCCTCCAGGCCAAAGCGTTCCAGGGCGATCTCGGCCTCCGACAGATCTGCCCCCTCTAGCCGGGCATAAAAACGAATCAGCTCACGCACTCGCAGGCGTGGATGAAAGAGCGGCGACTGCGGCAAATAGGCGATCCGCCCAAAACGGGACTCGCGGTGGTGCATGACTTTGCTCTCGAAGCGCAGCTCTCCGGATCGGGGACGCCAGAGACCGGCGGCGACCTTCAAGGCAGTCGATTTTCCGGCCCCGTTCGAACCGATCAGCAGGTTCAGCTGCCCGGGTACCGGCGTCAGATCAAAGCCGCGCAGCACAGGCTGCCCTTTGAGGCTCAAATGTATATCGCTCCATTGGATCATGGCCAACTCGTTTCGATGGGTCGTATGAGCGGTCGCGGATCTACGATCACCCGTGAATTGTTTGCTCCGCTCCGGGAGGCCGCAAACCGCAGCACCTCCAAGCCCGCGCTGCCCGAAAGCAACCCGGCGACGGGAAAATCCCTTCGCAGAGATCCCAGCAAATCGAGCTCACGGTGCACGAAATCGCCCCGGCTATCACCATCCAGATCGGGCTCAGGCGAACCCTGCCAGCGATTGCCGCCCGCTGACGCATGCCATTGGTTACGCTCCGTCGAACCGTCCACCTCCACGCTGTGCCAGTTGCGGGCGAAGTGAGTTTGTCCGAGAATATTATCCGCCGAACTCCCGCCCATCAGGAAGGCGACATAATTGCCATGGAGCCGGTTGCCGATGAAGCGATTATTCTGGCTGTTTTCCGCATAGATCCCAATGGTATTATCGAAGACTTCGTTATCGGTGAAAGTCGAGTTGTCCACCGACTGCAGGAGCATGCCATAGGCACGACGGCCCCGGTTGGCGGTAAAGCGATTTTCCTCCACCCGTAAATCACCCGAATACATCAGCGCCGCGCCCGCGCCGTTTTCAGAGAAGTGGTTGTGGTGGAAATGATTTTCGTCGCTATACATGTAGTGCAGTCCGTAACGCGTCTCCCGCACTTCGTTGTGCGAGACCTCGCAACGGTCGGCGAAGGAAAAGTAAATGCCGTCGCGGGTGCGGGCCACGCGGTTGCCCTCGATGCGCACTTCGCTGGAGCTCCAGAGGTGGATGCCGTTGCCCCGCCGGTTCTCGTTCAATTGGCCCACCGCGCAAAGACCGGGCTGGTTGGCCACCGGCGCACCGACTGTCAAAGCGTCAAAAGGAGCCTCGCGATCGCCGCCGGTGGCACCGAGCACCGTGTTGCCGGTGATCCGCCCGCCCCGGACTTCACGAAAATAAATACCATGCAGGCAACTTTCGATACGATTGTCGGCCACCGCCGTGTTTGCTCCGGTGGAGTGGATGCCGGCCTCGTCCCGCTGCAGCCGCAGTCCGGAGTTGCGGATGGTCAGACTCTCGATGCGCACGTCGTCGGCCCGCACGGCAATCACCGAGCCCTCGCGCCCGCCGTCGATGATCGATCCGGGGCGGCCCCGCAGGATGAGCGAACGGTCGATGGTGACCGGGCCTGCGTGCCGACCTTCTGAGAGAATCAAGGTATCGCCGGGCGCGGCCTGCCTGATGGCTTGTTGCAGCGATTCGCCGGGAGTCACAGTCCGCTCGCTGGCGGTGGCCTGCGATCCGATTGTCACGGCGAGGAGGGGAATGAGAAGCAAAGGTTGAACAAGATCGAGAAAGAATGAGCGGCAAACCGTAGCAGGGTTGGCTCCGCCGCCCTGCCCGAGCGGACTGAGCAACCAATCCGCTCCGAGGTCGGGGGGCAAGCCCGCCCGACTACGGTTTTGACCGACTCGTCTTGCCGTGTCGATCTCTGCCATCAGGTGTCTCCTTCTACATCCCGGGATCTGCGGGAAAACCAAAAAGCCCCGAAGAGCAGCACGGGAATAAAAACCATGAGTATGCCACCGATGAGCGGAAAGCTGTATTGCACGAAATTGGCGATCTGGTTTTTGCCGATCAGCATGGGCGTGAAGGGCTCGATCGTCATGGGTGCTTTGGGGTCGAGATTGTGCCCGTAGGTGTAGAGCCTGTAGTAAAACAAGCCCATCGAAAAGAGACCGAAGTATGTAAACAACGCGAAGAGGTCGACCACCTGGCTCATGCGCCCGTGCGCCGCCGCCCGCAGGGCGATGAGCGCGAAGAGGCCGAGCGCGAACGGCATCCATTTCATTTCGACAAAGTCGCTCTGTTCAAGTGTCCGCATGCCAATGTAGTGGTTCAGATTGTTGATCTCGACCAGATCCTGGCCGCCGTTGCCGCCCACCAGTTTATAACTGTAGATGCTCACCCGCAGCCCCTCCTCATACTGTGGCGCGATCAGCGTGATGCGCCACAGCGGCAGGAAGGCGATAGCCACGAACAAGCCAGCGACCGCCAACAATAGCAAACGCGATAGCGGATTGAGTGAGCGGTCGAGGAAGCGGGCCTCGCGCCGCCACCAAGGCAATTGCGATGAGCCAGGTTGATTCGGTTTCGTCATGGCATATTCCTGTTGATCGAGACGCTGTTTGGCGCATTCGCCTCCATCTAAAAAATGCGGCCCCGCAGCATCAAGCCCCAGGACCGCACTCGGATACTTTAAAGCGAGGCCGTTGGCGTTCCCTCCGGCACGACTTCGAGATAACCCTGCATCTCCTGGTGGAGCGCGGAGCAGAAGTTCGTGCAGTAGAAGGGGAAGACTCCCGACTTCTTCAACTTGAGGGTGACCGTCTTGGTCTCGCCCGGATCGATGATCACATTCAGATCGTGCCCGTTGATCGCGAAGCCGTGAATCATATCGGAGGTCTGCTCGATGTTGGTGATGTGCAGCACCAGCGTGTCCCCCACCTTGGCCCGAATCTTTTCGGGGCCGAACTGACTGCGCACCGCCGCGATCTTTGCCGTTACCTTGCCGGGTTCGTGAGTGATTTCGCCTTCGCCCAAGCTCCAAATCGCGTGCTCGTGATGGCTCTCCTCTTTCGGATAAACCTCGATGGGATTGATGGCATCAGCTTTGAGAATTTGCGCGAAGTGCGGCTCGGGATCGGTGTAGGCTTCGTAGATCATTTCCATCGACTCACCGGTGATGTCGATCAACTGGCTGGTCTCGGGTTGCGCGGGACCGGTCGAGATGTTCCGCCCTTTGGACAGCTTGTTCATCGCAACGAGCCAGTCGCCGTAAGGCTTCTTGGTATCACTGCCGCCGACCACGAGGTGGCCGATGTTGAAGTGCACCTGAATCTTGTCCGAGATGACACTTTCCAAATCGGCCTTCTCTTCTTCCGTCCAGGGCGGCAGTTTCCACTTGGCGACCGCCGACTCAATATAGAGTGAGGTGTAGGCGTTGCCTTTGCCGTCATACTGGGTGTGGAGCGGACCGAGACCGACCGGAACTTCGCCTTCGACGATCGCGTCGTAGTTGATCACGGGCACACCGCGGAACTCCTCCTGAAAGTCCTTTGCCTCAATCGCCGCGAGCACTTTCTCGAAGTCAAAGACGGTGGCCGTGGGCTGGAGCTTGCCGGAAGCCGCGATCCAGCGACCGGAGGGATCGACATCGATGCCGTGCGGCGACTTGCCGACCGGGACGAAATACATCACGCCCGGCACCTTGGAAGGATTGATCATGGGCACGCCGTCGAGCATGTCCGCCTTGCCGTCGGCGACAGCCTTGGCTGCGGCTTCCCAGTTGACGAATGCAGCGTAGTCGCGGTCCAACTGACTGGCATTGGCCTCCAGCTTGGAGTGCGCCATCTCCGTGTTGTAGGAGGTCCAGAAAGCCCAACCGCTGCTCGGGCCTTTTCCGGTGGAACCGAGGTCCCAGTTGAAGGGCGGGGTCAGGATCTGCCAGCCGACCGACATCTCGCCAGTCTCCTGGTCGATTTTCAGGCCGCTGACCATGCCGTTGAATTCTTCGGCGTATTCCTCGACCGGCGCGAAACGTCCCATCGGCAACGGCACGGAAAAGCGGGTCGCCACCAGCAAATAATCGGTATTCTCGGTGACAAAGGACGAACCATGGTTTCCGCTGGAATTGGGGATCGGCCCGAGGATTTGCTTGGTCTTGAAGTCCCGCAGGGAAATTCGGGCCACGCGGTTGTTCGCGTTGTCGTTGACGAAGAGCCAGCGACCATCGTAGAGCCCGTCCGTCTTGGAGAGTCCCGGGTGGTGGACGTCCCCCCAGGTGTAATCACCCAAGAGTGCCCTGGACTCGTCATCAAATCCATAGCCCACGCCCGGCGAGGGCGCGAAGACGGGGATCGTGAAGAGGTGGCGCATCGAAGGCAGGCCGGCGACAAAGACCTGCCCGGAGTGGCCGCCGGAGTAAAAGAGATAGTAATCGTCCTTTTCGCCGGGCGCGACGTAACTCTTTTCGGCCGGCGAAGCCTTGCTCGACGAGGAAGCGGATTTTTGAGCGGTCGAAGAATCAGAGCAGCCGCTCGCGAAGAGCGCGGCCACCAGGGCGGTAAACCCGAGGGTTGTGTGGAGTCGGTTTGGTTTCATGAGTTTCATTGGGTTGGGTTTGTGAGAACGGTGACTCATCAGCAGATTAGTTGACGATCATAGTGCCCTTCATGCCCACTTGGAAGTGGCCGGGGAAGGAGCAGAGAAAGGTGTAATTCCCTTTTTTGGACGGCACTTTGAAGGTGACACTGTCGTCCTCGCCACCGCCGAGCATTTTGGTGTGGGCGATCACCGCATCCTCCTGGGCCTGCGGGATGTAATCGTTGGCGGGGGCTTGAATAGCCGCTTCAACGAAGGCCTTTTCGTCCGTGCCCTGCTTCAGCACGACCACATTGTGCCCCATCGACATCTTAGGCATCGAGCCCACATTCTTGAGGTGGATCTTGACGGTCGATCCAACTTTAACCGCGAAACGCTCCAAGTTGAACTTCATCTGGTCGTTGGCCGTCAGTTCGATGGTCTGGCTGACCGCGCCCGGCGTTTCAGCCGCCGGAGCTGCCGAGCTTGACGAGCCGCCCGAGGACGACGACGAATCGCCCGACGGGCCGCAGCCTGCGAACACGAGAGCCGCGCAGGACAAGATAAAAAGACCGAGAGTGGAGTGGATGGATGTGTTTTTCATAACAGCACCCACTTTATCGAATCTAGAATTCAATGTCTTGATCTGGATCAAGAAAACTACGGAAAGGCTGGTGTAGGATGCTTCCATGCAAAAAAACAATTCATCCTCCGCACGCATCCCTCGTATCCTGAATCAAGGATCGCTTTCACCGGCATTTGGAATCCGCCACAAACGCATCACCCGGACGGCGCTGGCCACCCTTCTCGCCCTACTGACTGCGACCATCCCCGCACAGGCAGAGACCGTCCGCGACGGCGACACCGCGCCGGAGGCTCAACTGCTCAACGAGCAAGGCAAGCCGACTCAGCTCCATGCCGAAGGACGCGCCACCGTGATGACCTTCATCTTCACCCGCTGCGCCGCCATGGAGTTCTGCCCGAAGATGAACTCGAAATTCAACGAGTTGCAGGCCGCGATCCAGAAGGAAGGACTGCAAGACCAGGCCCGCCTGCTCAGCATCACCCTCGACCCCGAATTCGACCGGCCGGAACGCCTCAAAGAATTCAGCGAGGCCATGGAAATCGATCCCGCCGTCTGGAACTTTGCCACGGGCAGCAAGGCGCAAATTGACAGACTCACCAAAGATTTCCGCGTCTTCACCGAGACCAAGGACGGCGTCCTCAACCACACGCTCTGCACCGCCCTCGTCCGGCCCGACGGAACCGTTGAAAAAATCTGGCGCGGCAACTTCTGGAAGCCGGACGACGTGCTGGCCAAGCTCCGAAGCCTCAATCAATCGAAATAGAACCCACGATCCATGGCTCGCCGCAATTATAGGCTTTTTCTAAAAATCCTCCTTGTCACCGTGGTTTTGCCGATTGGTTATTCCGCCCTGATCTTCGGTGCCTGGCTCTACGGACGTCTCGCTGGCCCACCAGGTAGCCCAAGCACCTCCGGTGCCGATGCCGCCTATTATGCCTCCATGACCGAATCCGCCCAAGCCGAGGCCGAACAAGCACGCCTTGAAGAATCCCTCATTCCCCCGGGCGCGGCCCTCGCCAAAGACTTCAATTGCACCGCCTGCCACAAGGAAGACACGAAACTGGTCGGACCAAGCTTCATCCAAGTGGCCGAGCACTACGCCGCGGAAGCCGACACGGCGCGCGGCAGGTTGGTGCAGAAAATCAAAGACGGCGGTAAAGGCAACTGGGGCGATATCCCCATGCCCCCACACCCACAATATTCGGAAGAGAAACTCGGTGAAATAGTGGACTACATTCTCTCACTGGCACCGGAAAAACCTGACACTGTACCGGACGGTTCGGAAGGTTGATTAATTGATCCACCGATATCATGCGGGTGCGTGGAGGGTTTAGATGGCTTCGATCAGTTCCGCCTTGAGTCGTTCGGCGTCCGCCGGGTCGAAATCGACGTGTTTTTCTTTGCGGATCTGTTTCTGGCTCAGATCCCAGTGCAGGTCGGGCTCGATGCCGTGCCGGGCCAGGGTGTGGCGACCGCACTGCAGCGGGCAGCCGTCGATCATGATGATCGACCGTCCCGACTCGTCGGCCTTCTGCGCGGTTCGGACTAGCGGGCGAACATCACCGCCCAAGCCGACGATGCAGGACATCTCGGCTTCGCCCTCGCGGTCCATGCGGATCGCCAAGCGGTTGGCCAACTGGGCCGCGCTGGAGCAGCCCGAGCAGGCATAGATGAGCGGTTTGGCCGCGTAGTCGAAGTCGGTGCAACGGAAATGCATGGGTGCACCCTACACCGTTGGGCCGGGGCTTTTCTTGATTCCGATCAATAAAGGTAGGACTCCTTCAAGGTTTTAGTTCAAAAATACACAGTTTCGCCGGAATTTTATCTTTTTCTGGGTTGATTGCCGTTACATGCCGTTACAACGAGGATACTTGTTTGCCGCGCTCACCAACCATCCGGTAAAGAAGCGGGAGGACAAAGAGAGTGAGCAATGTGGACGTAAGGACGCCGCCGATAACGACAGTGGCCAAGGGCCGCTGAACTTCGGCACCTACCCCGGCAGAGAGAGCCATGGGTAAAAAGCCGGCGGCATCGGTGACGGCAGTGGCGAGAACGGGCTTGAGGCGCTGCTTGGCTGCTTCGGTCACGGCTATGCCCACGGCGAGACCGTCATCCCGAAAGTCGCGGATGGCTTGAATCAGGATTTGCCCGTTGAGCACGGCGATACCAAAGAGAGCGATAAAGCCCACGGCGGCACTCACGCTGAACGGGATGTCGCGCAGCCAGAGCGCGAAGACACCACCGATCAATGCGAATGGAATACCCGTATAAATCAGGAGCACGTCGCGCATGCGTTTCAGGCTGAAGAACAGTAGCACGAAGACCAGCAGCAAGGTCGCCGGCACCACGATCAAGAGCCGGCTCTGCGCACGTTCCAGATTTTCGAACTGACCGCCCCATTCCACAATGTAACCATCGGGAAGGTCGACCTCTTCGGCGATACGCTGCTTGGCTTCGGCGATGAATGAGGTCACGTCGCGGCCGGCGATGTTACATTGCACGCGGATCAGTCGGCGCCCCCATTCGCGGGTGATCGTCGAGGAACCATCGGTGGTTTCGATATCGGCGAGGAGCCGCAGAGGCAGGCGTTTGCCGTCTTCGGTCGGCACGACTGTCGCGGCCAGGGCTTCGGGGTCCTGGCGGTGAGTGTCGGGAAGTCGCGCGACGAGATCGAAGTGCCGCTGGCCTTCGTAGATCTCCCCGACCTTGCGCCCACCAACGGCTTCGGCGAATTGGAGCACCTGGTTGACGGCCACACCGTGGCGGGCGATGGCCTCACGATCCACCTCGACCCGCAACATGGGCTGGCCCGTGAGTTGGTCGACGGCGACATCCGAGGCCCCGGGGATATCGACCAGCACCCGCTGGACGGCGTCGCTGACGCGGAGCAGTTCGTCGAACTCATCGCCGTAGATTTTGATGCCCAGATCGGTGCGGATACCCGAGACCATCTCGTTGAGCCGCATCTCGATTGGTTGGGTGAAGACCATATTCAGGCCCGGCAGATCAGCCAGTTCCTCCTGCATGGCGGCGATCAGTTCGGCCTGGCTTTCCGTGCGGGTCCATTCGTCCCGTGGATGGAGTGAGACGAAAATATCGGTGAGTTCAGTGCCCATCGGGTCGGTCGCGACTTCGGCGGTGCCGATCCGGCTCCAGACGTGGCGGATTTCATCGGGAAACGCCTCGAGGAGCAGGCGCTCTATCTCGGTGTTGTAATCGACTGACTCGTCGATGGAGATGCCGGCGATGCGTATTGTATTGATGGCGACGGCACCCTCGCTCAGGCGGGGGATGAACTCACCGCCCAGGCGCGTGGCTTGCCAGGCGGTCAAGCCGAGGAGCGCGACAACGAGGAGGACAATGATTTTACGCGCTTTCATGGCAGCGTCCAGGAGCCGGGCATAGAGGCTGGCGAGCGTGCCCTCGATGAAGCCTTCACGCGTGCGCGGCTTGCGGGGCAGAAAGTAGTAGCTGAGAACGGGCGAGAGCGTCAGTGCGAGAACAAGCGCGCCGAGTAGCGCGAAGATAAAGGTCGCGGCCATCGGCTTGAACATCTTCCCCTCGATCCCTTCCAGGCTGAAGATGGGCAGGAAGACGATGAGGATGATCCCGATTCCGAAAGCGACGGGGCGGGCCACTTTTTTGGCGGATTGGGCGACGGCTTCGAGCCGTTCCTCGGGAGTCAGGGCGCGGCCCAGCTCCCGTGCGCGATTGCCGAGTCGTCGCAGGTTGGACTCGGTCATCACAACCGAACCGTCGATGATAATACCAAAGTCGATCGCGCCGAGACTCAGCAAGCTGGCGGCGATGGCGAACTCATACATCCCCAGCACGGCAAAGAGCATGGAGAACGGAATGACCAGTGCGACCAACAGGCCGGCGCGGAGATTGCCGAGTAGCAGAAAAAGGACGAGCACGACGAGGACGGCACCGAGCAGGAGGTTGTGCTGGACGGTTTCAATCACTGAGTGGGTCAGCTCAGTGCGGTCATAGACTACTTCGAGCACGACATCGTCCGGCAGAGCGGGACGCACCTGATCGAGTTGTGCCTTGAGGGCTTCCGTCACCACCTGGCTATTTTCACCCATCAGCATGAAGGCGAGGCCTAACACCGATTCGCCCCGCCCGTCTGAGGTGACGGCGCCGCGCCGGATCTCATGGTCGATGACGACCTTCTCGGCGAGATCGCGGATGTAGGTCGGGTTGCCGTCGCGGGCGGTGACGACAATATTCTCGATTTCCGGGATGGAGTCCACCCGGCCGATGCCGTGCACGAGCTGTGAGACCCCGCCGGAAGTGATCACCCCGCCGCCGACGTTCGCGTTGTTGGTCTCCAGGGCGTGATAGACATCGTCCAGCGTGAGGTCGTATTTCAGCAGCGCGGGCGGGGAGACCACGACGTGGTATTGTTTCACTTCGCCGCCCCAGGAGTTGACTTCGGCGACGCCGGGCACCTTGCGCAGCTCGGGTTTAACCACCCAATCATGCAGGGTGCGCAGTTCCTCCAGGCTGCGATCCGGATCCTCGGAGCGCACGATGTAGTGAAAGACCTCACCCAAGCCTGTGGCGATGGGGCCGAGTTGCGGGCGCGCGACATCGGAGGGCATCTCCACCGCAGTGATTCGCTCGGAGACATACTGCCGGGCATCGATGATATCGGTCGCATCGGTGAAGGTGGCGACCACTTGGGAGAAGCCGAACTTCGAAACAGAGCGGACGTTGCTCAGGCCGGGAAGCCCGCCAATCGAGAGTTCGACCGGCAGGGTGATCTGCTGCTCGATTTCCTCCGGGTTGAGGGCCGGTGCCACGGTGTTGATCTGCACCTGCACCGGAGTCGTATCGGGGAAGGCGTCGATCGGAAGCATTGTCAGCCGCCAGATGCCGGCTAATGTCAGCATCCCGGCCAGGACAAGGACCAACAAGCGGTTTTTGAGGGAAAAATCGATTAGTCGATTGAGCATAGCGAGAAGGAGGAATTTGCAGTTTTAGTGGACGCAGCCGGCACCGAGGCGGGACTTGAGAAATTCGGACATCGCGATAAAGCTGCCCTTGGTGACGACGGGCTCGCCGGGTTTCAGCCCGCGGATGACTTCGACCTGGCCGTCGCGGCGGGCGCTGAGTTCAACGCGGCGCAGGGCGTAGAGATCGGTCGAGTCCCGCACGAAGACGAAGTCGTCGCCCTCATGCCGCTGCACGGCGGATGCCGGAACGACAACGCCGCCTCGTCTCTCAGCGATAGCGATAAAGGCCTCGCCATATAGGCCGACCGAGAGCTGGCGATCACTCGAGCGGACCACGGCCCGAGCTCGAACCATGCGTGTTTTCGAATCCACTGACGTATCGATCCAGATGATACGCCCTTTAATTGAGCGGTCCCTAAGCTCGCTGAAGTGGGCTTCCACCGGCTGTCCGATCGCAATGCGATCCAGTTGGTTGGGCGGGATGGAAAGCTCAAGCCAGAATTCGGACAGGTCGGCCAGCGTGTAGAGTTCGTGGCCGATCTTGACGGTTTCGCCGACCACCGCGTGACGCGTGACGAGGGTTCCGTCGAAAGGAGCGCGAAGTGTAAGCCCGGCGGAGGTATCCTGATTCTTTTTAACGTTAACAACGTCTTCCTCCGACATGCCGAAGTTGATTAACCGCTGTCTTGCGGTATCTGCCTCAAAGCTTGCGGAGCGAAAGGCACCCCGGGCCTCGATGAGGTCTTTTTTGGCAGAAATCTTTTCCGCATCGAGTTTCTCTTGGCGTTTGAATGTCTGTTCGGCTGTGTCGAGCCGGACGAGGGCGGAGAGGTAAGCGCTCTTCGCGTCGGCTACGGCGGAGGAATGAATCTCAATCAATGGCTCGCCGGTTTTGACCGTGTCGCCGAGGTCTTTGTGGACGCGTTGGACGATGCCGTCGACCAGTGGGGTGATTCGGGCCAGTGCGTTTAGATTATATTCGGTTTGGCAATACACGGACACCGAGGGCGTCACCTCGGCCGCTCTCGGGGAGCCAATGACGATCCCGGCTTTCTCCGCTGACAGTTCCGAAATGAAGCGCACTTTCAGGCTCTCGCCCGGCTTCAGCGAGGCGGCAAGGTCGGGCTGACAGATGCCGCACTCACGCTCGTAAACGCCATGCTCATTGCAGAAGAGGCCGCCCTCGGGACTCTCGTTGCCGCCTTGCTCGGAGGCTTTTGCCGTTGTGCCGCAGCCATCGCCGGGCTCGCAGGCGGCTGCTGTTTCCGCACCGTCTTTGGCATCGGTCGTTGCCGCTGCGTCTCCTTTGAGTTCGGGGTGACAGAGGTGACACTCGTCCTCGTAAAGGGCATGCTCACGGCAAAAGAGGCGGTCGGCCTCTTCAAGCTCGGGGTGACAGGCCCAACAACGGTCCTCGTAGCGTCCATGCTCCTTGCACCAGAGGCGATTCTGATCGCGTTTCGCCGGGTCACAAATGAAGCAGGTTTCGTCGGGATTCTGGTGCTCATGGTGCAGCCCGATAAAGCCAGCCATGATGGCCGAATCACCCTGGCTTTGGCCGTCGGTGTTTTCGGTTTGTTCATCGCCTGCTTGACCGCAACCGATGAGGGAGAACAGTGCCAGACAGAGCAAGGCACCCGGGAAGCCGCGCAGAAAGCGCGGGCGGGAGTGTGGGATTGGATTTTTCATAGTTCTTTATTTTGAAAGGTTTGCTTGAGGGGAGAGTTTAGGGAACCGGCCTCCGAGCAGTGCTTCGAGTTCGGCCTGTGCGTTGTGATAAGCGGCCAGCGCGTCGATCTGTCGGCGCTCCAGGTCGAGCAACGAGCGGCTTGCGTCGAGGACGTCGAGGTAAGGCAGCTGGCCGGCGGAAAAGGTGCTAAGTGTGGCCTCGTAGGCTTCACGGGCTGCGGGCAACGCACGTTCGTTAAGGGCGGAGCTTTCCGCGTGGGCGACAGCAAGGGTGAAATACGAGTTACTGAGCGCACTTTCAACCCGCAGCTCAGCAGCGCGCTGGTTTTCCTGTGCAGCGTGCTCACCCGCCCGGGCGGCTGCAAGGTCACCCTGCTTGCGGTCGAAGAAAGGCAGCGGGAGGGAAATACCGACGATAAATCCGTAATCATTCTGGCCTTGCTCCTGCTTGATGCCCACACGCAGGACCGGATCCGGAATGGCTTCTGCGCGAACCAACTTATATGCCGCTTCGCTGGCGCTGATCTCGGCCGCCCATCGCGCAACATCCGGAGAGTCGTTGACGGTGGCGACAAGAGCCGACGGCTCGGGAAGCGGGGAAAGGTTTTCCAGCGAGCCAACCAGGCGGGCATCGCCAAGGCTGCGCACCCCCCAGGCGAGTGCGAGACGCTGGCGGGCGGCAGTGCTGGCGAGTTTGGCACGGGTGAGTTCGAGTTCGGCCTCAACGACCGGAACGGCGACGCGTGATTGCTCGACTGGCGAGGCTTCACCGGCTTCGACGCGTTTGCGGGTGACGGATTCCAGCTCGTGAGCGAGATCCAGTCCGCGGCGGGCGATGTCCAGTCGGCGTTCCGCCGCCAGCGCCTCAATATAGCGCCGGCTGGTGTCCAGCACAACGCCGAGCCGGACGGCATGGTAGTCCCAAGCGGCCAGGTCGCGCTCCGCCTCGGCCAGTCGGTGCCGGTGTTTGATGTCGCCGCCCAGCGGCAGCATTTGGGAAAGAGCGAGCGTGTTTTCCGCGCGGCCGGAACCGGAAAACTCTCCCGATCCACCGAAGTTTTCCCGCTCAAATTCGAGTTCCGGATTCGGCCAGAGCGCGGCCTGGCGAACGCGGGCGAGGGCGCTTTCGGCCGTCCAGGCGAAGGCCCTCAACTCCGGGCTTTCGCGCAGCGCCCGGCGGACGGCACCGTGTAGGCCAATATGCTTGGAAGTCGCCGTCGCTTCGGCCTCCTCGGCCGCAGGCAGCTTGCCGTCCGGTCGTTCCGGCACGGGCGCGGCGATGATTGACGTTGCCAAGAGAAGGAGCGGCAGCACAGCAGCGAGGGACTGGCGTGCGGGGGAAATGAAATAGTAAACTAGGGAAGAAATTCGTGTGGGCATAAAGAAACCTGATTCAGATGACAGAGAAGAGAGCGCGGAAACGTTCCGCGCAAAACAACGGTCGACGACACAAGTCGCTACCGTTTCGCTCAATCAGAATCAGGTATCAGAGGCGCAGAGACACGACATCTCTGAATTGCTGCCGGGCGTCGCTCACCTGTGGCGGTGCACGGCTGAGGCAGGATTCGGCAAAAACCGTTGTGGGGAGCGCCTTCACCTGCGAAAGGCCCAGATCGGAGACGAGGATGAACACAGGCACCTTCGGCGAACTGCGCTCGCCCGTGAGCCACGGATCCTCCCGTTCGACATCAACTTTAATGTCCCGACACAATTTGCAAGCTTCGTAGGAGTCGACGAAGTCCAGGGTTTCCCTTGAGGTTTCCCCACAGCAAAGCGCGACCTCCCTATCACTGCAATCCAAGTGAACCTGGAAGGGGCCACTACCCATTGGCAGACACAGTAACAGGCCACCTGAAGCCGCCAAAGCTGCCTGTCCGAACAGTAGCATGGTCAGACTTAGAGCAATAAAGCGTTTCAGGATGGAATCCATTTGTGGAATGTTGGTGAGCGTCGAATCATACGCAATAGAGATCTTGCACTAATTTACGGTTGGCAGATTTCTGTATATTTTGCAACCAAGCTTCAATGTGATTGATCCAGGAGGCATGGGTCGGGGTAAAGTGGAAGTGGACGTTGGGATTTTTGCTCCGCCACTGATGGTCTTCCTTCAGCTTGTGGACGCTCAAGTTGTCGAGCACTAGATGGGGTTCTTTGCCGGGATGCCGACGACGTCGCCACCTTCCCCATGGAGGCCCCCGAAGGCGGGCTCTGCCGCGGCGACATCGACGGCCCGCAATTCCTCGAACATGTCCTGCATGTGCAAAAACACTGGGTCGAAGCCAGCCTCGCCAGCCGCACCTACAATCCCGACCTCCTGCACAACGTTTCCAACGCCGTCACCGTGAAAGAGGATGAATGGGCCGAAGTCGGCGACCTCATCTGGGAGAACCGCCAGCACTTCACCGGAGTCGCCCTGCTCGCCGATACCGGTGACAAAACCTATCGCCAGGCCCCCCGCGAGGCTGTGGAGAACCCCGAAGACGTCCTGCGCTGGAATCGAATCGAATTCACCCCCGTGGACTATCGTCAGCTTTCCGAGTCGGAAGACCGCACCAAGCTGGCCGACGTCGCCGCCTGCGCCGGGGGCGCCTGCGAGCTGTGAGATAAGCTTAAACCATCGATCCCCGTCCCGGAACTTGATCCCCGTCAAGTTCCGGGTGAATTGCAATTGCCTCGGGGTTATTGGCAGGAGTGACTCCTTCTACGATGTTTCGCCGCATGACACAGATCACTCTGCTTGCGTGTGCAAGTGCACTCCTGACCGGCCCCCAGTTTTTTCTACAGCTCGGAGCCTGGGGCTGGATGCTGAGCAGCTATGCGCAGGAAGACGGCATCGAGCAGGCCATTCGTGAGACTTTCAACGGGGAGCGTCCCTGCCAACTTTGTCAGATCATTCAAGCCAGCGAGACCCGTGAACAACCGCTCGCACCGAATCGAGTCGATTCGAAGCAAGGTGATTTTCAACTCGTGCTGATCGAGATCGACGCGATCACCCTGCCGAAGCATGCAAAGCCGCGCCTGCCCCGTCCGGACCATGCGGCGATGCTCCCTGTGCGCTCCGGCGATGTGCCGGTGCCGCCGCCGCGAAGCACCTGAACCCGGTTCTGCGTGCTAACAGGCCTGACGCAACTCTGCGACAGGCTCCCCCGGCTATCCGCTGCCTGGAGAGGCGAGCCATCCTTGTGCCGACCCGCGAAACGCTCATGCCCGCATGACGATCCATGCACAGATGCAAACCGGCGTCACGATTGGACCAGAAGTCGTATTCAAATTACAACGACATTATAAATTTATCACAACACAAACCTTCATCATGAAAACACAATTTCTCCGCAATCATCTCTTCATCGCTACAACCGCGCTCGCCACGTTAACCAGTGCATGGGCCGAACCAACACACGGCATCACCGCCCATGAAAACGGTCCCATCGACTGCCCCGCCGCTTGCTGTGCCAGAGGCCACGGCGGCCACATCCACGACGATCCGGCGCCGATCTCGCTGATGGGCACCCACGCCCATCCAAAGGGCGAATGGATGCTCTCCTACCGTTTCATGCGTATGGACATGGACGGCATGCGCGGCGGGAGCAACCGAGTCAGCTCAAACGAGGTCTTCAACCAGGGCTACACCGTCACTCCGGAAGACATGACCATGGACATGCACATGCTGGGGCTGATGTATGCGCCCACCGACGACTTTACGCTGATGCTGATGGCCAACTATATCGACAGCTCGATGGATCACCGCATCTTTTCGCAGATGGCCGCCAATATGATCAACGGCGGGGCCACCACTTTCACCACGGAGGCCTCCGGGCTTGGCGACACCACGCTGACCGCACTCTACGGTCTGCATCCGGGTAATGGCATCGAAATCATCGCGGGACTCGGGCTGAGCCTTCCGACCGGGTCAATCACCGAGAGCGATATCCTGCCCGGAATGGGCGGACCGGCGGACCGGCGCCTTCCCGCTGCCATGCAACTCGGCTCGGGAACGTATAACCTCCTGCCTTCGGTGACTTGGATCCACGATCTCGCGCCCTGGGCCTATGGCTTGCAGGCACGCGGGGTGATCCGTATGGAGGACGAAAACAACGAGGGCTACCGGCGGGGGCATGTCTTTGCGCTGACCTCATGGGTGAGCTATAAATTGCCCCACGGCTTTACACTGACCGGAGGAGCCGAATATGAAAAGTCCGGAGAGCTCAAAGGCACCCAAAACGGGGTCAGCCTAATGGGACCGAACGGGCGTTCCGTCACCACCGCATTCGGCGAAAATTACGGGGGCGAGCGCATCGACGGCCTCCTCGGCCTGCATTATCAAGGAAGCTCCGGCTGGCTTGAAGGCCACCGCGTCGGCCTCGATCTGCGGCTGCCGATCCATCAGGATCTCAACGGCCTGCAACTGGAGACCGACTCGGTCATAACACTAAGCTGGCAGAAGGTGTTTTAACCAAAGAATCCGAATTCCGAGGAAAACCAACAAATTCTTGACCTGGATCAAAGCTTAATCCGCCTGCGGATGATAGTATTTAGACATGCAAGCTTATCTTGAACCTAGGATACTCGACGTTCGGCCGTTGCTCGCCCTGGGCGTCGACCCTTTCAGCGTGATCGCCGAAGCCAAGCAAGCGCTGCAGCCCGGGCAGGGCTTAATCCTGCGTGCGCCCTTCGAGCCGTTCCCGCTTTACGAACTCTTTCAAGCGGAGGGTTACGAGGTGCGGGCCACCCAGCACGCGCCGGATAATTGGGAGATCCACTTCACGCCCGGCGGAGATACCCAAGCGGAGGTGCGCGAAATGGACCTGCGCTCCATTGAGCCATCCACACTGCCGGAAAAAGCACTGGAAGGCGTGCAAGCTTTGCACCGGGAGCAGAGCCTCGTGCTCCATACCGGGTTTCGCCCCGTGCGTCTTTTCGAACGTCTCGATCCGCAGACCACGGATTACGACTGCGAAGAAACCGACTCAGGCCACTGGGTCACGACGATCTGGCGCATCAGCGGCTGATCAAAATCTACCTCACTTCCCAAAACATGAAAACAACAAAACAACTCCTCCTCGCTGCCGCGCTCTGCGCCGTAGCCCACACCAGCTCCGCGCAAGGCGGCTTCGTCCTATTCGGCGAGTCTGGAAGCGCACCCCAACCGGAGCACAAAGTGGTCCGCCCGCTAACCGCGCCCTACTTCCACGAAGACGCCTTCGTCACCACCGATCTGCGCGCCTGGTATGTCAACCACCAGTTCTACGGCGACACCATCGGCGGTGAAGCCGAGGTCTATGCCCTGCAAATCCGCCTCGCCTTGACGGAGCGGCTTCAACTTGTCGCCTACAAAGACGGCTACACCGACATCAGCAGCGGTGCCCTCGGAGGCAATGACGGCTGGAACGACATCGCCGCCGGACTCAAATACGCCTTCGTTCAGGACTGGGACAGCCAGTTCCACCTAGCCGGTGGCATCGGTTATGAACTCAGCCTCGGTGACGACGAGGTTCTCCAGGATACCGACGAATTGCGCCTTTGGCTTTCGGCCAACAAAGGTTTCGACCGCCTGCACCTCGGTTTCGCCGCGAACTACAGAATCGCCGAAGACAATAGCAAGAATACCTTGGGTGCCGCTGACATGGTGACCCTGCACGCCCACGCCGACTACTACGTCAACGAGTGGTTCAGCCCCGTCGTCGAGTTCAACGGCTACTTTGTCACCGATGAACGCCCGATTGGTGCGCCCTTCTCCGGCGTCGATGCCGTCTCCGTCGGCGGCGGCGAAAGTGAAGACACGGTCACCGGCGCAATCGGTGCTGAGTTCCGCCCCTTCGGGCCCGAACTGGGCCTCCGCGCCGCCTACGAAACCGAGCTGACGGACAACATTTCCCTCTTCGGTCACCGGTGGACGCTGTCAGCGGTTTACGAATTTTAGAAACAAACATGCCGCATCCTCTGGAAAAGCCCAGCTACCTTCAACTCATCCAAGCCGGTGAGCCCTTCCGCCTGCTCTTTCCCTTGGGGGCACTCATGGGGGTGCTCGGTGTGCTGCTTTGGCCTGCCTTTGTCTGGGCGGACGCGCCCTACCCGCTGCTAGCTCACGCGGGCATCATGATCCAATGCTTCCTCGGCAGCTTTGTTATCGGCTTTCTCGGCACCGCGCTACCCCGCCTTCTCGACGTATCCAAATTAAGGTTACTCGAAAGCCTCGGCTTCGCGGCGACTATTCTGCTCATCGCAACCCTGCATCTCAGCAGCCATCACCAGTTGGCGGACCTCGGCTTCCTTCTCCTCATGCTAGCCTTTGTCGCCACCCTGCTTTGGCGTGCGAAGCGGCGCAAGGATGTGCCCCCGCCGGGTTTTGTGCTTGTGCTTATGGGGATGGCCTGCGCCTTACTCGGGGTGTCACTGCAGCTCATCACGAACACTTGGCCGCAGGCTGTCCCGTCGCCATGCTTCGTGCTTGGCAAACGGCTCCTCCAGCAGGGCTTCCTACTCCTCCCAATCATGGGAATTGGTGCCTTCCTGCTTCCCCGCTTCTTCGGGTTGCCCAGCCGCCAGAATTTCCCCGAGTCGCTCAAGCCACCGCCCGGGTGGTGGCCGCGTGCGGCTTTTGCCGCCGCCTGCGGTTGCGGCGTTATCGCCAGTTTCTTACTGGAAGCATGGGGACTGCTGCGTGCCGCCTGGCTGCTGCGCGCTGCCAGCATCCTGATCTACTTCTACTGTGAAGTGCCGGTGCACAAAGCCGCCTTTGGGCGGGGCAGTCTTGGCTGGTCACTACGCATCGCGCTCGCCTCGATTCCGATCGGCTACCTCTCCATGGCTTTACTGCCTGCCCGTCAGATGACGCTGGTCCACATCGTTTTCATCACCGGCTTCACACTGCTGACGTTCACTGTAGCCACCCGCGTAGTCCTGGGTCACAGCGGCCAATCGGAAAAATTCGCACAGCCGCTCAAATCGGTCGCCCTGATGGCCGGACTCTTCGTCCTCGCCATGGCGACACGAGTCAGCGCCGACTGGATGTCCGAACTTCGCATGAGCCATTATGCCTACGCCAGTCTCGCCTGGGCCGGTGCCGTCGGCGTTTGGGCAATATATATCCTACCTTCCGTAAGGAAACCCGATGTCCAGTAATCTAACAGGCACTAAATGATTCGCCTATTAGGGTTCAAATCCGGCAATATCCCTTATGTCCAATTTTAGCTAAGCCCAGCCCAACGATCAGATGGCGTTGACCATTGTCGTTACGGCCCATCGCCTGTCGCCCAAAACCCAAATTGCAAATTGCAATGGATCGCTCACACACCATTCTATCTTGGCGGGTTGGAATTTGTTGAAGAAGATGTCCTCAGAGGTCAAGGTGTTGTCGTAGTAAAATGCTGGCAGGCCCGAATCAACCATGTATCTAAATTGAACGCCCAGACGTCGAGTAATATCCTCTTTGATCGAATAGGTTGATCGCACTGAGGACTCATCCCTGGAAAAAGCCAAAAGCGGCTCCAAGATCTCAGCAGGGCTACGCATGTAGTGAAGTTCACAGCTGAACGTTTTCTCGAAGTCGTCCCACCTGATCGGAAAACTATGAGCCGCCTGAACCTGATGCCGGTTTAAAAAGAGGCCATTCATCTCTTCAAATGTCTTCCAGACTGGTGCAGTGGGAAATAAGAAATCCCAATCCAGAAAACTTATATTAGTGCCCGCGATGAACCAGATCTCGTGCTTCTTTTTCCAGTTGAATGGGTCGGCCGTTTTCATGTCATGCTCCAGAAGCCGCGGACCGGGACAACAGATCAAGTGGGTTCATGTCTTTGGAAAACACCCAAGTCCTGCTCATTTTAGGATGAGGCACGGCGAGTCCCCTCCTCTGGAGTTCGCCCAGAACGTGGATGTGGAACTCCCTCGATGAATATTTGTTATCCCGTCCGGGATGGTGGCAATACTTCTGCCTCAACGCGCCAAACCCCACGGAAATACCCCCGTCGTCCGGCGAGTAGTACTTAGAGAAATCATCCTGAATCAACCGCAGGTACCACATAGCCTCTTCGACGTGCTGGCTCTTCTCGTAATTATCTTCAATTTCCTCCCAAGCCAGATGGTTCAGGGAAAGGTTGTCATGGGCAAATTCCAGATCCTCCGCCTCCAGCATACCCGTAAATCGCCCTTTGTGGGAAAACGTCCGGTGGATTCCTGACCGCTATCGAATTAGAACTCAGCCCTTATCATCAGAGCCAGTATTTTGACGAATAAAGGGAGGCTACATCATGGCACGATTCGACACAGATTCCGTTTTCACGTTCTCCTGCAACGCTCAGCTCTGGAGGTTTTGGCATCGGGTGCTGCCCCTGGCGGCCTATCCCTGTCGTAACTACAACCACAATCAGCTCATTGACGAGGCGATCCTTTTCATCTGCAACTGCATGGACTCGCCCTTCGCCTTCGAGGGCAAGAAGCCCAGAACTCTTGAATTCAGAAGGGACGCTTGGATTGCTATGACCGGATTCGAGGATATCTTGTCCGCGGCCTTCTCGTTTTCCGAAGGATTGGAGTCCACTATCATCGAACTGCGAACCCGAAACGTCTATATGGAGGCGGGGAACCGGGCGCGAAGTGATTATTCGGAAAGTCAGGTCTCCCACGGAAAAGGCGTCCGACAAGCAGACGACCCTGGAAGCAAGGGCAAGCGCTCCGCCACACAAGCGGACATCGAAACCTTGCCAAGACCATTCATGAGTTCGGAGCCTATCGACCGCATCCGGGAAGCGGTCGATAGTTACGGCTGTAAACACCTGCTCGAACGGGAAACCGCAGTGGTGAAGGTCAACCAGAAGACCATGTTCAAGCTTTTGCACTTACTGGAATGCTACAATATGAAGCCCATCCCAGCGATTCTGACCGTGATGTCGCTGATTCAGGTCTATCTGCCACTGACCAGCGGCTACACGAATTCCCTCACCGAGGATCTGATCTCACGCAAGGACGCCTGCGAAAATCTAGCCGAGCGGTGCCTGAAAATTTTCGCAAAGTTGGAAGCCCACAGCGCGACGGCGACCCATTACGCCCTCCTCGCGTCGGAGCGTCTCTCCACCTTGGGGCACGGTCTGGGCATGGGCGAAACCCTGTTGGACAAGATTCTTGGTGATATGGCACGCAGGCAGGATCCGGCCACGGATTACTCCCAATACACCGAACTGGAGCCGAATGAGCGCATCTGGGGGGAGCACGCATTATGAGCATCGCGGATAAAATAGCGCTCCTTGAACAGCAGGGACAACTCGCGATCTGGAAGAAGACGTCCAGCCCGAAGGACATCCGGGCGGTGCGGTCGGGAATCGCCGAGTATCTGTGTGAGAAGATGAAGAAGGGTATCGATGCGAAAGCCGCGCGCGCAAACAACCATCCGAACCAGCTCAAGAAAGGACTAGATTACCTGACCAAAGAAGATAGTGGCCGCATGCGTGCCTTCGGCTTTCTGCGAGAGGACGTGATGCGGCTGACCGGTCAGATTCCGCACAAAATGGACAACGAACATCTGGTGGCAGCCTGCCTGCAAGTTTGGGAAACGAGGTTGAGCCGCAAGGACATCGATCGGGTCGCCCACAAGTATGTCCTGTCCCTCTACCCCGAACTCTGCGAAGTAATGGCGAAAACGGGGCATAGCGCCGACGAACTACTCATGTCGTCCGTCAGTGAATTATTACGGCGATACAGAGAC
This sequence comes from Verrucomicrobiota bacterium, assembly GCA_009908325.1. Lineage (GTDB taxonomy): Bacteria > Verrucomicrobiota > Verrucomicrobiia > Opitutales > Coraliomargaritaceae > Thalassobacterium. The sequence goes on along the minus strand of JAAAPI010000185.1, from coordinate 12,269 downwards.
AAATACTACCCCGGTCAAAAAATCGGCTATTTGGTGGGGGTTCACCATGACAAGGCCCATATCCACGCCCATGTCATGCTTTTCGCGACGACCGAATCGGGCAAGCTCTTGCGCGTGAGCGACGAGGGCGAGGAACGGGGTAGCCGAAAACCCTTCAAATTCATGGTGAAACTCGCCCCAAAAATCGTGGATCGTTTTTTCCGCCGCGAGATCAAGAGCCAAAGCCCGGCGTCGGTCCGCAGTCCCTCACGGTTCGCGCAATCCAAACTGCTGGCCTTCGCCGTCAAGGCGCGGATGCACAAAAATCTAACTCTGAGCAATCTACCTGAGGCGGAACAACAACTTTGGCAACATACGCATTACGAAAGCCTGCTTTCCGAGGATCAGGATGCACTCCGAAAGGCTCTGAAGGAGGGATACGAAAGCCAGGAGAGATTCTTCCAGACACTTATGGATATCCGCAACGAGGAGCCTCAACCTTTTGAGGATTATCGGGACGCAGCTCGAAACGAGCGGGCGAAACAAGCCAGAGAAATGAAGCGTCTACACGAAGAGAAGGCACGACTGCGGGAAAGGATGGGGCAATTGAGGACGGGCAAACAGGTGCTTTTTGACGATCTGGGCAAGTGGCGGCGTTACCGTTTCCCACGCGGCTCCCTCGGCGAAGGCGGCAACGACTTACGGGATTCGGAAGTCGCCGATTGGCTGGTTCAAACGATGGCCCGCTCGGACAAGTTCGGAACACTTGTACGCCAATACGTCGAGGAAAAGCAGGCGCTCGATGAACGCATCGAACTGCCAAAACAGTTTCTGCGAGCGATGGCTGGTGCGCAAAATCCTGTTGCTGCGGAAAAGTTCACGCAGAAAGACACCTTCGCACGCCAATGCATCGAACACAGCGCGGGAAGAATCGTGGGACCGGCCTTTTCCATGCTCGACCGCTATTACCGGCAGGACGTCAAGCTCTCAAAACACATTCAGAAGGATTTCGTTCGGGAATTCCTGCAAGGCGCGATCGACATGCACCGGGAGGAATTGAAATCCATGGGAGAACAAAAACTCGAAATCCAGCGCAAAATGGACGCTTTGCGAATCGAACAGGCGGCATCAAAGATAAAAGAGGATGTCATTCATGCCGCCATGCGGGGACGCAAACCCGCCTTCCTAGAGGAATTCGACCATTGGCGCGAAACCGGGCGTGAAATTCCGCTCGATGGCTTGGAAATCATCAAGAAAGGTAGAGACAACAAATACCAAACCGAGCTCAGGCAAGAGCGCAGTAATGACTTCAATCAGCGGATGACGCTTATCCTACAGAAGATACGGGAAAACCACATGCGACTTGATACACGCGGAATCACAATCAAGGGAGGTGTCGCACCAGCGCCTCCGTCGCAAGACTTACCGTTCCAAGACGAGACTGATCAAGAGATCGCGTTACCACTGAACAAGCACCTGGAGCCCATCGAAGAGGCGGATCGGGTCAAGTTGGGAGATGACAGGAGTGAGATAGGTGGCAAGGTAAGCGAGATTGATCCCGAACCAGAGAACCGCCCAAACGACGGCTTTGAGATGTATCGCTGAGCCCGGGGATTTCCTTGGGCATACTTCGTTGCCCTCAGGCAACCTGTGACATCTGGGAAACACAAAAACAGATGCCACACCTTACAAAATCCGACTTTTCCCGCTGGATGATTTGCCCTACAGCTGCCTTTTACGGCTGGTCCGGGCTTCAATCCAAGAACGATAAGGACGCCTTCCTTTGCTTTCTGGCTGAAGAAGGGCGAACCGTCGGCCGGATGGCACGGCGACTTTTTGACGATGGCGTGATGGTCGCCGAGAAGAATCTCGAACGAGCTAATAGAGAAACACGAGGGTATCTTGAAAACGACTGTACGCTTTTCGAGGCATGTATCACCGAAGATGACTTCGTGGTGCGCCCGGATGTATTCATCAGGAAAGGCGGCACCCTCTACATCATAGAAGTCAAATCAAAGGTCGGAAACCTGCGACAACATCGGGAAGGCAAAATGCTGATCAACATGTATCGCGACGTACGCGCGGCCTACAAAGAGATCGTTTACGATTTGGCTTTTCAGGTTGAAGTTCTTCGGCGCGCATTCCCAAGTTTGAGCATCGTGCCCTACTTTCTTCTCCCCGAAGAAAGCGCGCGAGCTTGCCGAGAAGAGGTTATGGCCGCACGAAATAAGGAAGAACTCACACCCCTGGAAATCTGCGATGAGGTAATCAGCAAGAGACGCTCTGATTCGGTGCTCAAGTTCTTTCCCGCAGAACAGGCTATCGAACGGATTCGTAACGCCACATCGACGACGATGGGTGCCATGGCTCTGGCATGGAAATCCGGGCGACGCCCGGAAGCGAAGCTCAAATACGGCTGCAGGAATTGCGAATTCCGCTTGAAAGGCGGCGAAGCCAAGAGCGACGGGTTTCACAAATGTTGGGGCAAACTGGCGGAACCTGATCCACACCTGTTCGACCTTCACCAACTTTACGCGCTCAAGACCCCCGGAAATAAACAGGCACTGCTAGCGAATGAGAAAATCCGCGCAGGCAAGGCCTCTCTATTTGATGTGGAAGAAGCCGAACTGCACGGGGAACACTCCGCCCGCCAGAGAATGCAACTGCAATACCAACGCAGCGGCGAGGAGTGGATCGACCCGCAACTCGGGGAGGAAATCGCCAAACTCCAATGGCCGATCGCCTTCCTTGATTTTGAAACGACTATGGCCGCGATCCCCTGGCACTCTGGACTCAAGCCCTACGAGACACTGCCATTCCAATTTTCCGCACACATCCTCCATGAAGACGGAAGTTACGTACACAAGGAATGGCTCAACACCGAAGACCGAGTGCCAACCTTGCCCTTTATTAGAGAACTGCGGACAGCACTGGACAGTGTGGCAAGCGTGCTAGTTTTCACCGAGTATGAAATCCGCATCCTCTCCGAAGCAATAGGCTTGCTCAACCGCCTCCACCACGAAGAGAGCAAAGGAGAACGTGAATGGATAGCCGAGCTCCTCAACTCCGGCCGGATCATCGACCAGCATGCATGGGTTCACCGGTTCCACTTCGCCTCGGGAATGTCAGGCCGTACCTCAATAAAAGTCGTACTCCCGTCCGTCTGGAAAAACAATCCCAGCCTACGCTGCCACGAATACTTCAAACGCTACTTCCGCGAAGAAGATGGCAAAATCCTCGATCCGTATAAGACGCTGCCGAGCGCCTCAATCTCCGGCGCCCCTTTTGAAGTGCGCGAAGGCTGTGGCGCGATGCAAGCTTACCGTGAGATGATCATCGGAAGGGGAGCCACTTGCCCAAAAACCAAGGAAGCCATCGCCACTTTGCTCCGCAATTACGTCACCCTGGATACCGCAAGCCAGTGGATAATTTTTGAACATTGGTGCCAGAGGCTAGGATTCAGGCAATCATCCGAATACCCGCTTTAGTTGGTGCTTTTTGAAAGCGGCGATTTTGGGAAATCCTTCAGTGGGCAGTTCACCGAAGAGTGTCTTTGCCTCAAGTTCCATCATATCGAGAATTCTTCGGTTTTCCTCTGAGGTGACAATTTCCAGCAGTGCTCCCAAAACGTACACAACACTCCGCTCGGAACGGGCTCTTGCATTAACAGATCCGATGAGATCTTTGAAGTAGGACGGAATCAGCCGGAACAGAATCATCACATGCCTGCCATCCTGCCTACCCTTCTGGTTGATTGAGGCCAGATTCGCAAGTTTGGCCTTGAGCAGATATACAGGTGACGGCAACCGAACGGGAACCTGATCCTGCCCAATGCCCATGGTCACGGAGTCTTTAAGTAACTCATCCCCACTGACTCCATTAACCCAACGCAAAACCTCAATGACAACCAGTCCGCCAGTTGCATCCTCCGGCGCAACATAACCGACTTCATTACTGGGTGGCTTCAGCGGGAAATAATTAGGCTTCAATCCTGCCAGTTCGGCTATTTCCTTCAGGACTTTTCGGTCACCCAGAAGATCGACGTCTCTGGAGACAAAGGGGGCCATGTCTTTTGTGACACCTTCGTAATACAATGCCCAAAGGTTAATCGCCTGGCCGCCCACCAGCAGAAGTGGTTCTTTTGTCGCCAAATAGCGTGAGAAATCCTCCGGCGGCCTGGGTTTGGAATCTGGCTGAGGCATACGCGCAGACCTCAGCTAGAACTGACCAATCAACACAGGCCGCTTGGGCGTACTGTGTATGGAGTTCCTGTTCTGGATTTCAACGACATCGGACAAGCCCAAGTCCATAGTCAATTCATCGAACTCACGACTCTCTTTCTTGAAACGGGAAAGTTCCTTTGCGCTGTGGGCACACCTTGGCGGCTTTGGTGCGTAGGCACTGAGCACATGCCGGAGGTCTTCGGAAACAGCTTCATCCTTCGCCTGCTTGCGAATGATGTCACGCGCGGCCTCACGTAGAAGCTCGGTCGAGGTGGTACCCTCACGCCGGGCAATCTGCTCCAACATGACCAACACCGCTGCATGCTCCGCTACGGTCTTCCGCTTCTTCGATCTGGCAAGTTGGTTAGGCATATTTTCTAAAAGGTTGATTCAACCTAATTTCACCACGGTAAAAAGCAAGGCATAAGAACTCCCCCCTTGGAACACAAAAATGAACGGTATTCCGCCGCTCCTCGAAACAAAGAATCAGTTCCAATATGCCTAAAAAATACACTGCCAACTGCTCGAAACAAGTCGCCCGCCAAATCAAGCGCAACCGGAAGAAGAACATCCCCCGCCTGAATCGGCTCAAGGAATGCATCGGATGTATGCGTTGCGGCAAGTGCGATGTGCCGGGCCAATACCTCGACGGCCACCATGTGGACGAGACGAGGAAATACCAACCGCTCGCTCGTCTGGTCAACCGCCGCTGGCTGCGTCTGGTGCGTGAAATTTTCGGGATCGACCGAGACCAGCCCAACGGAGGCGGTCCGATTGAGTTCGTATGTCAACGGTTTCATGAAGAGCGACACCAGCTCGGCGAAGACGCGAAGACATGCCTCGAACTTGAAAATGAAGGGTTCTTCGAGCCCTGGCGCATCCACAGCCGCAACCCGCGCCGCAAAAACTCTTAAAACTGATAAACAAATGAAACAGATTATCATCCACACATTCACACGGGAGGAAATTGAAACTCTCGATTTCAGCCGTTTCGAAGCGCTTTACGGACACTGGCCTCAGCTTTGGGCCGTGGAACTGAAGGAGAAATTCGACAGCCTTGTGTTCCTCGTCGACGGCTACAACGACCACCCCGACGAAATCTACGTCATCCCCGAGATTCGCGCCTACTTCCAAGAGTTGCATCGGAAGTGGCCTTGGTGGGCTTTCTTTCTGTGCAACGAGCAGGCGAGCATGGCGGTGACCTACCTTTGCCTGGTCGATTGCGTCGATTCCTTCAAAAGGCAAGGCGATCCATCATGCGCCGCGAGCTTTGATCCACAGCCGTTGTTACAGATTCTTTTGCACGATTTTGGGAGGATGAACTATCTCTGGTCGATTGCCGGGATGTCGGAAGAAGCGAACGACCGCCGCTCTGACGAGATACTCAAACTCTTTACAGGGGGGATCACCCATGACTAAAGCACTGATCGAATTGGAATGCTTCGAACCCGCTGGCACTAAATTAGAGTTCAGTCGCGAAGACCTGCTGGGCCACAGCTTGGCGCTGGGCGGCAGTGGCTCGGGGAAAACGAGCCGATTCGTCCTACCCATGGTTCGGGAGTTGATTCACTCACCAGAGCGGATCGGCCTAATCATACTCGATACCAAAGCGGACGGGCAGATGTCGGCGGCCGTGCGGCGCGCAGCGATCGAGGCTGGGCGCGAAAAGGATCTCATCGTCATCGACGGGAGCGGCGAGCGCACGCTCGACATCTTCGGCGACTGCGCGAACTTCGGTATCGACGGAGTGGATACGCTCACCTCGCTGCTCGGCTCGCTGATTCCCCGCGACTCGAAGAACCTTTATTGGGAGCAGACTTTCGAGGCCCTGCTCCGGCAGGCCTTGCGCTTAATGGTGCTGCAAGAGCGTCCGCAATTGGACTACTCAGCACTGATTGGTCAACTGATCCGATACCTTTTGCTGCACAGGCTGCAAGAACCCTATTACAAAGAGCAGGTCGAGCGCCTGAAAACACAGCGAGCTCATCAACCGCCCCCAATTCAGTGTATCTACGACGAAGTGACCGCCACCCATCGCATGTGGGATACGCTCGATGTGCGGACACGCTCGAACCTGCAAAGCATGACAGCTTCTTTGACCGGTCCGCTGAATTCGCCGCTCGCCCACGCATACTTCAGCGGTGGTGAAAGTTGCTCGGTAGCCGATAAGACCGATAGAGGACAAATCCTCCTTATCAGCATTGACGGCATCCGCCACGCCAAGGTAGCCCGTCTCGTGGCTTGCGTTGCCAAAGGACGTTTCTACGAGGCGGTTCTCAGACGTGAACGCGATGTTGCGCGTCCGCTCGCGGGCTTGGTGCTCGATGACTGGCCCACCGCGATCACTGGCGGCTGGGGCAATTTGTATTCCGATATTGAGGCGCTTGCGATGATACGCAGCCGTGGTGGCTTTTTGGTGACATCGGCGCAGAGTCTTTCAGCGATCGACAGCATCGTTGGAGTTGCCGATCGCCGTGCAGCTCTGGCCAATTTCGCGAACCTCATCTTTTTCCGAGGCCGCGACCCCGAGGTCGATCTGATCGCCTCCAATTATCTCGGCGACTATAAAGACCGCTTGATCGACACCTCACACCATGAGCTGCCTAAGAAGATGGGAATAGTCACCTATCCCGTCCGCCATGAGCGTGAAATCCGAGTGCCTGCGGTGCCTATCGGTGCACTGGCTCGGCTTGCCACGGGCGAGGCCTACGCCCTGGTCGGTGCGCAAGCTTACCCGCAGGCACTCTGCCTGATTCCCCACAATCCAGTATACTAAAATACCATGAACGAACATGAAACAGATAACGAATACCAAGCCGACGAGGCCACCGCGCATTACGTCGCGCTCCGCAAAATGAACCCAGACGATCTCGAACGGGGCGATCTCGCCTGTGTCGATTACCTCGATGAATTCGACCGTGAGATGGGCGTGATCAGGCCGACGCCGCCGCTTTCACTATCCACGCTTTTGGATGCATTGCCGACCATCCGCAGCTCTCCCGAAGTGGCCCAGCATTTGGTCGATCTCTATCATGCCAGCGGCCTCGAAGTGCCCGCCGGGTTGCTGGATCTGCCCCTGCAATGGGCCAAGGCGTTCCATGAGTTGATCCGCGAGACGCACTGGCCTGCCCATCCCCACTGTTCGATCCGAGACGTTTTCGGCTGGAACCATGTGCTGCGCTTCGGCGGTCACTTGCACATCCAATTCGAAAGTCGGTTGCCGCATACTGAATCACACTGCAGTGAGGTCGGCGGATTCATAGCCGAGTTACATCGCCGTTTTGAACCGGGTATCTACACCGCGCCTGGACGATTGATCGAATTTATGTGAGGTTCGCTCCCTCAGGTGAAGTGCACTGTGGGTGAGGCCCGTCGTGGAAACGGCGGGCCTCATAGTTTCTGAACATGCGGAAACATAAAAAATATGTATCCACGACTGCTAGAGAACGGAGTGATCCAAGTTGACTATGAGAATTACGCACCTTGGCCGGCCTTTCGGCCACTAGGTTCCAACCGAATCGGCGGACTCTGGCGGGCACACTTTTTGAAAGAAGTATTGTGCGGCGACAACTTGGACAGCGCGGCTTGGAGAGAGTCGATTCCACCTCACATCTTGCGTAGCCTGAGTCGGGCCCCAGAGTGCCATGCGGAGCTACTGGAGATGGCTCAGGTTGCACCTAATTACTATCTTCAAATCGTAGCGATGAATCCAGCCGTGGCTTTGTTGGCTGCAACCTACTGGCACTTTCGCCAGCTACGGCGAGTCCCGTCCTTCGACGAGCGCATGACACTGTGGGAGAATCTGGATCCCCGCGATTTGCTCAACTATACGCGTTTCCCAAGCTCGAAGAGTTTCCTTCGCGCCTTGGCGAAGATTCCCGTTGAGAACGCCTACCTTCACCGTATCGAGAGGCTCCGAGACGCGTGGGCGATTCCTGAAAAGCGGCGACTGCTCCAACACTTGCCAGTAATCACTGGCGAGAATATCTGGCTGCTTTCATGCTATCCTCCAATATTGGATCCAGCGATCCATCGACTCGCTGCGGAGTTTCCACACTTCGGGGAATACGCGATCCTCGAAATGGTCGGCGATCTGGCCAACCGACGGGAGATGGAGTGCCTCACGCACTGGCCCTACCGCAACCAGATCCATTCATGGTCTCAACTTCTGATCGCCTATAACAAATTCCTGCTGAAGACGAATTGCCTACCGGAGAATTTCCCCGAGTCACCTATCAGCGGAACAAGTGATGAGGAATTAGAGATTATTCCGCTCAAAAGTAGAACGGCTCTGCGTCAAGAAGCGGCTGAAATGCAAAATTGTACCGAGCATTACAGTGACAGCATCTGCCAAGGCAAACACTACGCCTACAAACTGCAGAGGCCCGAACGTGCAACCCTACTAATCAAGCGCCAGTTTCGCCATTGGCTTATTGAGGAGGCGATGATCCAAGACAACGAACGTGAAGTACGCGGCAAGACCATGCGGCTCTTATGCAGGTGGATCAGGAGGACACGCGAAAACTAAAATTTGCTCAAAGCAATATTATGAACCAAATATCCAATTACCAGTTCCTCGGCGATGCCTCGATACGCGTCGACAACATTACCTTCCGCCCTTGGCCGGATTTCACTGTCATCAATGACGATAATCCACTTAAAACGGATCGCATCGTGGCCAACCTACTTGAGTCTGATGATCCTTTTAAAGTGCTCTGGCGGGCGAAGATACCGGACGGGCTGCTGCGTAAGATCAAAGCCTTTCCGCGCTGTCTTTGGCGTGGCTTACTGGAGGTCTCGCAGCTGCACCCCGCCTACTTCACTCAGTGGAGCCGCGACTGCCCTGCATTGATCGGACTGATGGCGATTCACGAGTCGGAGACGCAAATAGAGCGCGACCTCGACAGAATGCCAGCCTTGCACCGAGGGGGCAAAGAACGATTGAGACTGCTTGGACTGCCTGCCACGAAAGAGTGCTACCGGATTCTTTCCAAGCTCCCACTTGAGGACTGCTATCCCGTCCAACTCAATCAACTGCGGGAGGCGATCAACGATGCCGCGCGACGAAAGCTCATGCGGCATTTGAGCGAAATCACCACAGAGACACTCGAAACCTTGCAACTCCCTACGGAATACCTCGATGTTAATTTGCTCAACTTACGGCGAAGTGACCACATGCCCGCACAGTGCGAAAGTATCGCTGAACTCTGTCGGGAGATCGCACACTTCCGGAAGGTAGTAGGCAAGCTTCCGCACTGGCCTTATCGCGGCGCTAAAGTAACGAATCAGCATCTGGTTCAAGCGCGCGACATGCTGGAGCTGCGCCTTGCGCTGGGTGAAAATTGCAAAATAGTGCGGTTTCCCAAAGCACCGTTAGCAGGGATCAAAAGTGCGAAGCTTAAAATCGAACCTCTCGATTCTGTCCGCGCGCTCTTTCGTGAAGGCAAAGAAATGAGCAACTGCATTATGACCTATGCACGAAGCATTTTGAATGAGAATCACTACGCTTATCGGATGCTTCATCCAGTAAGAGCGACCATCTTGTTGCGGAAGAACCCGGATGACTGGTATCCGGTCGAAATCCGCACTTTTGAAAACAAGTATGCATCCGCAGATGCAGTTGACCTAGTCTTTAAGTGGGCAGGAACCATCCCAACCGGAAAGGAGGTCACAAATGACTTCCCCTTCTGAGGAATTTAAGCAGAAGCTTCTCGCTCCAATTGAGGACTTGCTCAGAGACGCCTTGGACGGAGACCTTCCGCCAGCGGCAATGGGCGGGCGCAACTGGCAGATGCCCGGTGCCGGCCTGTTCGGCCCTGGCCTGTTTGGACCGCAAGCCAAGCGCCCGAAGGCTGTAAAGCAAAAGCCGGGTGTCGTAGACGAGGCCGCTTTCCGAGAACCGCCGGACGGATAGCTTTCTGGCCTTATGAGGCTCAAAATGAGGAACAGATTTCGTTTTCACAACTTGTTCCTCACGGGGTCTGTCATTTAGAGGCATTTACATACCCCAAAATGAGCTGAAGCCGAGTCTTTTGGCGCTGCGATCGAGGTGGATAAATAAAAATACACTTTTTGAACACAAAATAGCTTTCGTCGCAAACCTTCCTTATCATACAGAAATTTTTCGATAATATCTAAAGATGTCCCTCACGACATCAAAGGAGCATCGAAGAAATACTGGGGTTTCACAAAACTACAGTCCTTTTACGTGCAATGATTGCGGGGGTGGAGTCCACCCACCTGAGCAAACGCGTCTGGCCGAACTGATTCTGAAAGCAGCGGATGTCTGGGACAGGGAGAACAATACATGTCATCTTGACGCGGTTTCCAACGCCACGGCTTCCAGCACAGACTTGACCGATAACCAAGTCATCATCCTGAAGACCCTTGCTCAACTAGGGGCGTCAAAGCCGTCAACCATCTCGCAAGCGTGCCAACTTTCCCAACCAACAGTCCAGCGACAGCTAAAAAATCTACTATTAGCTAATCTTATAGAAAAACGCGGCAGAACCCGAGGCGTCCGCTACGCCCTACCCAAAACAGAAAAAAATGGGTAAGCATAAGACAGTCGCCGAGCGAAAGCTTGATAAAATCCTGAAGATCGTCCGTGTGATCATCTATGCGCGTGTTTCCAGCCAGAAGCAGCTGGATGACAAGGAAGAGGATTCGATCCAAAGCCAGATCCACTGCTGCCGGAAGTTTTGCAAGGAGATGCAACGCGTCGGCGAGCAATGGGAAATCGTCGAAATCATCTCGGATGATGGTCGAACCGGCCGAAATGACAAGCGCGACGGCATTAACCGGGTGCGCGCGCACACCTCAAGAGGCGATGCCGATGTCGTGCTGGTCTATGGGCTGAGCCGTGCGTTCCGCAACAGCCGTCTGGGGCACGAGTTCGACCAAGCACTGCAAGAGAACGGGGTGCGGCTGGTCTCCACCACGCAGCCGGGCGGCAACGACACCCCGTATGAAAGGTTTGTACGGAGTATCTTCTGGGCGCTGGCCGAGTTGACCAGCAATATCATCGCCGACGACGTCCGCCGGTCGATCCTGACCCGTCTGGAGAAGGGCCTGACCCACGGCGGCGTGCCGAAGCCAGGATACGGCATTGAAAAAGGCAGGCTCTATATTGTGCCCGAAGATGCAAAGGTCGTCTTCGAGATCTTCGACATGGCGGTCAACGGCATGACGCCGATGGAAATCGTCAACGATTTGAACGAGCGGAAAATCCGCACCAGGCGACGCACTTCGAACAAGGGGAAGGTGTCCGGCGGGAATCGGTTCCGGATCGAGCACGTCCTCACTATCCTGCGGGATCCGACCTACAAGGGGGTCATCGTCCATGACGGCGTGGAATACCCTTCCGCTGCTGAATCCATCGTCCCCGAAGCGGTCTGGGCGAAAGCCCAGGTGGCCTTGGACCGGAGACCCCAAAAGAGAGAGGTCTCCGCCCAGAAAAGGGACAAAAACTTCATGCCCCTGAAGGGCAAGATCCGTTGCGGTTGTTGCAACTCGGCCCTGAAACCGAGTTTCTCGACAAAGCGAAAACCCGACGGCTCGATGGAAAAGTATTTTTACTACCTCTGTTCGAAGCACGAAAAACAGGGCAACGAATCGGCCTGCAGTATTCGCAGGATACCGGCTCGGCTACTGGAAAAACTCCTGCTGGAAGCCTTCGGGGTAATCGCCGCTAACCCCGAGGTGGCCAAGCGGCTCATCGAAAAAGCCCCCAAAGCCAAATCGTCAAAAATCCGCGGGCTTTCCAAGGAGCGGCAGGCCATCCGCAAGCAACTCAAAGAATTGGATGCGGAGGTCGAAGCTATCACAGATAAAATCCTGAATATGGTGGGAACCGTAGTCGGTGATAAACTTCGGGTAAAAATTGATCAACTAACAGAGTCCAAGAACGACCTCGTAACTCAGGAAATCCAACTCAACAAGGAAATAAATGCCCTGAAATCAGACCTACCACGGCTTATTCATTTGGCCCTGTGATTGACGACTGGTTGATAGACGAAAGCTGTTTTGTTCTGGGCTTTTTCGGTGATTTGGAACCATGGGACTTCC
>JAAAPI010000118.1 GCA_009908325.1 Verrucomicrobiota bacterium | reverse complement strand
CCAGGGGTCGATGCGGTGTATCACTGCATGACGCGCACAGTGAATGGGGAGCATCTCTTTGAGGATCGGGATAAGGAGCGGCTGCGGCGTATGCTTTGGCAGGTAGCGGACTTCTCGGGGGTGGAAATCCTGACCTATTGCCTGATGAACAACCACTTCCATGTGCTGGTCTATGTGCCGTATGAGGCTGAGGTCTCCGACCGTGAACTGCTGCGGCGTTACCGGGTGCTTTACCCAAAACCGACCGCCTATGAGACTGCCTCCATCGAAATCCTGGAGAAAAAACTCGCCGAGAATGGACGAGAGGCGGAAACGCTCCGGCGTAAACTCCTCGCCCGGATGGGGGATGTTTCCCAGTTTATGAAGACGCTCAAGCAGCGCTTCTCACTGTGGTATAACCATCATCACGAGCGCTTTGGCACGCTCTGGGCCGAGCGGTTCAAGTCGGTGCTGGTGGAGGGGGAAGGCAACCCGCTGCAGACCATGGCCGCTTACATTGACCTTAATCCGGTGCGGGCGGGTCTGGTGGCGGACCCGAAGGACTACCGCTTCTGTGGCTATGCCGAGGCAGTGGCGGGAAGAAAGAAGGCGGTCGCCGGACTGCAACTGGTCTGGAGCGCGTTCGATCCGGGCGGCGCCGGGGCGCTGGCGGCGCACCGGATGCTTTTATTTGGCAAGGGAGCCGTTCCGAAGAAAAAGGGCTCCTTTGACCGGGAGAAGGCTTTGCAGGTGCTGGAAGTCGAACAGGGAGAACTCTCCAAGGCAGAATTGATGCGCTGCCGGGTGCGCTATTTCAGCGATGGGGCGATTCTGGGTTCGAAAGAATTCGTCGCCTCCTTTGTCGATGCTTGGCAGAAAGACAAGCAGCGGAAGTATCCGCCCAAAGTGCACCCGATGCGCGGGGGTGATTGGGGCGGCATCGCCGTGATCCAGGGGCTGCGTAGGCGGGTCTTTGGGTGAGCCAATTTCAGAAAGCCCTCGCGGGGTTTCCAAATACTTTACTATCGGCTGGGACGTTGCCAAGCACGACGGAACCGGCACCCACGAGGGCACGGGGACCGACTGTTTTACCGGGCAGGATGCGGGCCCCGCTTCCCATGATTGCCATTTCTCCGAGTTCTGTCTGTCCGGTCATATCGCAATGGGCGCTGATCGTTGCCCAATTCCCGATCAAAGCGTCGTGCCCGGCGCTGCTCAGACAGTTAATTAAGGCCAAATCGCCCACACGAATATTGCAGGTCAACACAACTCCAGGGCAAAGAACCACGCCTTGACCAAGCTGGATATTTTGGCCCATAATAACCGAGGGGTGCACCAGTGTGAGAAACACGCCGCCCCGGTCGATCAGGGGCTGACAGGCTGCGCGCTTTACCGCCGGGGCTCCGATCCCGCAAAGAAATAATTCATTGGCAGTTGGCTGGTGATCGTTGATCGGGCCGAGCACCGGCACTTCGTAATTAAAACCCTCCAGTGCCCGCGGGTTGTCGTCCAAAAAACCGGCGATCACCCACGCGCTTCCGTAATCCGGATGGTCTTTCGCCCAGCAAAAGACTTCACGGCCAAAGCCGCCCGCACCAACTATGATCACTCGCTTCATCCGGCTTCTCTTTTATTGGCGATCAATTGATAGAGCTCTCCGAGCGTCTCAGCTTCCTTCATTTGCCTGGAATTGAGCCGCACATCATATTCAGCGTCGACCATATTGACGACCATGAGCACGGCCAACGAATCCCATTGCTTGAGTGATCGGAAAATAGTCTGTCCATTGAGCGAGCCGGGTTCTATGTCCTCGACTGTATTCTCAAAAGTTTCGATAAATTCATCTAGCGTGTTCATACCGCAGAAGCAGAATCGCCGGTCTCCATATAGTCAATTATTTCGCACACCGTAAGTTGAGGTAATTCTAGCAAAGCGCTGGCCCACGAGAGACCGACTCCGAAGCCGGAAAGCAGAAGTTTGTGGCCGGGTTTTGTTTTTAGAATGGGAGCCAGTTCTCCGCATATTGCGGCCGGGATGGAGGCGGAGCTTTGGTTCCCATAGCGTTCCACTGTTTGCATGGGAACCTTGGCGGTATCCAGCTTCAGACGCTTGGCTATGTTGTTCAAAATATAACGGTTCGCCTGATGAAAGACAAAAAAGTCGACCTCGTTTGAATCGCTTTGAGCGAATTCGAGCAATTCCCGAACCGCTCGCGGCTCTTCCGTGATAGAGAAATTGAAGATTTCGGCTCCGTCCATGAAGAGATTTTCGGGCGAGCGCAGGTTTCCGGCTTCGTCTTGCGCGACTTTTATGGTTTCGGGAGTGCTCGGACAACGGGCACCACCCGCTGGCACGATCAGGTGCTGGTAGCCGTGCCCATCTGTTTGCAGGCTGAAATAACTGCTGGCAGCTTTATCCGCATGCTGCACCAGGGTGGCACTACCACCGTCACCGAACAGTGGGGCCACCGCGCGATCCTTCGCATTGACAAGGCGACTGATGGTATCGCCCGCCAACAAAAGAACGCGCTGGCAACCGCCGCTGGCGATCATCGTATGGGCGAGCCAAAGCCCATAAACATAGCCCGAACAGCCTAAATTCACATCCAGAGCAGCGCAGTCTTTCGCTAAGCCCATGCGCCCGTGGAGCACTGCGGCGTTGCATGGTTGCGGGTAATCCGGTGTCTGCGTCACACAAATCAAAGAGTCAATTTGGTCACGATCAACATCGAGCTCATTCAGGAGCTTTTGTGCCGCCGTCTCACAGAGATCAGCCGCGGTCGTCTTCGCCTCCACGACGCGGCGCTTATGCAGACCGATCGTCTTTTTCAGCCGTTCCAGCTGTTTCATATTTCCCCCGAACAAATTCAACTCGTCGTCAATGCATTTTTCCAGCGGGGGGACACACGCCACCATCCCAGCGATCTCGATAGCTTGAAAACTGCATTTCGGCATAGGGGATAGAATGCAGGGTCTGACCGCTTAATTAAAGCCCTATTTTCAAACTGAAAACAATGTCGTTGCACATCAGGAAAACCTAGCCTTTTATAACGCTTACGTTAAATATTCACGCCCCACCCAGTTCAGGCGAGCTGGAAACTGCATTTTCAATCAACCAACAAGCTGTAAGAAAGGACATTACCTTGGATATCAAACTCATCAAGCAAGTCGTCGACCTCATGAAACGTTCGGACATCTCCGAGTTCGAATTCGAAGAAGACGGTTTCAAGCTACGCCTCAGCAGCCAAAGCGCACAGGCTCCACAAGTCGTGCAGGCCGCACCCGCACCACAGGCTCCCGCCCCCGCCGCTCCGCCTGCCGGGACCGCCGCCACTCCAGAGCCCGCCAAGTCGGCCGCCGAGGAGAAAGGGATCTCCTACATCAAGTCGCCCATGGTCGGTACTTTTTATCGGGCATCTTCACCGGAGAGTCCTGCTTTCGTCGATGCCGGTGACAAGGTTACAGCAGACAGCGTCGTTTGCATCATCGAAGCTATGAAAGTCATGAACGAGATTCAGGCAGAGCTCGGCGGCACGATTGTTGAGGTCCTGGCTGAAAACGGCGAAGCCGTCGAGTATGGCCAGCCCCTCTTCAAAGTGAAGACTGCGTAATCGCGCCAAAACCCCGCAGCCTGAGAATTGACCCACCGGATGATCAAGAAAGTCCTTATCGCAAACCGCGGCGAAATCGCCCTGCGCATTGTCCGTGCCTGTAACGAACTAGGCATTAAGACACTCGCCGTCTATTCCGAAGCTGATGAGCAGTCACTACACGTGCAGCTGGCCGACGAGGCAATCTGCATCGGTCCGGCTGCAAGTAACCAGAGCTACCTGAAAGCCGACCGCGTCATAGCTGCCGCCGAGATTGCCGATGTGGATGCGATCCATCCCGGCTACGGGTTTCTTGCGGAAAATGCCGACTTCGCCGATCAGTGTTCTCAGTGCAACATCAAGTTTATCGGTCCGGGCAAGGATGCGATTGTCAATTTTGGCGATAAGGCCAAGGCCCGCGATATGGCTGTGGCTGCCAAAGTTCCCGTTATCCCCGGGAGCGACGGCACGGTCGACAATGAAAAAGATGCCCTTGCGGTTGCTAAAAAGATCGGCTACCCCGTCATCATCAAGGCGGTTGCCGGTGGTGGCGGCAAGGGCATGCGCACTGCCCATAATTCGGTGGCTTTCGCCAAGGAATACAGCAGTGCCCGCAACGAGGCCGAAAAAGCCTTTGGTAATGGTGCCGTTTATCTTGAGCGCTTTCTGCAAGCGCCCCGTCACATTGAGATCCAAATTCTCGGGGATCAGTATGGGAACGTCATTCACCTGGGTGAGCGCGATTGCTCCGTCCAACGGCGTCACCAGAAGGTTATCGAAGAGGCACCCTCTCCATTTATATCCAATGATATGCGGAAAAAGATGGGCCGCGACGCCGTCAAACTCGCCAAATCGGTCAACTACGAAGGCGCGGGCACGGTCGAGTTTCTTGTCGACAGCAACGGTGACTATTTCTTCATCGAAATGAACACCCGCATCCAGGTCGAGCACGGCGTCACCGAGGAAGTGACGGGGGTTGATCTCGTCAAAGAGCAATTGCTCATCGCCAGCGGCCAAAAGCTCAGCTATCAGCAGAAGGACATTCAGATCACCAAGCATTGCATTGAGTGCCGGATCTGTGCCGAGGACCCATCCCGTAACTTCGCGCCCTGCCCCGGAGAGATCACCCTTTACTATGCGCCGGGTGGGCACGGCGTGCGTATCGACTCGCACTGCTACAGTGGCTACACGATCCCGCCGTATTACGACAGCATGATCGCGAAGGTAATGACCTTCGGTCGCACCCGCGAATTAGCGCTCGATCGCATGGACCGGGCTCTTGGCGAATACCTTGTTCGGGGCATTAAAACCAATATTCCTTTCTCGCGTGCGATCATACGCGATCCGCATTTCCGGGCTGGTAAGGCCACCACGAAATACATCGAAGAGTTCTTCGAACGCGTCCCGAAAGATATTTACACATAAACGTAATTCACCCACAATACAAGAATCAGATCATGAGCAAGGAACCGGACAACCAGAACGAATCAACCATCCCCACTCTGTCGGAGGAGTCCAATACGCTCGGGGATATTCGTATCAATCACAGCGTGGTTGCCAGTATTGTGCGCCTGGCTGCGCTCGAAGTCGCCGGTGTCGCTGCAGTCGGTGGCGGCTTTGTCGACGGGATCGCAGAAATCTTTTCCAAAAAAAGCGACGAGCGCGGTGTCCGGGTCGAAGAGGATGAGGGCGGTGATTATCGTATCGAGATTCGGGTCGTTCTCAGATTCGGCGTTGAATTGGCTGCGGTTGCGGGAGAAATGCAGCAGCGGATTGCCAAGCAAGTCGAAAAGATGACCAGCAAGAGTGTGGCCCGCGTCAACGTGATCATTGATGGGGTGCGGACCGACGATGAAAAGGCGAACGAAGACGATTGGGACAGTAATACCCATAATACCGATTAACCGATTTGATTCGCCGGATTATGACCGCCCAGGAAGTCAGCGCATCACTCGAGCAACTAAGCCAGACGCAATACCTCTACATTGCGGCGGCGGTCTTACTGCTCGCAGGTGTTCTGGTTTTTCTACTGCGGCGGCAGCCGAGGAACGTCGTCGCTTACTGCACCGAAAACGGACAAGTCATGGTCAGTCGGCATGCCATCGTAGAGTTGGTGCAAACATCCTGCGAACAACTCAAAGACGTTTCCAAGCCGCAGGTTAAGATACGCGTGCGAGGTAACACCGCTCATTTTGAAGTCCGCATCAAGCTGCAAAGCGGCGGGCGTTTGCGTGAAATCGAGCAAACCTTGCAAAACCACTTACGCCGGGCACTCTCGGAAAATCTGGGCATCGAATCGCTGGGTCGTATCAACATCGTTGCGACAGGCTTCAAAAGTGGCCGGATTGACTCCACCATCCAAGGTAAGGAGTCATACCCCCCTGCGGTCGAGGAGAGCGAGTCCTACGACGCGTCGGAATTCGAGGACGGAGATGTGACGCAAGATGATGAAAAAAAGTAGTGTGCGAGCTCGCCTCGCGCTGGTTTGTCGTCTAAGCTAAAGAGCTGTCAATGAAATCGGACACTAGGATTGAGCAATCCCCTTTGCTATAGAATCATTGTCGGTTAGATTTTTGGACCCGGGCTCAGCGCTAATGCGACGACTAATCTTATCATTTTTCTGTTTCATTCTCGTCGCTTGCACCCCTGAGGCCGACGACGGACTAGAGGGCTTTGCAAGGAGCTTTCGAGCTGCAAACCAAGCGGATACGACCGAGCCTATGTTGGGACTTTACGCACTGGAGGGGACGACCGAAAATACGCGGAATCTACTCGAGACCACGCTCCAGTTTGAGTTGGGTATGCCAATCCAAAGTATCGAATTTGAGCCACTTACCGGCGCTCCGGAAGAGAGCATCCATTATACCCACCAAGGGATTGAATACGGGCCTACGCTCACCCCGGGCTATCGTATGCGTGTGCGCTACCGCACAGAGGATAATTTTGAGAGTCGCTTCACGATCGGGCAACTGGACGACGGAACTTGGCGAATCGTAACCAGCCGACCGGTGGCGAAAGAGCCCTGACTTGATGTGGCGTGCTCGCTCATGACTCAAGTTCGACAGTTGTCGGCTAAATTTGGGTAATTTTCAGTAAATAAACGCCATACAGGCTGGCTCAATTTTACAACTGTCGATTTTGGGTAGTCTGGAAGTCGGCGCGATTAGCACCTCATAAAGAAGACGGCTCGTGGCGTGTCCGCTCGCGGACGCCTTGAGGGTCGGGCCGAACCCAGCCGCAACGGCGCTCGCAAGCGAGCACGCCACGGGTTGGCCGCAGCAATACGCCACTTTCGTGGCAATTACAATGCGGCGATCGCCCGATTGAATGTTTTGCTTGGCCGCATGGCCGCTTGCACTTTGGACCAATCAGGCCGGTAGTAGCCTCCGATATCCACGGCAGGACCTTGCACCGAGTTAAGCTCATCGACAATCTTGTCTTCATTTGCCTCGAGCGCTTCAGCCAAGGGTGTGAAGCGTGCCTTTAAATCCGGATCCTTATCCTGTGAGGCGAGGGCCTGGGCCCAATAGAGCGCGAGGTAGAAATGGCTGCCTCGATTGTCCAACTCCTTCACTTTGCGGGAGGGCGACTTGTTTTCATCCAGGAATTTGGCATTCGCCTGGTCGAGCGTGTCGGCGAGCATCTGTGCTTTTTCGTTTCCGAAAACGTCGGCCAGATGCTCCAGCGAAACACCAAGCGCCAAAAATTCGCCAAGCGAATCCCAGCGCAGGTGGTTTTCTTTTACAAATTGCTGTACGTGTTTCGGCGCTGAGCCACCGGCCCCGGTTTCAAAGAGTCCGCCGCCATTCATCAGGGGCACGATCGAAAGCATCTTCGCACTGGTGCCAAGTTCGAGAATCGGGAAAAGGTCCGTCAGGTAGTCGCGTAGCACGTTGCCAGTGACCGAGATCGTGTCTTCACCAGCCTTCGCACGTTCGAGTGTGAGGCGCGTCGCCTCAACCGGGGCAAGGATACGGATGTCCAGACCATCGGTGTCATGGTCTTTCAGGTAGGTCTCCACCTTGGCGATGAGCTGCGCATCGTGCGCGCGTTCCTTATTCAGCCAGAAGAAAGCGGGTGCACCCGTGGCACGGGCGCGGTTTACCGCCAGCTTGACCCAATCCCGGATGGGGGCGTCTTTTACCTGGCAGGCCCGCCAGATATCACCGGCTTCCACGCTGTGCTCAAAGAGGACCGAACCTGCCTGATCGACTACCCGAACTGTGCCGTTGCTTGGAATCTCAAATGTTTTGTTGTGGGAGCCGTATTCCTCGGCTTTCTGGGCCATTAGACCTACGTTTGGGACCGTCCCCATCGTCCGGGGATCGAAGGCACCATGCTCTTTACAGAAATTGACGGTTTCCGCGTAAACGCCTGCGTAGCAACGGTCCGGAATGACAAAGTTTGTATCCTGCAATTCACCCGCCTTATTCCACATCTGTCCGGAGCTGCGGATCGCCGCTGGCATGGAGGCATCGATGATCACATCGCTCGGCACATGCAAATTGGTGATGCCCCGGTCTGAGTCGACCATGGCAATATCGGGGTTTTTTTCATAGACCGCTTCTATGTCAGCCATCAGCGCATCGCGCTCATCGGCGGGTAATGTCTCGGCCTTCGCATATAGATCGCCCAGACCATTTGTCACGTCGACACCGAGTGAGGCAATTGTCTCAGCGTGTTTTTCAAAGACATCTCCGTAGAAGACTTCGACCGCGTGCCCGAATAAAATCGGATCAGAGACTTTCATCATGGTCGCCTTCAGGTGGAGCGAGAAAAGGACGCCGTTCTTTTTCGATACCTCTATTTGTTGCTCAAAGAAAGAGCGGAGCGCACGTGCACTCATGAAGGTCCCATCCAACACCTCACCGGCCTGCAGCTCAAGACCCTCCTTCAGCACTTGCGTTTGCCCTTCCTTCGTTAGCAGTTCAATTCGTGCCGTTGTTGCATCCGGAATGGTCACCGACTTTTCGTTGCCGAAAAAGTCCGCCTCCGACATACTGGAGACCATTGATTTTGAATCCGCCGAACAGGCACCCATGCTGTGCGGGTTTTTTTGAGCGTACTGCTTGACTGCCGCTGCGGCGCGGCGGTCGGAGTTGCCCTCGCGCAAGACAGGATTGACCGCGCTGCCTTTGACCCGATCGTAGGCTGCCTTGATCGCTGTTTCTTTATCGGTCGAAGGCTGCGATGGGTAGTCCGGTAAGGCACAGCCCTGGGACTGAAGCTCTTTGATACAGGCCATCAGTTGTGGCATCGAAGCCGAAATATTCGGTAGTTTGATGATATTTGCGTCCGGCTGCTTGGCTAACTCGCCCAGCTCCGCCAGGTGATCGGGAACTTTTTGGTCCTCCGGTAGAAACTCTGATAAACTTGCCAGAATCCGACCGGCCAGCGAAATGTCCCGCGTTTCCACGGAAACGCCCGCTGCGGCCGTGTAAGCCTCGATGATCGGCAGTAGCGACAGTGTTGCGAGTGCCGGAGCCTCGTCAGTAATCGTGTAGATGATTTTTGCTTTGTCTTCCATGATTTACCGGATCTTTTTGCAGAATATCGCGAGGCGCTCCAGCCCTTTTTCGATCACTTCGTCGGAGGTCGCATAGCTTAGGCGCATGTAGCCCGGGGCGCCGAAGCCTTCGCCCGGCACGACGGCCACCTTTTCCTCCTCCAAGACACGGGAGGCGAAATCGGCAGCGCTCAGGCCAAGCTTCTCCACATTCGGGAACAGGTAGAAGGCACCCTGTGCCCGGGCACAATCGATTCCATCAATCGCCTGCAAACCTTCGAGCAGTAACAAACGCCGACGATCAAAGACTTCCAACATCTCTTTGACGGCGGCCATGGATCGATCCCATTGCTCCATGGCTGCCAAGGCACCGTATTGTGCAAAGGTCGTCGCGTTCGAGCTGGTCTGGCTCTGTATGCTGGCGACTGCCTTGGCTACCGCCGGTGCCGCCATAAGTGTGCCGAGGCGCCAGCCTGTCATCGAAAAGGTCTTGCTGAAACCGGCCACCGTGATCACGGATTCGGCAGCCTCTTCGGAGAATGAGGCCGGGCTGACGTGTTTGACGCCGTCATAAAGCAAATACTCGTAGATCTCATCGGACATGATATAGATGCCAGCTTCCAAAGCAACCTCGGTGAGCGCCTGTAATTCCTCTGAGGAATAGACGGCTCCAGTGGGATTCGAGGGGCTGTTGATGACAAACAGACGCGTCTTCGGAGTAATCGCGGCACGCAAGGCCTCGGGTGTGATCTTGAACCCGGCTTCAAGTCCGGCAAAGAGCATTTTGGGGACGCCCCCTGCCAGTTTGACCATCTCCGGGTAGCTTACCCAGTAGGGTGCCGGGATAATCACCTCATCGCCCGGGCTGACCACGGCCTGGATCGCAAGATGACAGGAATATTTCCCACCCGGGCTAATCACGCATTGCGCGGCGGTTACACCATCGACGCCCTGATCGCGGTATTTGGCGGCCAAGGCCTCGCGCAAGGGAGGAATGCCGGGTGCGGGTGCGTATTTCGTCTTCCCCTCCGCGAGCGCCTGAACGCAAGCGTCTTTGATAAACTCCGGAGTATCAAAATCGGGTTCACCTGCGCCGAAACCGCAGACATCTTCGCCCGCCGCTTTCAGTTCCTTGGCCTTGGCATCAACTGCCAATGTCGGAGAGGGAGCAATGTTCATTGCCCAAGTCGATAATTTTGCTGGATCTGCCATAAATAAAAAAACGC